>NZ_JAUXQE010000022.1:0-441926 GCF_030683615.1 Undibacterium sp.
ATAAATAGGATGAGTGCGAACAAGACGATTTGGGATGCAGTGCAAGACGTGACGCGCAGCTAAGGCGTCCGCCTTTGCAAGCGGCACAACGCTGCAATGCGCCCAAATCGTCAGTTCCCGAAGGGTTTGCCTCATAACGCGCGCTGGACTGCGTTGGACTCGTTGTCAATAGGCAAAGCTATTGACTGCCTCGTCCGCCTTGCCAGCCCACGTTATGAGGCAAACGCATCTCACCCTATTTATGAAATGAGTTCTAAATGCTTTGCCATCATGAGACAGTTGGAGCTGGCTGATGTAGTTGCGCCCTTGCGTCTCAAGCGCGGCAACAATGTGCAAGCGGTGCGGGCTGGACAAAGCCGCCAGCACTGCCAGCAAGTGATCGCCTGTGAGCGCATTTCCCTTAATTTCTTTTGTATGTGAACAATATCTTACCCATATCAGCGTGCAAATAACTTTTTGTACTTATTCTCAACTGGAGCTTATCGGGCAAAAGGCACTGTCGTGCTATGGGAACAAGTGCTTTTCGCACAAGAGGAATGAGTTGATGATTGGGCGGATAAGCCCGGACAGAGCAAGCTTATGGTGAATGTCTGTTTTTTTATACAAATACTATCCCACTCACACTTTGCTTGCCCAAGACCAACAGACTGCCAGCATAATACCTGCTGACAAATTACCCACTGAAAAATGGCGGATGAGCTTATCTCCGCGACCTTATCTCAGGAGACAGCTCGTTGAAGCAGACTAGAGTACTTATTGCAGGCGCAGGCATTGCAGGTTTGACGGCAGCGCATGAGCTGGCCGAGCGTGGCTATTTGGTGACGGTAGTGGAGGCGCTGGCCGCGCCGGGTGGCAAGTCACGCAGCATACCGGTAGAGGGTTCGGCAACGGCAGGCCAGCAAGAGCTGCCGGGTGAGCATGGCTTTCGCTTCTTCCCCGGGTTTTACCGGCATATCCCAGACACCATGGCACGCATACCCTGTGTGCTGGCCGATGGCTCTTATGGCAGCGTGGCCGACAATCTGGCGCATACTACACGCACACTGGCGTTGTCCAAGAAGGGGCGCTGGGAAGTGCCTAACCAGTTGCGTTCATCATCGCGTGATGCGGCGTCGCTGCTGTCTTTTCTGTACGATCTTTTTGTGGGCAGCGGTGTCGATGTGCCGCGTGAAGACATGCTGCATTATGTGCGCTGTGTGTTCACCATGCTGACCAGTTCAGACGAGCGGCGTTTTGGCGAATTTGAAAATATCTCGGCCTGGGACTATTTCCAGGCACCGTCACGTTCAGAGGCTTATCAGAAATATGTCATCAATGCCGTGACGCGCACCCTCGTGGCTTGCCGTGCGGCAGACATGAGTGCACGCTCCAACGTAGTGGTGGGCATACAGCTGCTCAGCGATATCTACCGCAGTTGTGCAGATCGCGTACTGAATGGCCCGACCAGTGAAGTATGGATAGCACCCTGGGTCACGCATCTGCAACATCTGGGCGTGGAGTTTATCCAGGGGGTGTCTGTAGAAAATGTGTTGTGGGATGGTGACGCTGCACGGGCGCTGCAACTCAGTGATGGTACAGAACTGGCAGCCGATCATTTCATTCTGGCGCTGCCGCTGGAAGCCTTGCAGTCCATCAGCAATGAAGAGATGCTGGCAAGAGCACCTAGCCTGGCCAGGCTGGACGAACTCAAGACCGAGTGGATGAATGGCATCCTCTTCTATCTCGGGCAAGACATAGAACTGAATCACGGGCACACGATATTTTTGGATGCGCCGTGGGCATTGACCTCGCTATGCCAGCAACGCTTCTGGCCACGCGGGCTTAAGCAATATAGCGATGGTACCGTGCGCGGCATACTCAGCGTTTGCATCTCTGATTTTGATGCACCGGGTGAATACATACGCAAACCTGCAAAAGATTGCACGCCCGCAGAAATACAGGAAGAAGTCTGGCAACAAATCCTGGCCCATCTTGCACCGGCAGACCGCGCAGAGCTGGAAGCTGCTGTCGTGATTGCTTGCTCGATAGACCCGTCACTGCGCTGGACAGAACAGGGCATGCAAAACGATGCGCCGCTGTTCGTCAATACCGCTGGTTCATGGGCGGCGCGGCCTGAAGTGGATATAGGCATCAGCAATCTGTTTGTCTCTGGTGATTTTGTGCGTACTGCGACCGATGTGGCGACCATGGAAAGCGCGAATGAATCTGCACGCCATGCAGTCAACCGCATACTTGATCTGACTGCATCCAGTGCCGCACGCTGCCAGTTATTCCCGCTGGAAGAACCGACGGCACTGACACCACTCAAGGTTATAGACAGGCTGCGCTTTGAGGCGGGCCTGCCGCATCTGCTGGACCTGGTGCCGGTATTCTCTGGCGAAACCATGGCCTGGCTGGGTGGCATGACGAGCCGCGTTGCCGAGTATTCTGTCAAGGCTGGCGACATTGTGCGCCAGCTCGGCTGGGACCAACGCCTGCCAGAGTTTGAATCCAGGGCCATGCGCTTTATCAACAACCTCAGCAGAGGTGTGGCACCGGTATCCAAATGGGCCAGCAATGCGCCTGACTCGAAATCAGGCACGGCAGAAGCACAGACCAATACATCCGGCGTCAACACGCTGATCAATGATGTCGTCGGCTCCATCAATGACAAGGCATTGGCCGACGACCTCGACAAATTGCGTGCGCGTTTGATCAGCGCACTTGACCAGACCGACAAACACTTCCGTGAATACGGCGCAAGCCACCAACGCCACCTCATCGACGGTGTGCTAGCTGATTCGCTATTCCAGTCCGGCAAGCGCCTGCGCGCAAGCTGCGCCCTGCTCTGCTCCATGCTGATGCGGCGCTTCTTGTCAGAAGAAGCGGTACAGGTCGCCATTATCACCGAATCCATACACGCCGCCACCCTGCTGCATGACGACATCATCGACGAAGCCGACCAGCGCCGCGGCCACCCCACCGCATGGAAAAAATATGGCGTGGGTGCCGGTGTGCTGGCAGGCAACCTGCTGGTGTCACGCGCCGTGCGCTCACTGTACCGTATAGGCTATAACGGCCTGGCGGACGACTTGTTTGAAGTCATAGAATCCATGATCGCTGCCGAATCAGACCAGCTGTCAGGCCGCCGCAACCTGGAAGCCTGCGAACAAGATTACCTGCGTATCATCGACGGTAAAACCGCTGGCCTGTTCGCCTGGTCCTGCCGCGCCGGTGCCACCGTAGGCGGCTGCAACGCCGCCACAGTCAACGCCACCGCTAATTTCGGCCGCCACATGGGCCTGGCCTTCCAGCTCATCGACGACGTCATCGACCTCGCCCCCGATACCGACGACACAGGCAAAACCCGCTACACCGACCTCAGCACCGGCCTGCTGACCTACCCCTTGCTACTGGCCCGCCAGCGCGACCCGCAAGGCTTTGATGTGCTGGCAGCGAATGGCTTTGCAGATGCCGCCGAGGTCAGTACGTGGCTGGTCGCCAATGAAGCGCTGGAGGATACGCGGGCTGAGGCTGCGAGGCAGATTGCGATGGGGGTGGAGGCTTTGCTACCAGTGCGGCATTCTGCGGCGAAGGCGGCCTTGATTGAGTTGGCGAGGGCTTCTACCAAGCGGCTGAGATAAGAAATGTACAAATGCCTTCATATTTGATTCGACCTTTACCTGCCCGACTATGTTTGATACCCAACAAACACGCGCTAGCGTTTTGTGCATAATCTACTCCAACTCTTTTCCACCAAGCAGGCAATTTCACTATGACCTGGATTGTATCGTTGCTACTTGCGCTGCTTGCTGTCGCCGCTATCGTCGCAGGTCTTGCCTTCTATGGTGCGGCGCGCTGGGCAGATAAGACGCGGGTCTTGCTGGTGCGGCTGGAGAGTGCGCGCCTGGCGGCAACAGCATCGCGATACAGCGCGCAGGAACTTGAACACCTACCCGCCCCGGTGGCTCGGTACTTTCGTACGGTATTAAAGGATGGCCAGGCCATCATTTCTGCTGCGAGTGTTACACATATTGGCAGCTTTAACCTGAGTGTGGCTGGTGAGCAGTGGATGTCGTTTACATCAACACAGCGGGTCATTACCCGCAGGCCGGGCTTTGTCTGGGATGCGCGCATTGCCATGGTGCCGGGTATAGCTGTTTATGTACATGATGCCTATGTGGGTGGTGAAGGTATATTGACCCCCTCCCTGCTTGGCCTGTGGAGCATGGTGGATAAGATCAGCGCGCGCGATCTGGCCGAAGCTGAATTCATGCGTTTTTTTGCCGAGGCGGCCTGGTACCCTTCTGCCTTGCTCCCCAGCCAGGGGGTGCAGTGGCAGGCAGTTGATGAGCATACAGCCAGCGCGACGCTTGCCGATGGTGCGATTAGCGCGACCATGCTGGTCAGTTTTAATCAGGCTGGCTTGATTGAATCAGTGCGGGTTGAAGCCCGCGCTGCCTTGGTGGGCAAGCTTATCGTGCACACACCCTGGGAAGGGCGCTGGTTCAATTATCAGGAACGCGATGGCATGCTGGTGCCGCTAAGCGGTGAAGCTGCATGGCTTCATGCTGACGGGCGCAAGCCATATTGGCGCGGCACCATCACTGCACTGGCCTATGAATTCTAGACAGCTGGCCAGCCAGCGCATGCGGTTGCATGGGACAGGTAGCTCATGGCAGATGATAGCTGGCAAATGTTTGAGCTCGCCCGGGGAGCTGTGATACGTCTGTCAAATTAACTGTATATTGTTATGTCAGGGAAGTGTCGCCACACTGTAGTCAAGGGCTGCAATTACCATGAAGTCATTTGGAGAATTTAATGAAGAAGAAGATCATCACCGCAGTATTGTTTGCATTAAGCCTGAACGCACATGCTGCCGATGCACCGCAAGCTGCTGCCAAGCCTGTTGTGACGATAGCCGCACTGGATGTACCACGCTATATGGGCACATGGCATGAAATCGCAAAGTTTGAAAATCGATTCCAGAAGAAGTGTGTAGCTTCCACCTCGGCAACGTATTCAGTATTACCGGAAGACAAGGTACAGGTCGTCAACCGCTGTCAGGACAGTGCTGGTGAGGTCATTGAGGCTATTGGCGAGGCCAGACAGGTGGGCAATTCAAGTTCGCCGAAATTAAAAGTGCGCTTTGCTCCGGCTTTTTTGTCTTTCCTGCCTATGGTGTGGGGTGATTACTGGGTCATTGATCTGGACAAGGATTACCAGTTGGTTGCCGTCAGTGAAGCCAAGCGCGAGTTTTTGTGGATATTGTCGCGCACGAAGAAAGTTGATAAAGAAAAGTACGATGCGCTGGTAGCTCGGCTGGTGGCGCAAGGCTTTGATGTAAGTAAGCTGGTGCCCACTAAACAGGAGTAGCAGGCTTGCCTGCCAGTTTTTGCGCATGCCGGATAAAATAAACGGGCGTTGATATAATGCCCGCATGACATATAGCATCGTTTGGTTCAAACGCGATTTGCGTTTGCATGATCATCTTGCGCTACATACAGCAATCAGCAAAGGGCCTGTGCTGTGTTTGTACGTGGTTGAGCCATCCTTGTGGGCGCAGGCTGATGCGGCGAACCAGCATTACCAGTTTTTGCTAGAGAGCCTGCGTGTGCTGTACCTTGCTTTACGCAAAAGTGGTGGTCAACTGCATATCCTGACGGGTGAAGTCACTGAGGTATTTGCACAGGTCTTTGCCCACCAGCCATTCGCGGCTATTTATTCACACGAAGAAACGGGTAACAGTGTCACTTACCAGCGTGACAAGGCGCTGGCGCGCTGGTGCCGCGCGCAGCGAGTGGAATGGCATGAGTTTGCCCAGTTTGGTGTGGTGCGTCGTTTGCGGAGCAGGGATGACTGGCAGGCCAGCTGGAATGCGCATAATGACTCGCCCTGTGTAGCGCTGCCGCCCTTAAGCGCCACAAAATTTTCACCGTTGACGCCTGCAATTACACTCCCACGATTGCCACCTTCAGTACAGGACTTGCATCTGGAGCCTTACGATCCACCTGCACGCCAGCGTGGTGGCAGGCAGAATGGCTTGATGATATTGGATAGCTTCTTGCGTGAGCGCAGTCATCAATACCGGGGCGGGATTTCATCGCCCTTATCGGCACCCACGGCTTGTTCGCGCCTGTCGCCGTATCTGGCATTTGGTTGTCTTAGTTTGCGGGAAATCGTGCATGCCACACGCGACCATATCGCCAGCTTGCCAGTAACGGCTGAGCGTCACAAGAAAGGGCTGGAAGCCTTTATCAGTCGCTTGTACTGGCATTGCCACTTTATTCAAAAACTGGAGAGCGAGCCAGAAATCGAATACCGCAATATGCATCGCGGCTATGATGGTTTGCGTGAACAGGAATTCAATCAGGCGCATTTTGAGGCTCTGATTTCTGGCCGTACTGGCTGGCCACTGGTTGATGCGTGTGTAACGATGTTGCGGCAAACAGGCTGGCTTAACTTCAGAATGCGCGCCATGCTGGTTTCTGTCGCTGCCTATCCTTTGTGGCTGGACTGGCGGCCAGTCGGGCATTGGCTCGCACGCCAGTTTTTGGATTATGAACCAGGCATACACTGGAGCCAGATGCAGATGCAATCAGGCACTACGGGAATGAACGTGCCGCGCATTTATAATCCAGTCAAGCAGGCCAGTGACCATGATCCCCATGGGCATTTCGTGCGTCGCTGGCTGCCTGCGATGCGTCGCGTACCAGACACTTGGTTGTTTGAACCATGGCGCATGCCGCCAGATGTGCAGGCAGCTTGTGGTGTGAAAGTGGGTGTCGATATCCCTGCGCCTATAGTTGATCTGGAACAGGCAACTCGCATTGCCAAGAGCCGGCTATTTGACTTGCGCAAGCAGCCCCACATGCAGGCCCCAAAATTGGCCGTCATAGAAAAGCACGGTTCGCGCAAAAAGACTCCTGGCAAGATGCGCCAGCAAACTCTGTCGAGCAAGCAGCCTGTCAGCGGGCAATTGGAACTGGACTGGTGAGACGAGAGCAACGGTTTCAGAATAAGGAAAGCGATGAGTCATAGTTCAAATGTTATTACAGCGCAAGCTCAAGAGACGAGCACGTCCAACACACCGGGCATTGTGATTTATTGGTTTCGCAATGACCTGCGTTTGGCAGATAACCAGGCATTAATTCGCGCCTGCCAGCACGCTGAAAACCTGGTATTTGTGTATTGTCTCCCATCCGCTACTTTGCAGGCACAGCGCTGGAACTTGCCGCACCCTGGGCTACATCGCCAGCGCTTTGTGGAATCTGCCTTAGCTGATTTAAGTCAGCAGTTACACGCAATGGGCAGCCAGCTACTGGAAGTCAGCATGAGTGCCGTGGAATTTCTGCCGCTGCTTGCCAGAGAACTAGGTAGTAAGGTAGTTTACTGTGAAGAGATTGCGGCACCTTATGAGCAAGATGATATCTACGCATTACGCGCTGCTGGCTTAACTGTGCATACGCACTGGCAATCTAGCTTGCTTGATCCAACAGATCTACCCTTCGGGGCGGATGCGCTGCCTGATGTATTTACGCAGTTTCGTACCCTTATCGAAGCCAAAGGCGTGCAGCCGCCCGCGCCGCTACCAGCACCGCATTCCTTGCCAGCTCTGCCGGACAACTTTGGCCAGATTGCGAGGAAGTGGGCGATCGACTCACACGCTGCCCCGGTAAAGCCAAGTGCTGAAGCAGCTTTGCTGAATGATGATCGTTCATCTTTCCCCTACTTTTTGTCTGCGTTTTCTGGTGGTTCAACTACCGCCTGCGCGCATGTAGAAATCTATTTGAAGCGTAAGCTACCGCATACCTATAAGCAAACCCGCAATCAATTGTCGGGGCTGGATTATTCGACCAAATTTTCTCCTTGGCTGGCGTCTGGTGCGATATCAGCACGCCAGATTTTTAGCGCGCTAAAAAGATTTGAAGCAGAGCTTGGTGCCAATGATGGCAGTTACTGGATCTGGTTTGAATTATTGTGGCGTGATTATTTTCGCTTGCTGCATCTCAAATACGGACGGCAGTTATATTCCGCAAAGGGCCTGACCGATTTGCCAATGCCGCCACATGATGCGGAAAAATTTAACGACTGGTGTCTGGCCCGGACAGGCAATGCGTTTATTGATGCAGCCATGGCGGAGCTTGCTGCGACAGGCTATTTATCCAACCGCATGCGCCAGGTGGTTGCCAGTTATCTTATCCATGAGCTGGCTTGCGACTGGCGGGCTGGTGCTGCGTGGTTTGAAGCTCAGCTCATTGATTATGATGTGTACAGCAATCAAGGGAACTGGCTGTATATCGCAGGGCGTGGCACAGACCCACGCAATGGCAGGCGTTTCAATATCCCAAAACAAGTTCATGACCACGATCGTGACGGCACATACCGACGCTTGTGGGGGAAACTTGAAAGCGACGCCAGCAATCAATGAGATGAGAAAAGCAAGCGCCGCAATTCTGGCGGCGCTTGCTCATACGATCAGGGTTTCATTTCTGGTTTCGCCCGACATCTCAAGGGCCGACGGCCTTCCAGTTGCCACCTTGTATGGTCAGCATTACTCTCGCCTTTTCTTCCAGGCCAAAATGGTCATTTGCTGTGTAATGCAAGACGCCCTGGGTGATGGGGATGTCGATCTCGGATTCCATCGCATCTTTTAAAGCTGTACGGAATTCTGGCGTGCCGGGTTTGGCTTTTTTCAGGGCCAGGGGAATGACGCGGTTCAGTAGCAGGTAGGTGTCGTAGCCATGCGCTGCGAACTGATTTCTGCTGCCTTCGCCATATTGTTTTTCATAGCGATTGGTGAAGTCTGTGGCCAGTTGTTTGGACGGGTGGTTGTCTGGCAGAAGTTCGGGCAAGATGGCCAGGCCTGCGACGACGAAGGCGCCTTCTACGTCTTTGCCGCCCAGGCGTATGAGGTCACGCGAGGCTGCGCCGTGTGTCTGGTAGATCTTGCCTTTGTAGCCGCGCTCTATCAGTGCCTTGTGTGGCATGGCTGCGCCGCTGCCAGATGCGCCTATCAGTATCGCGTCTGGCTTGGCAGCAAGTAGTTTCAGCGTCTGTGCTGTGACGCTGGTGTCAGGGCGGTTGAAGCGCTCTGTGGCAACAGACTGCAAACCATTTTTACTGGCAGCGGCAGTAATTGCTTTGAACCAGGTTTCGCCATAGGCATCAGAATAGCCTAGATAGGCGTAGGTTTTGACACCTGTTTTTTTCATGTGGTCGGCTACAGCATGAGCCATGAGCGGTGTCGATTGGGCGACACGGAATGTCCAGATGCCTTTGCCGGGCGCAACCTCAACAGGAGAGGTCGATATTTGTGGCGTCTTGAGTTCAGATGCAACCTCTGCCAAGGCAACGGAGGCGGGTGTGGCAGTGGAGCCGACGATGACATCTACCTTATCGTCAGTGATGAGCCTGCGGGCGTTTTTGCTGGACTGTGTGGTATCGGATGCATCGTCGAGGACGATCAGTTTAACTTTTTCACCGCCGATGGTCTCTGGCCACAGGGCTATGCCGTTTTTGGTAGGAATGCCCAGGCCAGATGCGGGGCCGGTCAGTGGCAGGCTGACGCCTATGGTGATGTCGGCCTGGGCCGTGCTTGCGATTGTTGCTATCAGCAGAGCCAATATCGTCGGTTTGATGTTGAATTGCATTGCTGTCTCCTGAATTATTGTTGGTATTGCAGATGCGGATGCGACGCAACATTGCTTTTCGCCATCTAAGCTTGTTTGCTGGCCGGCCTGGCAATTTTTTATTGCAACGCAATATTGTTATGTCGTATAACAGTTATTCAATATAATAATATTTTGGATTGCTTGCAAGTGGGGATTTGGAATTTTTTGGATTTCGTGCTGGGGGTAGCCAGGTGGCCGTGAAGGTACAAAACCTGCGACGACTGCAAGTTTGTTTGTGCAGAAGGAATCCCTTACTTAGGATCTATACACAACTTCCCCAGCAAGGCGCGCAACTGCTGACGCTCTTTCACCGACAACTGCTGGCTGACCCTGTCATCATGTTCTTTCACGGCCTGTTTGTATTTCTCCAATTGCTTCTGGCCCTCTTTGGTCAGGTGCAGATTGTAGGATCTGCGGTCGCCGGAGTCCTGGCGTTCCAGCAGGCCAGCTTGTTCAAAATTGTCGATAATGGCTACTACGCCTGAGCGGGCTATGCCCATGACTTCCGCAAGGCGGGTTTGGGAAATGCCCGGGTTGTTGCTGACAATCACTAAAGATGAGAAACGCTGAGGTGTGATGTCGTAAGCGCCCAGACTGGCGCTGAAGTCAGCATAGATGGATAGCTGGGCGCGGCGCACGGCGTAGCCGGTCAGTTCGTCAAGAATGCCATAGTCTATGCCTTCTATACGGGCGTTGAAAGTGGGGAGCTGTGCCGTGCTGCTCTGGCGCTTCGGGGCTGCTGCCCTGGTCTTGGGTTGCGCTTTGAGGATGTCTGTTTTTTGTTTGGGCATGATCAGGCAATATAGTGAGCTTGTTCTTAGAAGTATTGTACATGCTGCCTGTCTTGAATTAGCGAATTCACATTACTAGTGCGCAAGAGCCAGGCGGCTGGAAATTTGCAACAGTGCTTGTGTAATCTCGAATAATTGTTATACAGTAGAACAATATAGCCGCATCTAAAAACGTGCAGCATCGTTAAATTTCGGGAGGAAGACATGAAAGTAGTAATCGCCGGTGCCGGTATAGGTGGCCTGACTCTTGCCCTGATGTTGCATGAGCGCGGCATCGATGTTGAAGTGTATGAAGCAGTCAATGAGATCAAGCCGCTGGGTGTGGGCATCAATTTGCTACCGCATGCGAGCCAGCAATTGTGCCAGTTGGGATTGGAAAACTGCCTGGCTGAACTGGGTATCGAGACTTCATCACTTTCTTATTTCAACAAGTTTGGTCAAAAAATCTGGCAAGAGCCGCGCGGGCGTGCTGCTGGTTATGATTGGCCGCAATATTCCATACACCGTGGCGAATTGCAGATGACTTTGCTGCAGAATGCCATCGAACGTCTGGGTGCTGGACGCATTCATCAGGGGCATGCATTCACGTCTTTTGAACAGGTGGCGGACAAGGTAATTTCTACTTTCACCAGACAGGTGGATAAGGCGGCAGTGCTGGTGGAGTCTGATTTGCTCATCGGTGCGGACGGCATACATTCGGCAGTGCGACGCTTTTTATACCCGCAGGGAGACCAACCACGTTTTTCTGGCCGTATGCTGTGGCGCGGTGTGACGGAGGCTGCGCCGTATATGGACGGACGCAGCATGTTCATGGCGGGACATCAGGACCAGAAATTTGTTTGCTACCCTATCTCTGAGCCTTTGCGCAAACAAGGCCGGTCGTTGATTAACTGGATTGCCGAGTTGCGTGTGCCGGGTGGTGAATTGCCAACCTCGGACTGGAACCGCAAGGTGGATAAAGCCACATTCAGCAAACCCTTTGATAGCTGGAAATGGGGGTGGATAGATATTCCTGATCTGATCGAAAAGTCAGAAGTGGTGTATGAATTCCCACTGGTAGATCGTGACCCATTACCGCGCTGGACTTTTGAGCGGGTGACTTTGCTGGGTGATGCGGCCCACCCCATGTACCCTATAGGTTCAAATGGCAGTGCGCAGGCGATACTGGATGCGCGCTACCTGACTGACTGTCTCGTTGGTGAAGCGAATATTTTGTATGCGCTGCGTGAGTATGAGGCTGAGCGTTTGCCGCGTACTACGGGCATCGTATTGCGCAACCGCATGAATGGGCCTGAGCAGGTGATGCAGATGGCGGAAGAGCGTGCGCCTCAGGGTTTTTCTGATGTGAATGAGGTGATTGCGCAGGCTGAGCTTGAGGCGATTTCTTTGCGGTATAAACGTTTGGCTGGGTTTGACAAGGATACTTTGAAGGTGGCGGGAGTCGGGAAGACTAGTTGATGTGCATTGAGGATAGCTATTGGGGTGGCTAGTCTGGCCTTTGAGATTTCGTCACCTGGGCCAAGCCTCACTATGATACGAGATTGACGTGCCTAATGTCCGTACGCGACGCACGTAAAACTGCGATCAATCAATTGCGTTTATCTGTGAATTTTCTCCGAATTTGCTTTGCGTTTGATTAAGATTGCATCATCGTGTAGTATTTTTCACAGCGCACCGGGCGCATACGTATCAATAAAATCAAAATTTGAAAGATCACCACTATGTCTTCTTCATGGGACAGTAATTCACCTGTGCGCCCACTCACGAGCATGCATCTTTATTTCGCTGTGATGTATGCTTTTATGTCACTGCTATGTCTGTATTCGCTGTATGAAAGCTTTAGCAAAGGTGGAGACGAGCTGGTAAAAATGTTGATTGCTTGCGGAATTTTTATTCCTTGGACTTTTGCACATTACAAGACCAGCGATGCTGTTGAAAAAGGTAAAACATGGGCATCTACTGCTTCGTATATTTTGGCCACTCCCTTATTGTTCGCTTTCCCTATCGGTACATTCTTTGGCGTCAGAATGATGTCGCATGCCAGCAAGCTCAAGCAAGAGTAGATTCGCATGCTAAGTTTTTGCAGGCATAGCAAGATATAGGATTCAACAAGCTCTGGTAGTTTACAAGATGTAGCTAATGCTGATCTGGTAGCCAAAAATCACTACCAGATCAGTACGTCAACGCCTCAATTCATGCGAGTTTTTCAGGTTCACAGCAAATCGAACCTGTCAGCATTCATGACCTTAACCCAGACCCTCACAAAATCGCGCACAAAAACCTGCTGCGCATCGCTACTGGCATAGACTTCTGCCAGTGCCCGCAATTGTGAGTTGGAGCCGAAGACGAGGTCGACCACGCTGGCTGTCCATTTCACATCGCCATTCACACGGTCGCGGCCTTCGAGCACGCCTTCTATACCTGATTTATGCCACTTGGTATTCATGTCCAGCAAGTTGACGAAGAAATCATTGCTTAATGTTTCTGGTCGTTTGGTGAATACACCGAGTTGTGATTGTCCGGCGTTGGCGTTCAGGGCACGCAAGCCACCAATCAACACGGTCATTTCTGGCGCACTGAGTTTGAGCAGTTGCGCCTTATCGATCAGTAGTGCAGCAGCAGAGCCTTCCAGGCCTTTGCGCAGGTAGTTGCGGAAACCGTCTGCGACAGGTTCGAGGACTTCAAAGGATTCTACGTCCGTCTGTTCTTGCGTCGTATCCATGCGGCCTGGGGCAAAGGCCACTTGGATTTCATGGCCCGCTTTCTTGGCGGCAGCTTCCACTGCGGCGGTACCACCAAGGACGATGAGATCAGCCAGTGAGACTTTTTTGCCACCAGTCTGGGCAGCATTGAACTCTGCCTGTATGGCTTCCAGTTTGGCCATCACCTTGGCCAGTTGTTCTGGCTGATTGGCTTGCCAGTCTTTTTGTGGTGCCAGACGTATGCGCGCGCCATTCGCGCCACCGCGTTTGTCGCTGCCACGGAAGGTGGATGCCGAAGCCCAGGCAGTGCTGACCAATTGCGATATGCTGAGGCCAGATGCCAGCAGCTTTGCCTTGAGACTGGCAATGTCGCTCTCATCGACCAGAGCATGATTGACTGCTGGAATAGGGTCTTGCCAGATCAGTTCTTCTTTTGCTACCAAAGGGCCAAGGTAACGGGTGATGGGCCCCATGTCGCGGTGGGTCAGTTTATACCAGGCACGGGCGAAAGCATCTGCCAGTTCTTGCGGGTTTTGCAGGAAGCGGCGCGAGATTTTTTCATATGCCGGGTCCACTCGCAGGGCCATGTCTGCTGTGGTCATCATGGGTGCATGACGCAGGGATGGGTCGTGCGCATCTGGTACTGTGGTTTTGGCGGCCAGATCGGTGGGGGTCCATTGATGGGCTCCAGCCGGGCTCTTGGTCAGTTGCCATTCATAGCCAAACAGGGTTTCGAAGTAGGAGTTATCCCAGGTGATGGGCGTTGGTGTCCAGGCACCTTCTATACCGCTGGTGATGGTGTGCACGCCTTTGCCCGTGCCAAAGCTGTTCTTCCAGCCCAGACCTTGTTCTTCTATGCTGGCACCTTCGGGTTCTGCGCCTACCTGGGCAGGGTCACCTGCGCCGTGGGCTTTGCCAAAAGTGTGGCCGCCTGCGACCAGGGCAACGGTTTCTTCGTCGTTCATGGCCATGCGTGCGAAGGTTTCGCGGATGTCGCGGGCTGATGCCAGCGGGTCAGGATTGCCGTTTGGGCCTTCCGGGTTGACATAGATCAGGCCCATTTGCACGGCGGCCAGCGGTTTTTGCAGGTCGCGGTCGCCGCTATAGCGCTGGTCATCCAGCCATTTGCCTTCGGGCCCCCAGTAGATGTCTTCTTCCGGTTCCCAGATGTCGGGACGTCCACCGGCGAAACCAAAGGTTTTGAAGCCCATGGAGTCGAGCGCAACATTGCCGGTCAAGATCATCAAATCTGCCCAGGACAGTTTGTTGCCGTATTTTTGTTTGATGGGCCAGAGCAGGCGGCGTGCCTTGTCGAGATTGCCATTGTCAGGCCAGCTATTGAGGGGTGCAAAGCGCTGCGCACCAGCGCCAGCGCCGCCGCGACCATCGCTGGTGCGATAGGTACCCGCGCTATGCCAGGCCATGCGAATGAAGAAGGGGCCGTAGTGACCGTAATCAGCAGGCCACCATTCTTGCGAATCTGTCATCAGGGCATGTAGGTCTTTGATGACTTCGTCAAGATCCAGAGTCTTGAATGCTTCTGCGTAGTTAAAATCTTCACCCAGCGGATTGGATGCAGGGGAGTGCTGGTGCAATATCTTGAGGTTCAGTTGATTTGGCCACCAGTCTGCGTTTGGGTGGCTGGCTGCCACTGCGGTGCGGGCGTTACCTGAGAATGGGCATTTTGCTTCGTTTGACATTCTTATCTCCTTTGATTGAGTGACAAGTGAGCTCATTACGTCAAGAGGAAGAGATGAGCTCTACTACCCGATCGATTGTAGAGACGGAAGATCAATAGGTAAATTTAATTCAATTTATTGAATTAATTTGTTTTAACTATCGATTTATTCTCTGACCAGATTGGGTTTTCTTCTGCAAATCCTGCTGGTTCTGAGTATTTTTGCCGCTTTGTTGATGGCGATCCTATGGGCTAAGCGAGAAATTCTGAATTCAAACTGACCTAGCTCATTGCGCTCTTCACATTAGCTTATTTATACCAAAGTATGAGAGTCATTGAATCGTCACCACTTCTAAGGGATAATTGCGATCATGAACGACACTACACAACTCCCCCCATTGCCAGATCGCCTGTCGGTTGATCCGCGCAGCCCCTATCATGTCGCCGAAGTGTTTCAACACGATGTCGGTATTAAGCTCAACGGCAAAGAGCGCAATGACGTTGAAGAATATTGCATCAGCGAAGGCTGGGTCAGCGTTGCTGCTGGCAAGGCCCGTGACCGCAAGGGCAATCCCCTGATGATCAAAGTCAAGGGTGTGGTTGAGGCTTTTTACCGCTGATCGCCATTACTGAGTTACAGCCGGGTGCTGGCTTTTGTAGTGCCCGTTTCTTCGGCCCAGAGTTGGCTGGCATGGCGTCCGCATCGTTAGGCAGGACGCCAAAATCCCCTCCGATATGATTGTCTGCCTGTTTGCTGTCTGAACAGGCATGCTGCTTTTGTTGCCTGCATGCCCTATCCTGATTCACTGATGAAACCCACTCCCCTGCCACACGCTGTATCCCGCTTGCGTTCTGCCCGTCTTGAGCGCAGTACCAGGCCGTTTCTTGCGCGTGGTGGCCCCAAGGGTGAGCGGTGTAGCGGCTGCAGGCTGATACTTAGCCATTGTCTTTGCGAATTGCGCCCCGTCGTGCCGACCCGCGCGGGGGTGTGCCTGCTGATGGCTGAACATGAGACGCTGAAACCCAGCAATACCGGCTGGCTAATTGCCGATGTGGTGCCCGACACCATGGCCTTTGGCTGGGCACGCACTGAAGTCGATCCAGCCTTGCTGGCCGTGCTGGCTGACCCGCAATGGCAGCCGTATGTTGTCTTCCCTGGTGAATTTGTCACTCCAGAGCGGGTGATTTCGGAGTTGCTGCCTGTAGATGCAGAACAGGATAACCACAAGCGCCCGCTGTTTATTTTGCTGGATGCTACCTGGCCAGAAGCCCGCAAGATTTTCAAAAAAAGCCCTTACCTGGCAAAGTTCCCTGTACTGAGCTTGTTACCAGAACAACTTTCACGTTACCGCTTGCGCCGCTCGCGACGGGATGATCATTTGTGTACCTCGGAAGTGGCAGCCCTATGCCTGGGACTGGCTGGTGAGACTGCGGCTGCGGGGGCGCTGGAGATGTATCTCGACTTGTTCACTGATCATTATCTGCGCGCAAAGCAGCAGTTGAAGGTGGAATGGGAGGATGAATTGCATGTGCAGATGCGGGAGTTGGTGGGGAGATTGTAAAGACATATGTATTCCGTTGTAGGCCAGCAAAGACCGCACGATAGATCCGGCCTTGCAGGCTGCTTTTGCGAAAAAGATCAATGCCGTGACGACCACGTTGCCAACCAGCCATGTGCCTATGCTGTCTCAACCCAAAGCAGTTGCCGATGCAATTTTTGCTGCAGTGAAAAATTAATCAATTTGATCGTGAGTAAGTTGCTCTGCAAGCGGGGTCGTGCCGTTTTTTAGCCATGGCATGTGTTTATCTACGCCACAATCCCTGGTATTGAGCCATTTTCAGGGCCAGCATTGCGGCTGATCGCAGCCAGATAGCGTTGCGCTTCTTCCCAGGTGATAGTGACATCACTGGGCGCGTCTGCTTGTCTCATGGCAGCAATTGCTTCTTCTTGCTGGCGTTGTTTTTCTTGCTGCTCTTTGTATTGCCTTATCTGTTCTTCTTTCTGGCGGCGCTGGGCATCTTCAATGGCACGCTGGCGGTTTTGTCTGGCGATGAGGGCATGCAAGGCAGCGCTGGCTTGTTCGCGCCTTTGCTTTTCCAGCTCCTTGCGTTGCCGTCTTAATTCTGCACGCTGGCGGGCTGCGACTTCTATTGGAGAGACGCCCGACTCAGGCTGTTGCCTGCTGTGGCCTGGCGCTTTGCCTGCTACGGCATTCAAAGCAGACTTGCCTGCGGCTTGCAGGGTCTGTAATAAAGCACGGACACTGGCGGGACGCTGGTCTGGCTGGATGGCAAAGCCACTTTGCAAGACGTGCCATTGCGCAGCATTGAGCGAGGCAGCTTGTATTGGTTGCTGCTGCGGATGACGATATTCACCGAAGGGCATGGCAGCTTCGAGCATCTGGTAAATCATGACGGCGACGGCATACACGTCCAGCGCGGGACTGTGCTGGTGGCTGCCAGCTTCTGGCGCACGGTAGCCTGCCGTACCAGCGTAAGGCGAACGTGATGGCGTCATGCTGGTGGAGATGAGGCCAGCCTGGGTATGGCTGCGCAAACGGGCAGAGATGCCAAAGTCCAGCAGCTTGGTTTCCCCGCTTTGTGTCAGCAAGAGATTGCTGGGTTTTAAATCACGGTGAACGAGTTTATGTTTTGCCCAGGCATAGTCCAGCGCATCTGCTACTGGGCCCAACATATCCAGCACTTGCTTGAGGGTGCAACGGGTATGGCGGGTCAGATAGGTTTCCAGGTCTTGTCCATCCAGATATTCCATGATGATGAAATAGCTATTGGTAGCTGGATCACGCGCCCAGTCATAGACCCTGACGATATGTTCGTGCGCCAGCTTGCGCACCAGCGAAGCTTCTTCGACCAGCAGACGGGCATGCAGGGCGCTTTGGGTGAGTTGTGGTGGCAGTATCTTAAGTGCCACCATTTCGCTATGACCCAGCTCGGCCTGGGTTGCCAGGTCGCTGGCTTGCCATACCTGGCCCATGCCGCCCTGCCCTAATAGCCGCTCAAGCCGGTAGCGTTTCGACAGACCGCCGACTTCTTGCCCGGCCAGAAAACCCAGGTCTGTGCCTTGCTCATTCTCCGGTTTGCTCTGCTTGCCCTGCCTGGCGATGACAGGAGCCAGCTCGGTATCGAGTATGGCATTTTTTCGCTGCTTGAATTCTTCTTCCGATAGCAAACCCTCATCCAGCAATGCGCGCAATTCACGGATTTTTTGTAATGGCGTTTGCATTGTGATGACTTATTTTCTTCCTGCCTGAGCAATTGGGGCTACACGGTTACCCGCATTTTGCGCCATGCTCAGGTCTATCTCGTGACGCCTTTTCTGTTCAGCTTCTCTTTGCTCACGCTCATCCTGTATGCGTTCTTGCAGCATCTTGAGAACCTGGTCCCAGGTCATGCCTTGCTGGGTACTGGCCATGGCACTCATGGCCAGTGCGGCATGCTCGGAACTACCCGCCTGCATGGCCAGGATTTGTTCTGCCGTCAAGCTGGCTTGTGCCTGCACTTTGACGATCTCGGCCAAAGCCAGGGCATTGGCGGGTTCGGCGGTGGCGATCTTGCCGGTTTCGCTGAAGTTGGCGATGGCATTCATGCGTTCTATGGCGATGCGGGCCAGCAGGGCATCGTGTGCCTGTTCTGCCTGGCGTTGCTCACGTTCCAGGCTCAGCCTGGCAAATTTATCGGCACGCTCGGCTTCTGTCTGCTGCAGTTCTTTTTTCCAGCGGCGTTCATCATCTTGCTGTTTGAGTTGCTGCCTCAGGGTTTCAACTTCCACACTGGCGAGCGCAGCCTGATGCTGATGCTGCTGGGTTTGTTGTTCAAACAGGGCATGGGCTTTCAGGGTGCCCAGTAATTTTTCATGCTGCACCATGGCATCGGCCTGCGCATCACCGCGCCGGATGCCATTGATTTTTTCCTGTACCTGGCTGAGCTTGAGTTCGGTATCAATATCACTGATGCTGTCTTCGCGCTGCAATCCACGTTTGCGCTGTTGCTGCAATTCTTCTTCCCAGGCTTGTATGCGCTGGAATTCGCGCGCCCTGGCTTCGGCTTCTATGCTGACAAGTATCAGGCGATTCTTTTGCTCTTCATCTTCCAGTTCCTGTTCCCGGCGTGTCAACTGGTTTTGCTTGTGGCGCAGTAGTTCCGTCTGTAGCTTTTGCTGATCCTGGTCTGCTATCAGGCTGGCTTGCGTGAATTCATGTTCCAGCTGGAATTTTTGTAACTGATGCTGGATTTTTTGCTGCATCAGTTGCGCAGCTTCCTTTCCTTGCAACTGTGTGATTTCTGACTCTGAACGCATCTTGATGCGCGCCATGGTGCGTATATGCAACCACTGGTCGGCTTCATTCTGGCGTTGTTCAGATTTTTGCTTGAGGCTGTGTTCAAGTTCTCTGATGGTGTCGCCGGCTCCACGTTCCAGTGCTTGCTTGCGGGTGCCGGCTTCGACGATGCGGCCATACAATTCCAACTCGCGTGCACGTATAATTTGCAATCTCTCGTTTTCATCCTGGCGCAACTTGGCGCGACTCAGGCGTTTTTTAGCGCCCTCGACCTGGCCTTGCATGTACAGCCAGCTTAAGTCCTTGCCAAATTGATGACGCATTTCTTCATGGCGATAACGCAAGCGGATTTGCTCTTCTTGTCTGGCGATTTTTTGCCATTCGGTATTGGTGTAAAGTGCATCGACGAGCTTGCTGTGCTCAAGCTGGGCGCGCTGGCCATCGATGACCAGATGCAGGCTGCTGATTTTTTCGCCCAGTTTTTCTCTGTCATTTGTCAGTTTGTCGTGCCGCACTTCGCGGGTAACAGCCTGGGTAGCAACAAAGCCGTATTGTGCAATGGACTGGTTCAAGGTCGACAACAGACGCTCATCCAATTGCTGGCGCAAATGGGCATTGTCTTGCAACTCACGCAAGGATTGCGCACCCAGAAACTCAACAGCGATCTGACGCACCATGGGTTCCAGCAACTGCTGCAGTTGTTGGCAAGTTATGATGCCGGGCGCATGCATGAAATGTGTGGCAAACGCAGGTACATCGGCAATCTTGACGCTGATGACAAATTTGGCAGCAATAGCCAGGAATTCTGCGGTGTGTAAATCCTCAAAGGCAAATAGCAGGGCGAAAGGATTCAGGCGAGTCAGCAGGATTTCTGCTGCCTTGTCTGTTTGCAAACCCATGAGCTGGCTGGAAATATCCTGGTTGATGTAATCACCCGCGAGCAATTCGACAAAGCGGCCCTCTTGTACTACATAGGCGCGCGCGCTGACGGGAATATGCAAGTCTTGCCTGGCGATACTGCTCAGCGGTCGCACACCAAAATACATGGCGACTTCATTCTCTTTCGGCAACCAGCGTTTTTGGCGCAGGACAGGTTCATGCCGTGGACTACTCAGCATGAGGCCACAATGCGTGCAATACACCGCTTCTTGTATATTGTGATGGTCACACTGGGGACATTTGATTTTGGACGAACCAAAGATGCTGAACATGCGAGACTCCTTCAAGCGCTGCGCGGTGCTGAAACTTGTTTTGCACCTGAGCAAAAATGGTAGCACCGGGAGTAGTTTTGAAAGACGCGAACAGAAGGGGGTTTTGGGCTTAGATCGTACTATGAAAGGTTTTGATACTATCAGTCATTACAGTAGCGTAAAGAAAAAAGCATATTTAACATATAACTTTCTGCTGAGCATTTTGGATTTCTCAAATTTTTAACCGCGATTGCATCAAGAGTTTTCTGTCCCTGCAAACCAGACATCATTTGCAATTATTTACATTGCTCAACAATCAGCTTAAAGTGTCTGTGCCAGTCTCACCGATTATTTATTGGAACTCATTTCATAAATAGGATGAGTGCGAACAAGACAATTTGGGATGCAGTACAAGACGTGACGCGCTGGACTCGTTGCCAATAGATATTGCTATTGACTGCGTCGTTCGCCTTACCAGCTCAAGTGATAAGGCAAACGCATCTTAACCTCTGTATGAAATGAGTTCTAGTATTTATAATGCTGTGGACTTTATGCCATCATCTACATGCCCCGAACTCTATTGCCCGGGAGATAATAAATTTCTTGTTAGATATTAATACATGAAAAATTTCCGACCATTCTTGCTGTTATTGAATATTTCCTTGTTCACGTCTTTCTGTCATGCGGCTGATAAGGAGGTTGGTACTTTGCTCATTTCGGGGGAATGGCAACAGGATGTGGGAAGTTACGGCGTGCCCAAGCTGTTTGAAAAAATATTGCCTTCCGAATGGCCCGGAGATCAATGGGTCTCTCTTGCCCTAAAAGATAATTCACTAGAAATAAGGCCCGCATCCAGCAAAGAGAAAATGCCAGACTGGCTGAAGAAAATTGTCGAGCAAATCCCGACCAAGGATCAGCCATCCAATCGTCCGTATAAGTTGGATGAGTACGACGGTCTTCAATATCTGCGTGTACCAGGCGTCCAATTCAAGCCAGGCAAGCAGCCCATTTATGTATTCAAAAACGGGACAGGTATTTTACAACCTCAATTGGATTATCAATACCGGCTGGAATTGAACGGCGTGCAATTTGGCATGCGCGTTCAAAATGGCTTGAAAGGAAAAAACGGCGCAGCTTATGGAGAAGGGGCAACTTACTTCATTGAATATAATGGCAAGAAATTTGAATATGCACTGGGTTACTTCGGCTGGGATTCGCGCGTAGAAGCTATCTCCGATATAGATGGTGATGGCTTTCCTGATTTCATTATCGCCATCAATGGATCAAACAGTAGCGGCAGGTTTGTTTTATTGTCTTCTACTGCAAAACCCGGTAAAAACGCTCCGACTGCATCGCTACACAATTGGGGATGTTGAGCCTCTCTGCCGTTCTATTGATTGTTATCTGGATATGCTGAGTTTAAGTAACGACAGCCTGCCGGTAACTGAGTGAGTGCTCTCAAATCTGCAAGTGAATCCAGTCTGGTATCTTGCAAAGTAAGCTTATCCCTATGCCAGAAACCGTCCTGAAAATGAAGTATCACTGGTAATCCTTCTGGTAAATTTTGTATTGAAGGCAGAGTTCTGGTTTGCGGCTTAATCAAGTAAAGCAAGCTACTGCCTGGCCCTGTAGCAGCATCACCTAGAATGACAGCATGTGGCAAAATTGCCACGACTTGCAGTTTGACTATGCCTCTGAAGCTGGCGCAGAATTCGATTTGCATGCCTGCTCGCAAATTATAGGCCTGGTCTTTTTCCATGCAGATGCCATCGAGCAAAGTACCATAGCGCGATACATCGGTGATTTCTGCGCCCGCCCCTTTTCTGCGGATGATGGCATGGCGGGCGCTGATGCGACGGGTCAGCCTGGCGTTTTCATCTGCGCTATGGTCGCGATGGCTGAGCAGGATATCGGCTTGCGGCTGCTCCTCCATACGGCCCAGCACCCATTCTTCCATGGCAAAGAGTCTTATCCGTTCCTGCCCAGCGATCAGGCTGGCGGTTTTTGTCGGTGCTGCTGTCTTTGTTGAAATTGCTGGTAGCTTTACCGCTGGCCTGACTGGTGCTGGCAGGGGCGTTGCTGGCGCAGCAATGCTCATTGCTTCAGGGCTGACTTCGATGAGCTCTTCATCCCAGGCGATGGTACCCATGGCAATTTCATATTTGCCTGTGGGTGCGCGCATTTCCATTTTGGCGATGGCAGCATCCTTGGCATTAATTTCTATATTTATATTTCCTTGCGCATAGCCATTGGACTGGCCCAGGCCGCTGAATGTGGCAATAGCACCATCTTCTGCCATCACCCTGACATTTTTTTGCGTCGCCAGAAAGACGCTGTGAATTTCGGTCAGTGAGGCATCGGCACGCGGGACGAAGATGACGCTGGTGCAAAGCCATTTTCGCCTCGGCCTGTTGGCTTGCTCATGCAACAAGACAACCTCGACCGGATATTGACCATGCTCTTTGTTTTTGGATGAAAAGTTGATGAGCAACTCAGGCCACTGGCCTGATGCGGTGCGCTGAAAACGCTGTTTTGATTCGGTGATGGCGATGAGATCAGAGCGTAGTTGTACCTCTATGCTGGTGACATCTGGCGGCAATATACCGCGCAATTCCAGCCTGATGGTTTGCCGTCCGCCTGCTGCGCGGGGATCATAACCACTGAAATGCAGATGCAAGTTGACGGGCGCCACTGCTTCGTGGTTTTGCACCAGGCTGTCCGCAGATGCATGAAGTAATTCCAGCCGCTGCGGATTTGGCCTTTGCTGGTGACCCGCTGTACAAACGGTTTCACCCTCTGCTACCCAATGCGTGCAGTGCGGGTGATCCGGGGCCAGGCATTTTTTCATGGTGAGGCAAGGTCATAGTACGGGCGATGCTACAACTATAGAGAGTAAGCGCCAGATCAAATGGAGGAATATGACCGTGTTTTGCCATCAGTTTTTTTCATAGGCCAGAACAGCCGCGTTGACCTGATTGCAGCGCTGCATTAACCTAGTCGTTTCGATATACTTCATTTCGCATCTCTGTCTGCGGAATGTTTGTGGTCAACATGCAATCCCTGCCCTGGAAACTCAATGAAAAAAATCGTCGTTAAATTTGGTGGCTCCAATCTGCGCCAGCCTGAAGATATCAGCCGCGTTGTCAATGTGGTGCAAAGCTATCAACAACCTTTAGTTCTCGTGGTATCTGCTTTTTATGGCATTACCAATGCCCTCATAGCCTGCGTGCAAGCCGCAAGGGAAGGGGCAGGAACAGCAGCAGCACTGGCTGAAAGCCAGGATTACACACAAAACTTGCGCGCCCTGAAAAAACAGATACTGGAAGCCAATATCAGCGCTCCCGCCGACCGCGCACGCATAGAACTGGCGCTCTCGGTACGCCTGAATCAGCTGGATCGTTACCTGACAGGCATACATTGCATAGGCGACGTACCTACTTTTGTAAATGATGCCATCCTCAGCTATGGCGAACGCCTGTCCAGCCTGTTGCTGACCGAAGTCTTGCTCAGCCATGGCATACGCGCACGTGAAGCCTTGCCAGAAGACATAGGTTTGATCACCGATGGCGTATTTGGCAATGCTGCCTGCGATTTTGATGCCAGTGCACCAGCCGTATCCAGGGCACTGGCAGGCGATGATGTCATTGTCGTGCCGGGTTTTTATGGCGTTGACCGTGACGGCAAGGCCACCTTGTTTGGACGTGGCGGCTCTGATTATTCAGCCGCATCAATTGCCTGTTGCATAGGCGCAGAATCACTGGATGTGTGGAAAGATGTTGATGGTTTTCTCAGTGCCGACCCAGGCACGGTAAGCGCACCACACACGATTACGCAATTGAATTATCTGGAAGCAGCAGAGTTGTCTTACTTTGGTGCCAAGATTTTGCACCCGCGCACGGTAGAGCCTCTGTTCGACCAGAATATCCCCATCCGTATACTGAACATCACCCGCCCTGAGCGTGGCCTGCAACCTTATACCGTCATCAATGCGCAACGCAAGGTGACGCGCGATGTGGTGAAGAGTGTCACTTCGACAGAAGACGTGGCGATCCTGAAATTGCACGGTCCCGGTGTCGGCTTCAAGTCAGGCATCCTGGCGCAGGTGACAAATACCCTGGATGCAAATGGCATCAATATCAAGAGCGTGCTGACGGCACAGACTGCCATCAATATTTTGGTATCACGCGATAATCTGGATGCTGCCTACGCTGCACTGATGGAGCATCACCTGGCCGGTGTGGTCGAAGTATCACGCAATGCTGATGTGGCGATTGTCGCCGTGGTTGGCGATGGTGTGCTGGAAGCATCTGATGTGGGCGGCGCAATTGCCAGTCGCGCCTTGTCGGCGGCGATTGCAGCCGGCGTGCATGTCTGCCTGGCGGCTGCCGGCGCCAGCGAAGTGGCTGCATATATGCTGGTGCAGCAAGAGGACAGGAAACTGGCGTTACAGGCGATACATGCAGAGTTTTTTGGACGGTAAGGACAGCCAGCCTGCGTTTTCTTTGCATCAACAGATATTTTTTTGATGCTTTCGTCAAAAAATAGCTTGAGCAATTAGCACAAGCCGCTTAAGCAAGGCGGCTTGTCACCTTCCTCCATTAATTAGTCGACACCAATCGCTATCACTTTCCAAACTCATTTCCCCCTGCGAAAGCAAATCACTAGACGACTGGTCTAATTTGCTTTAGAATTCAAGCTATGAATACTCCGCGCACTGACGTAAGGCAACATATCCTCGATACAGCCAAGCCCATTATTCTGGGCAAGGGCTTTTCCGTGGTCGGCCTGAATGAGGTGTTGAAGGCGGCAGCCGTACCCAAGGGTTCGTTCTATCATTATTTTAAATCCAAGGAATTGTTTGGCGAAGCCTTGCTGGATGATTATTTTGCTGGTTACCTGGCTGCGGTGGATCTCGTATTAAAAAACACAGATGTACTGGCGGCCACGCGTCTCATGCGTTACTGGCAGGGCTGGTTGCCGGAGCGTCCGGGTGAAGGTGTGCAATGCCAGTGTCTGGCGGCCAAGCTGGGTGGTGAAGTATCAGACTTGTCTGAAGCGATGCGCCTGGCCTTGCAAAACGGCACTGACAGTATAATCGCCAGGCTGGCAGATTGCATGCGCGAAGGTATCGTTGATGGTTCATTGCCTGCGGATCTGGATGCAGACCATTGCGCACTGACTCTGTACCAGATGTGGTTGGGTGCCACCTTGCTGACCAAGATGCGGCGTGACATGAGTGCGCTGGAAAGTGCGATGTTGGCTACCCGCAAGATGCTCAAGTTGTAAAACGCAATACTTTTTCGTACCAACATGATCACAAGGCATTTATTGCAACAAGTTTTTTCTAGACGACCAGTCTAATTTTTATCTTGAAGTACCCTGAGTCAGCTACATATGGAGTGCTGAATTTGCTTACCAGGCTTAAGTTTTTCCAGTTTTTTTTGCTGCCCCAAACGCTGTACACTCGCTCCTATCGCCCAAATAAAGGAATTAAGAAATGCTATTCAATCCTCTGCAAACCGGTTCTGTCTCTCTCGCTAACCGCATCCTGATGGCCCCTTTGACACGTGCACGTGCTGATGCGGGTCACATGCCTAACGCCCTGATGGCGGAATACTATAGCCAGCGCGCCACAGCTGGCCTGATCGTGACTGAGTGCACGATGGTGGCTGAAAATACATCCGCTTTCTACGCTGAACCTGGCATCTACAATGCCGAGCAAATCGCAGCTTGGAAAGTTGTGACCGATGCTGTACACGCCAAAGGCGGCAAAATCTTCATGCAGATCTGGCACGCTGGCCGCGCTGCAGTTCCAGCATTCAACAACGGTGTAGAAAACGTCGGCCCAAGTGCCATAGCGATCGACAGCGAAGTCCACACGCCTGACGGCAAAGTCCCGAATGCAGTGCCACGCGAATTGCGTCTGGATGAAATCCCTGCCTTGGTCGCTGCTTATGCACAAGGTGCAAAAAATGCGATTGCTGCTGGCTTTGATGGTGTAGAAGTACATGGTGCAAATGGCTATTTGATAGACCAGTTCCTGCGTGACAGTGCCAACACGCGCACTGACAGCTATGGTGGTTCCATAGAAAACCGCGCACGCTTCTTGTTTGAAGTATTGACTGCAGTCAGTGATGCAATTGGCTCCGATAAAGTTGGTCTGCGCCTGTCACCAATCAACAGCTATAACAGCATGAAAGACAGCGATCCTCTAGCTTTGATCTCCTATCTGACAACGCGTTTGAATGAATACAATCTGGCGTATCTGCACTTGATGCGTTCTGACTTCTTCCAGGCGCAAACTGGTGATGTCATGACCGTCGCACGCGCCAATTACAAAGGTGTCTTGATCGGCAATATGGGTTACAACGCTGACGAAGCTGCACAAGCGATCAGTAACTCCGCGCTGGATGCCGTGGCCTTTGGCACCAGCTTCCTGGCTAATCCTGACCTGCCTGCACGCATCAAGCAAGGCGCCGCCTTGAATGCGCCTGATGCAGCTACCTTCTACACGCCTGGCGCAAAAGGTTACACCGACTACCCAAGTCTGCAGGCTGCGTAATACAAAATGCTGGTGAATCACTGCATGTAGCCGCAAAGAAGGTCAACCAGCTTTGGTTGGCCTTTTTTCATTTTAGCCCAGTCTTCAACAACATAATCAACTCATCCGATATTTCCTCAAGTCATCATCCGGTAACTCTTAAGCCTTACATTTCTGCCATCGCCATCATGATGGCTATGACGCATATCTGGCCAGTTAGCCTGGCCTCATTTTCTTGTAATGAATCTTGAGGAATACTTTGATGAAACATATATCAAAAAACACCGCGCACTTGCTGTGCGCCGTCTTTGCAGGCATGAGCCTGAGTGCCTGCGGCGGCAGTAGCAACGAGGCTGTTGATTTGCAAAACCCTGGTTTGTCCTGGCCACCTGTGCCGACAGTGACAGGCCACAGGGGTGCGTCTGCGCTGCGCCCTGAGCATACGCTGGCCGCATATCAAAAAGCGATAGATGACGGTGCTGATATTGTTGAGCCGGATCTCGTGCCAACCAAGGATGGTGTACTGGTTGCGCGCCATGAAAATGAAATTTCTGGCACCACCAATGTATCCACGCTGCCACAATTCGCTGGCCGCAAAGCCACCAAGACCATAGACGGCATCCCGGTCACTGGCTGGTTCACTGAAGATTTTACGCTGGCAGAATTGAAAACCCTGCGCGCCAAGGAACGCATCCCGGCCAATCGCCCAGCCAACACGGCTTATGATGGCCAGTTTGAAGTACCAACCCTGCAAGAAGTCATTGACCTGGTCAAGCAACAGGCCAAGGAAAAGAACCGCGTCATCGGCATCTATCCTGAAACCAAACATCCCACTTATTTCAAATCCATAGGTCTGCCGTTGGAAAAACGCCTGGTGGATGTGCTGGTAGCAAATGGCTACAAGGGCAAAAATGCAGCGGTGTTCATCCAGTCTTTTGAAGTCGCGAATCTAAAAGAATTGCGCGGCATGACAGAAATGCGCCTGGTGCAATTGATCGATAACCCATTGAATGCACCTGTCAACGGCGCGCCACGCAATGCGCCGTATGACTTTGTCGCAGCAGGCAGCAGCCGCACTTATGCAGATCTCGTCAAGCCCGCAGGCTTGAAAGAAATCGCACAGTATGCAGATGCAGTATCGCCCTACAAGGAAGTCATCATCCCGCGCGATGCCAAGAATGAACTGGGTCCAGTCACCAGCTTTATCACTGATGCCCGCGCCGCTGGTCTGAAAGTCCATACCTGGACACTGCGCCCAGAGAATCCTTTCCTGCCAGTCAGCATGCGCCTGGGTGATGCCACTTCGCTGACGCAGCGTGGTGATTCCACTGCAGAAATAACGGCTTATTTGAAAGCCGGGATTGATGGTTTCTTTACCGATGATCCTGCGGTTGGTCGTGCTGCTGTGACAGCGTTCAAGAAGTAAGCTGGCAAACAGTATCACCGCAAATGCCTGGATTCAGATCCAGGCATTTTTTGTTTACGCTTGCTTTAAGCGGCTCGCAAAGAAAGCCAGTATTTCATCCCGTGCAGCAACGGTTGGCTGGCCCGCCTCATCTATCAGGTGAGCAGTGACCACACTATGCGGCGTCATCACATAGCGCCTAAAAAAAGGCGCAGTATCCTGATTGGCGGCGCTATCTGGCAATACCTTACTGATGAAGCGCTCACCTAAAGCTTCTGAAAATGCAGCGAAACGTTGTGCGCGGCAAAATGCATCACCTGCAAAACGGTAAGCCAAGACTGTCAGGTCTTCTGCTTCCAGACGCTGACGCACTGCTTGCAAGTCAGCAGCTTCTATCCCCGTGCCTGCTGGATCATCCATAGGCAAGGATGGCTGCGATACCACTGGTGCGAGCACTGATGGCTCCAGCATCATGGACAGGGCAAAGTTGCCAGTGAAGCACATGCCTATTGCACCCACACCAGGACCGCCAGATTCTTCATGCGCAAGCCTCGCCAGCGCCCTCAACCATAAGGTGACCGGGCTGGAACCCTTGCCCGCAAAGGCGCGGAATTCTGCACTGACGCAAGCTTTCTGGAACACGGCGGCGCCTTCTTCTGCCGATACCACCACACCATCACGCCCAAACAGTGAAGGCATATACACGGTAAAACCGGCATCACGCACCCAGCGTGCAAAGCGTGCCACATGCGGGCTGATACCAGGCATTTCTGTCATGACGATAACTGCAGGCCCTGTGCCAGCGACATAGACACGCTTGCTGACTTCATTGAGCGTGATTTCACGTGCGCTGAAGTCACTGAGTGCGTCGTCAGCATGCATGTCCTGTTTGACTTCCTTGATGGGTATATACGTAGATCCTGCGTTGGACATGAGCACTCCTGATTTGTTTGACTTCATCTTGGCCATCATTGCCATAATGTATTCACTTTCAGATTACTGAATACAAAAACCCCTCACCACAGAGACACAGAGTCACAGAGGACAACTACAGAGAAAAACTCGTTCATTACGTACTACTCGCCATAGGCGAGAGAAATGATCTGTTACCAGTTTAAGCAGAGGTTTTTTCCTCTTGTCTTTCTCTGTGTCCCTGTGCCTCTGTGGTGAGAGGTCTTCAGGTGTTATTTGGTAATCTGGTGTTTCCAGTGTAGGTCTGTAGCAAAAACAAGAATAGCGGCAGTTCAGCCAGAATCAGGGTGGAAATGGACATTTGCAAACGGCATGTAGAATACAAGGGAAATATTCCATCGCAGTGTCGATCACAATTTAGCGGAGCGCAAACCCATGCTGATCTGGTGCAGGTTGCAATACCTTTTGTCCCTGGCTCTGAAACTGCTATTGCTATACAGTTTTGTAGCCCAGGCCCAGGCCGCTGATACGCTCAAGGTTGGTTCCAAACGTTTTACTGAATCCTATGTGCTAGGAGAAATCCTTACGCAAACTGCGGCATCCCATAGTCCTGCATTACATCAGCAAGGGCTGGGCAATACCGCCATCGTCTTTAATGCATTAAAAAATGGCAGTATCGATGTCTATCCAGAATACATGGGTACCATCAATACCGAGATTTTAAAACATGAGAGCGCAATCAGCATGCAGCAGACGCAGGCTGAACTGGCTAAACAAGGTCTCGGAGTTGCTGTGCCTCTGGGTTTTAATAATACCTATGCGCTGGCGATGCGACCTGATGCTGCCGATATTAAATCACTGACCGATCTGGCGATAAAACCCAGCTTGCGCTTTGGCCTTTCCCATGAATTTCTGGGTCGTGCCGACGGCTGGCCAGGTCTTGTCAAACGTTATCATTTGCCGCAACAGGCGAGCGGGCTTGATCATGGCATCGCTTATGAAGCACTGACTGCAAGACAAGTAGATGTCATCGATATCTATTCTACCGATGCCAAGATCAAGCAATTGGGTCTGCGCGTCTTGGTGGATGATGCAAATTATTTCCCGCGTTATGATGCTGTCTTGCTGTACCGACTGGATGTGCCAGCACGCTTCCCACAGGCCTGGGCAACCATACAGAAACTGGAAGGCAAGATAGATAATGCGCAAATGATAGCGATGAATGCAGCGGTAGAAATCGACGGACAGAGCTTTGCCCAGGCGGCGCAGCAATTTGTGGCAAAGTCACCGGCAAGCGTTGAACGAGCAGGTTTCATGTCCAAATTATTTGGCGCAGATTTTTTGAAGCTGACCTGGCAGCATCTGACACTGGTATTGCTCTCGGTTGCACTGGCTTGCCTGGTCGGTATACCACTGGGCATCATTGCCGCCTTTGCACCACGTTTGCGTGAAGTGGTCATGGCTACTGTCGGCATCTTGCAAACCATCCCTTCTCTGGCCTTGCTGGCGATGCTGATACCTGTGCTCGGCAGGATAGGTTTTGTCCCCGCCCTGATCACTTTGTCGCTATATGCCTTGCTGCCCATCGTTCGCAATACCTGCGTCGGCTTGGTGCAAGTACCTGCCGGATTACGCCTGGCGGCACTGGCACTGGGTCTGCCATCGCGTGAGCGCTTGTTGAATATAGACTTGCCTCTGGCCCTTCCCATGATTTTGGCTGGCGTTAAAACGGCAGCAGTCATGAGCGTGGGCACGGCAACCATCGCCGCCTTCATCGGCGCAGGCGGTTACGGTGAACGCATCACCATAGGCCTGGCCTTGAATGACAACCAGATGCTGCTGGCAGGTGCCATACCTGCCGCGGCTTTGGCTTTGTTGACACAATGGGGTTTTGATTTATTGGAGAGGGTGGTAGTTAGAAGAAGGGATTAAAAACGCATATATGATTTGAGTGTTGTTTATCTCTTGAAAACAACAACTCCGCGAGATTCTGTGTCACAAAAAAGGGCTTACGCAAAATTGTCCCAGCAAGGCTATCGCCAAGGAAACCTCCCTGGCAAGGGAGGTTCTTTCCGTCGGCAGACAATGTATTGTCTGAAACCCCGACTACACCGTAGCGACGAAGACAGTACTTTAGTACAACGGTAAAACTTAGGGAGCTGCAACGCAGCTGGGGCGGTTTTGCGTAAGCCCGCAGAACAATGCCTACCAGAAAGCAGCCCCCTTTGGTAATATGCATCCGGTTCGATCTTCCTGATCAAGCCTGAAAACCTGATTTCCCTGCTGCAATAACCTGCCCGGAAAAGCTCTTTTGATTTCGCCCACCCATCATCTCGCTGCATCACCACCAGCCTGGCGCTTTGCCAGGGCGACGGTGCTTGGGGTTTTGTGCGTGGCGTTTTGCACAGTCAAAGTTCATGCAGCCACACCGCAACCCGATAGCACGTTGCAAGTCTTGCACTGGTGGACTTCTGCCAGCGAACGCAAGGCAGCAAGCCTGCTGGCGGCTCGCATGGCAGACGAAGGTATCACCTGGCGTGATGCTGGCATCCCTGGTGGTGCAGGCATAGGTGCGGGCAAGGTATTGAAGAGCCGCGTACTGGCCAATGATGCACCCGAGGTCACGCAAATTATTGGTGTCTCTATACGCGAATGGGCAGACCTGGGTTTCCTGCTGGAACTGGATAAGGTTGCGGTAGTCAATAAATGGAATACCAGTTTCTTCCCGACCATACAAAACCTGATACAGCACCGCAAACATGTGGTGGCAGCGCCGCTGGGCATACACCGCATTAACACCCTGTTTTATAACAAGAAAATATTCACCACGCTGAAACTGTCAGCACCAGAAAACTGGGATGAGCTGGTCGCGGTTGCAACCAGGCTGAAAGCCGCAGGCGTGATACCACTGGCACAAAGCAGCGAACCCTGGCAAGTTGCCACCCTGTTTGAAAACCTGATATTGGCTGAAGGCGGGCCTGAATACCACCGCGAATTATTCGTCAAACAAAATGCCCAGGCCGTGATGGACAAGCGTTTTTCCCATGCGCTGGAACGCTTGCGCCAGATGAAAGGCTGGATGAATAATCCTGTCGATGAGCGGCCCTGGACAGAAGTGGTGAAGCAGTTTTCAAAAAACGAAGCAGCAATGATGATCACTGGCGACTGGGTCAAGGGTGAGCTCAATGATGGAGGTTTTGCCACTGACGAAACTTTCTCCTGCGCGGCCATGCCGGGCACAGGCAAATACCATTTGTATAGTGTCGATACCTTTTCGATGTTCACCAATGATTATTCGCGTATCGCCGCACAAGAGAAATTGGCCCGCCTGGTCGCCACGCCAACCGTGCAAGCTGACTACAATGCCGTCAAAGGTTCAGTATCAGTAAGGCGCGATGCAGACCCTGCGCGTATGGATAGCTGTGCCCGTGCCTCATGGACAACCTTTGCCCAGGGTACAGCTACGCAAGCCCCCAGCCTGGTGCACCGCATGGCTACTGACGAGACCAGCAAGGATGCCATCATCGCCGTCATACACAGATACTTTATCGATGCCACGCTAAGCCCCGCCGACACCCAGGCCAGGCTGATGGCGATGTACAAGACATTTAGCAATAATAAAAAACAAACTCCATAAAATGTGAGGCAGATAAAGATGACGCGCAAAATACTGATAGTCGACGATGACCAGAAGACCCGGGTGTTACTGAAAACCTATCTGGAAAAAAATCAGTATGAAGTCATCCTCTCGCACAATGGCGAGAGCTTCGTGGCCGAGTTCAACAGCCAGATGAACCAGTTGTCGCTGGTGATACTCGATGTCATGTTGCCCGATACCGATGGCTTTGCCCTGTGCAAGGTAGTGCGGCAAAAATCCAATATACCCATCATCATGCTGACGGCCAGTTCAGACGACACTGACCGTATCGTCGGGCTGGAGCTTGGTGCCGATGACTATATCGCCAAGCCCTATAACCCGCGTGAACTGCTGGCGCGCATCAAGGCTATCTTGCGGCGTACTGGCTCTGCCGATGTGCCGACGGCACCACGCTATTACCGCTTCCTGGGTTTCACGCTGGACCTGGTGGAGCGCAAGGTCACCGACAATACCGGTGAACTGGTGGCACTGACGGGACTGGATTATCAATTGCTGAAATATTTCGTTGAGCACCCTGGCGATGTGCTGGACCGCAATGTACTGTCAGAAGAAACCCGTGGCCGCGACGCAGGCCCGCTGGACCGCTCACTCGATGTACAGATCAGCCGCCTGCGCCTGCTGCTCAAAGATGATAGCAAACAACCGACCCTGATCAAGACCGTGCGCGGGGCGGGTTATGTGTTTTCCGCCGATGTGAGCGTGGCAAGTGCCTGAATCTGACATCATGCTCAGGCGTTGGCTGCCACAATCACTGCTGGGCCGTTTGTCGCTGGTCATGGTCTGCGGTGTACTGCTCACGCAACTGGTGGGCAGCGCCATCTGGACCACTCAGCAACGTGCCAAGGCCGAGATAGAAGCGAGCACGGCAGCGCAATACCTGGCGCACAGTGCTTCCAGCGCGATACGCTTCTTCCGCAGCCTGCCGCCAAATTACCGCACCGTGTTGATACAGCAATTCCGCGAGATGGGTGGCACGCGTTTTTTTGTACAGGCGAATAATGCCTATGTACCCATCACAGAAATAGCATCACAGGCGCTGGCGCATACGGTGCTGGGCAAGGTCGGTTACACCCTAAAAACTGACTTGCCGCAGTATCCTGAATTCAAAGTCGCCTTTGCCTGGCCAGATCAACTGACCACATCTGTCGAAGGCACCCGCATCACCGATTTGCCTGAAAGCTGGGTGCAGCATATCTTGCTCATCAAGCCAGTACCCGCCCCGGTACTGGTGATACAGACCGAGCTGGAACCGGGTAACTGGTTATACCTGGCGGCACTGATGCCCAACCCTTATTTTTTGAAGGGCAATGATCCCCTGTCCTTTGACCGCCTGGTTTTGCAGGGCCTGTCACTGGCAGCGGTATTACTGCTGTCCATCATGGTGGTACGCTGGATCACGCGCCCACTGGCGGCTTTATCGGATGCCGCAGCTGCCTTTGGCAAGGGTGAGCAGGTGCCAGACTTGCCAGAGACTGGCAGCCAGGAATTCATCAACACCGCCCGCGCCTTCAGTGCCATGCGCCAGCGCATACAGAGCTATATCGAAGACCGCGAGCGCCTGTTCATTTCCATCTCACACGATTTGCGCACGCCCATCACGCGTCTCAAGCTGCGTTCAGAATTGCTTGATGATGATGTCTTGCGTGGTGAATTTGAAGAAGACCTGGATGATCTTGACATGATGGTCAAGGGCGCATTGCAATGCGTAAAAGATAGCGACATCCATGAAAACCCTACCGAAGTCAGACTCGATCCACTGATACGCAGACTGGTGCGCAGTGCCTATCTGGCCAAGCATAATGTGGCATTTACTGATTCAGGCGTGACCGTCTATGGCAAGCCATTAGCGCTAAAACGTGCAATAGGAAATCTGCTGGACAATGCCCTCTACTATGGCGAACGGGCTGAAATCAGCGTTCACGCTACTGCGGATACTGTCGTCATACAGGTACGCGATCATGGCCCCGGTGTGCCGGAAGACGCCTTGCCAAGTTTGTTTGATCCCTATGTACGCCTGGTGCATGGCCGGAGCCAGAATGAAACTGGCATGGGCCTGGGTCTGGGCATAGCCCGCAGCGTCATCCAGGCCCATGGCGGCACATTGGCGCTGGAAAACCATCTAGAAGGCGGGCTGAAGGCCACCATCACTTTGCCAGGCGCGGCGAATGCCTGAGCAGGCATATCACTAGCATCTCAGCATTTTCTTCCTGCCTCAGCTTGTCTTTAAAAGACAGGCGGACACTCGTCTGCGCAATTCACAACACCTGAATCTGGACTTTTGTAAAGTTTTGTAAGGAATTCTTAAGTTAAGTTTTACCAGCTTAGGTATCCACACATCTGCAAATCGTCCACATCCCAGCAAGCAACAATACCAGTGTCAAAACCGGGTAAGGATTTGTAAGCTGCTCACCTGAGCTGCTCACACAAATCCTCAATGAATCAATCACTTATAAAAATCCGACCTCAACAGATAGGCAAGTGGCATTACATTCATCAGGTTGCTAGTATCAGTTTCAGGTAATTCATTTATATCGATTGGTTTAGCCGGATAACTATTCTGAACAGGGTTTCTCTTGAACCGCATCCCCCACATCGCCATGTTATGCGCCACCGCCATGATGAGCACAGCCAATGCTGGCACGCTCGTCCTGGAGAGCTGGCGCGTGGATGACAAAGCCTTGTGGGAAACAGTCCTGATACCCGCATTTACCAAACGCCACTCTGGCATCGATGTCCGTTTCACGCCCACTACGCCAACAGAATATGACGGCACACTGCTGACACGTTTTAGCAGTGGTACAGCAGGCGACCTGGTCGCCTGCCGCCCTTTCGATGTATCGCAGACCTTGTATAACAAAGGCTTTCTGGACAAACTCGATGGCAAGCCAGGCATGGAGCATTTTGAAGCCACTGCCTTGCTGGCCTGGCAGACTGATGATGCGAAAGCGACTTTTTGCATGCCTGTGGCATCTGTCATTCACGGTTTTTTGTACAACAAAAAAATCTTCAAGAAACTCAATCTGCAAGCACCAAAAAACCAGGCTGAATTCTTGACCGTGCTGGATGCAGTGAAAAAGAATGGCAGCTATGTTCCGCTAGCATTGGGCACGGCAGAAAAATGGGAAGCCACGCAAACCCTGTTCACCAGCATAGGACCCAACTACTGGCATGGTGAAACAGGCCGCAAGGCGCTTATCGCTGGCAAGGCAAAATTTACTGATGCACAGTATGTGGCCGCCTTTGATTATGCCGCCAAGCTGGGCTCGTATTTGCCCAGCACAGCCAGCACGCAAACCTATAGCGACAGCCAGCATCAATTCGCCTCTGGCAAGGCGGCGGTTTATCCGGTTGGGTCCTGGGATATCTCTTACTTCAATCAGGTGCAAGGGTTGGATTTTGGTGTGTTTGCACCACCCGTGCGCGCAACTGGTGACAAGTGCTACATCCTCGATCACATGGATATAGGCATAGGTATCAACAAAAAGTCCCGCAATAAAGAGGATGCCTACAAGTTTCTTGAATGGCTGGGTTCGCAAGAATTTGCCGACTTGTATACCAACCGCGTCACCGGATTTTTTTCGCTGTCGAATCATTTGATCGCAGTACGTGACCCCATAGGCAAGCAAATGATGGAATGGCGCACCACTTGTGAATCCAGCATCCGTGTCAACGCACAGATACTGAACCGCGGCCAGCCCAGCATGGAACAGGAATTATGGAACGTGAATGCCGATCTCTTGAATGGCACGATCACAGGCAAGGAAGCAGCAACAAAGATACAGAACAGTTTTGAAAGTGTGTACAGGCTCAAGCGCTGAGATCATACCTCCCCCAAGAAGTATGACTATTTTTGCCGACGCTTAGTGCGGCGTCGGCATTTTTTTCTTGCTGTTTGCAGCAAGAAAAAAGGCCAGGATTAAAAAGAGTTGAGAAGAAAGTTTTTTACCCCGCCCGTGGCATTCTCTGGTGAGGTCAAGTTGCTGCAATAAAAAAAGATGTGATACCTATGAGTAAAACTAACTGAAGGAGACTTACATGAACAAACCCGTATTCAAGAAAAAACTGTTACCGCAACTGATCGCCATCGTCCTTGGTACAAGCGCATTTAATGTGGTGTACGCGGCAGACGAAACACCCGCTGGCGCACCTGGCTCACAAGTAGTCGAAGTGCGAGGCATACGCGATACACTGAAAAAAAACCTGGCTGGAAAACGCGATTCGCAAAACATCGTTGACAGCGTCAACTCAGAAGACCTGGGTAAATTCCCGGATAAAAACGTTGCTGATTCCCTGCAACGTGTACCTGGTATTTCTGTTGACCGCACTTGGGGTGAAGGCCGCGATATCTTTGTACGCGGCACAGATAAAAGCCTCAACATGACACAGTTGAATGGCCAGTCGGTAGCCTCAGCCTACTGGTGGAAAAATGATTCGCAAAGCCGTGGCTTTAACTATGACATCCTGCCATCTGAACTGGTCGGCAGCCTTGATGTTTACAAAAGCCCATCGGCAGATCTGGATGAAGGCAGTATCGGTGGCCTGGTCAATGTCAAGACCCGCAAACCCCTGCAATTCAAAACCCCTTTGACTGCACAGTTCTCGCTGGAAGCGACTTACTCTGAATTGCCCAAGAAGACAGACCCGCAAGTCTCTGGCCTGGTGAACTGGAAAAATGATGAAGGTACGCTGGGTATCCTGCTGTCCCTGAGCAAGCAAAAACGCACCATGCGCCGTGATGGCCTGGAGAATTTTACTGACTCCACCAAGTACACCATCATCGATCAAAACAATGTCGCCACGCCCAATGCCTATGCATCCTGGGGTGGTGGTTCAGCAATTTTCCGCCAGGACCGTGAGCGCACGACTGGCAATGTCACCCTGCAAATCAAACCTAACCGTGACAGCGACCTCTCCCTGAATTACATCAATTCAGATATGAGCATGGACAATAATAACCAGAACTACCTGTGGCAAGTAGGTGGCCTGGCTGATGGCAATAATGTTATCCGTGTCACCAATCCACGCTTCATCACCACCTCTGACGGCACCAAGGCTTTTGTCGGTGGTACTGTAGGGCCGACGACGGGCGTCTCGTTTGAACCTATCTACCGTGAAGCATACATCAAATCCAAGGTGCTGGATCTGGAAGGCAATTATGAAGGTGATGGCTGGAAAGTACATGGACAGCTTGGCAGCACCGAGGCAGAGGGGGGCAGCAAACATGACCGCAATTTCTGGTTCACTGGCAATACCCGCGCCACGATCAATACCGCACCAAATACCTATGAAGTAACCTATCTTGACATGAGCCCGCTGGACCCAAGCAAGCTCACGCTGCAAGGTGCGCGTGACTGGATACGCAAGATGGAAAGCAAAGAAAATTATGCGCAGGCTGACGTGACGCTGGACCTGACTGGCTCCTTCATCAAGGACATCAAGTTTGGTTTGAAATACCGTGACAACACTGTGCAAAACCACCGCACCATAGGCACAGTAGGCCCTGGCAGTCCTGGCTGGCAGGCTTTCAGCCTGGCTGATTTATCGACTGGCCCGTCACCATTGCTGAGCCAGGCGGCTGCAACCGCCGGTTCCTTGACTCAATATGCATGGGTAAACGACAGCCTGGCCGCCAGCAAGGGTTTTGCCATGTATGACAAGGGCATGGTCTATAAAGAAGCCAAGGGCGAGTATTACAAGATCAAGGAAAAAATCACCGCCGCCTATGTCAAGGCCGACTATGCACTGGATAAATGGCGCGGCGACTTTGGTGTACGCCTGGTCAAGACTGAGCAAACATCTGAAGCCTATCAAGACCTGACAGGCAAGGGCAACTACGTCATCGGCAGCACGACACGTACTTACAATGATGTCTTGCCCAGCCTGAACGTCGTATATGACTTGCGCAAAGACCTCATACTGCGTGGCGCAGTAGCCCGCGTGATGGCACGCAACACTTACAGCGACCTCAGCGCCAGCACCGAAGTCAGCGGCACCACCAATGCAGCCACTGCTGGTAATCCCTTGCTGAAACCTTACCATGCGGACCAGGCCGAGATAGGTGCAGAATGGTATTTTTCTGATGCATCGTTGTTGTCTGCCACCTTGTTCACCAAGCGCCTGGATACCTTTATCTACACCTCGACAGCACAAGAAAATGTTGGCGGTGTAACCCGCCCGGTAACACGTCCGCACAATGCCGACAACGGTGCCGTCATCAATGGTCTGGAACTGCAATGGCAACAGGCATTTGGCAATGGCTTTGGCGCCATCGTGAACTACACCTTCACTGATGCCAAGGCGGGTTCGATTGCTGGCGGCCAGAAACTGAATGTCATAGGCAATTCACGCAACCAGTTGAACGCCAGTGGTTACTATGAAAAGAACGGCATCAGCTTCCGCCTTTCATATAACTACCGCTCCAAATCTTACGGTGGCCTGAATGAAGGTGGCCAGGATGTCACCAGCGCCTATGGCCAGTGGGACGCCACGGCCAACTGGGACATCACACCAAAAATCAGCCTGTTTGCCTCTGGCGTGAACCTGACCAACTCTGTCATCCGCACCAATACTACCGATGGTTTGCCAGTAGGCGTGTATGAAAACGGCGCTCGTTACAGCGTAGGCGTCAGAGCCAAGTTCTGATCTTTGCTCATCTGCACCAAAGTGATCTGAAGTGATTCAGCTCACCATGCGAAGAGCGCCAGAAGAGCCTCCCCACATAAGCAGCAGGGGAGGCTTTTTTTGCACGATCAAAAAGTACTTGTTACAGCTCAAGATCAAGTGACCACTTTAAATACGTCTGGAACACCTCATGAATAACAATGATCAAGCGTCAGGATCAACAAAGGACGTGGTCATCGCCATGTTCTTTATCAGCCTCTTGTTTTTTATCCTGGGTTTTGCCACCTGGCTCAATGGCTCACTCATCCCTTTCCTGAAAATAGTCTGCGACCTGAATAACTTCCAGGCGTTGTGGGTGACGTTTGCGTTTTACATCGCCTATACCGTCATGGCCCTGCCCTCGGCAGCCATACTCAGCCGCACCGGCTACAAGAACGGCATGACCCTCGGCCTGGGCATCATGGCGGTGGGGGCATTGCTGTTTATCCCGGCAGCCAAGTCCAGCTACTACGGCTTGTTCCTGCTGGCCCTGTTCACCCTGGCCACCGGCATGACACTGATGCAGACAGCCATCAACCCCTACATCGTTTGCATAGGCTCACGCGAGAGCGCTGCCATGCGTATCAGCATCATGGGTTTGTTCAACAAGGGCGCGGGCATCGTCGTGCCACTGGTGTTTTCTGCCCTGATTTTGTCCGGCATGGAGCAGTATTCTGACACGGCACTGGCAGCGCTTGATCATGCTGGCCGCCTCGCCTTGCGCTCTGAACTGTCATCGCGCCTGGTTTGTCCCTATGCCATCATGGCGGGCGGCTTGCTGGTGGTGATGGGCATCGTGCATTTTTCTTCACTGCCAGAATTGCGGGCAGATGAGGAAAAGAACCAGCCAGAAGTCACCAGATGGGGCGTGCTGCAATACCCGCAACTGGTGCTGGGTGCGCTTTCACTGTTTGCCTATGTTGGCGTCGAAGTCATCGCTGGTGACACCATAGGCCTGTATGGCCACAACCTGGGTGTCAACAACTATGCCGTGCTGACTTCCTACACCATGGGTTTCATGGTCATAGGCTACATCCTTGGTGCCACCACCATCCCCAAGCTGATGACACAAAAAACTGCCCTGCTGTTCTCCGCCATCAGCGGCCTGCTGTTCACCGTCGGCGTCGCCACCAGCTCCGCCACCGACACCAGTATTGCACAGGCAATCATCGCCTGGGCTGGCGTACCCGTTGTACCCAACACGGTATTCTTCCTCGCCCTGCTGGGCCTCGCCAACGCCCTGGTCTGGCCCTCCATCTGGCCACTGGCCCTGCAAGGCCTGGGCAAATACACCGCAGCCGGTTCTGCCCTGCTCATCATGGGCATCGCCGGCGGCGCACTGCTGCCGATGCTATACGGAAAATTCTCCGACACAGGCAATCCCCAAACCGCCTACTGGGTCATGCTGCCTTGTTATCTGATGATTTTCTTTTATGCGGTAAAGGGGCATAAGCTCAGGAGCTGGGGGGCCGGTGCAGGACATCTGGAGAGGGTGGATCAGGCGGGGTGAGTTGCTTGCCCGATTCACATTGAGTCAATGCCTCATCCTTGTAACAGTGAGGGTGAGGATTAATCAAGAAGCAACATTTTGCAGAGTAATTTGCTCAAAAATTAAGCCAACGCCAGCATCATAACCAGTATAATTCTATTGGAAAGTTAGATTATCTAAGCCTAATCTATATAAAACCAATGGATTTCTCTTTACTACTGCCTGATGAAATTTGCCTGACACTCGGCGAAAGAACACGTGAGCGGCGCTTGCTGTTGAACATCAGCATAGAAGAACTGGCGCAACGCACAGGCATCTCGGCACAAACTGTCAGCAGCTTTGAACGTACTGGCAAATGCACACTGGCCAACTTTGTCCGCATACTTGAGTCACTGAATGCCACGCCAGATTTACAGACGGTCCTGGTGCCGCAAACCAATACCATAGAAGACATGCGGGCAAAGTCTGCCGTACAAGCCAGGCAGCGGGCATATCGCAAAACCAAAAGCCCGTCATGAAAGAACTCAAGGTCAACTATAACGCGCATGGCGTATCCCTTTGGATGGGAACACTGGCCGACGATGGCCGCGATATCTTGTTCCAGTATTCGCCTGTTGCACTCGCACGTGGCCTGGATCTATCCCCCATACGCCTGCCACTGCGTCCAAATGCCTACCCTGACAAACAGACCGATTACCTGCCCATCATGCGGGTGCCGGGATTAGTCTACGACTCCTTGCCGGACAGTTGGGGTTTACAGTTGATGAAACGCCGCATGAAAGCCAAAGGCATCGATACCGACACTGTCTCTGTACTAGACATGCTCGCCTATCTTGGTGATAACACCATGGGTGCTTTTACCTATGAACCCGGCACCGAGACCCATCTGGCAGTCACCGACCTAGCATTAATAGAACTCGCAAAAGAAGTGCGGGCATTGCTGGCAGACGATAGCCACGAAGTCCTTGATGAACTGGCCAAGGCAGGCGGCTCCCCCGGCGGTGCACGCCCCAAGGCGCTGGTTTACTACCAACCAGCAACCGGGAAAATGAGCACTGAATATATGCCAGATGCAGAATCCTGGCTCATCAAGTTCCCTGCAAAAGAAGACGCCAGCGATAGCTGCGCACTGGAAGAACTGTATGCCCGGCTGGCACGCAAATGCGGCTTGGGCATGGGCGACACACAATTCTTTGAATTGCCAGACGGCATGACAGCATTTGGCACAAAACGTTTTGACCGAGATAAGGAGCAGCGCATTCACGTCCACTCGCTCGCAGGCATGTTGCACGTCCACTTTCAAACACCAAGTTTAGGTTACAGCGAATTCATGCGCGCAACCCGCAGACTGACAAGGGATGCACGAGAATTAAAAAAAGCATTACAACGCTGCGTTTTCAACGTACTGATGAACAATCGCGACGACCATGCCAAAAACCTGTCCTACCTGCTCAACAAAAACAATGAATGGGAACTCGCCCCGCCATATGACCTGACCTATTGCGCTGGTTATCGCGGCGAGCATTTCATGGACATAGCTGGCGAAGGCAAATCACCAACGCGGGCACATATCCTGAAAGTTGCGCAAGACAGTGGGATGAAAGAAAAAGAAGCGCAGAATATTATTGATGAGATGCTGGAGTTAATTACAGGTGTTGACTTCAAGAGCGCAGCGCAGGATCTGCCTATCTCGAAAAAGACGTTGACGATAGTGGGCAAAGTCATTGAGGCGAATAGGTCAAATTTATACTACTAGTATAGCCATATCCAATAAGTCACACATAAATCAGCAAAAAAGAACTTACTCTAACGAATCACTAATTATTACAAATAATCTAACAGATCATCATTAATTTTATTGAAAACACATTAACGACATATTAAAAAACCACACTTCACAGGGAATATTTTAGGGAAGTCAGCTTTAATATTGTTATATTTTAAGAAAGTTACACCAAATCCTCAATTATTAATTATTTTGTAAGTTATCTAATATAATAAAATTGGTATTCGTGGGATGCGCCTCGCGCAAATACTAAAACGTTGACTTGCAGATAGGGAAAATATTCCTTGAGTGTAGAAGATCAAAATAAAAAACTGGAGCATTCGCTCGCAGAATTACTAGACAAAGTTGCTTTAAATACTGTTGTCAATTGTGCTTATTCATCAAAAATTGATGATGCATCTCTCCTTCCTCCTACAACTTTACTTTATGTCCGTTTTAATGAAGATATGCCGCAAGTCCATAGCCTTGCTAGATTTCTTTGGAAGCAATGCGTAAATTATGCACTCTCGCGAAAACGTCGCATAGAATTTCAAAAAACCATACAAAATGCCGCCCCAGGGGATATTTCTGCCACCACAGAAATAGTTCGTGTGGTTCGAGACGTCTTCGTCGATTTTAATAAGAAGTATCCATCCAGAGCTAGTGAGGTCGGAGAAGTACTAGCCTACTGTGTTGCTGTTCATCATTTACAAGCTGCGCAAGTAGCAGCAAAGATGTCACTAAAGACATCTACAAATATGCCAATTCATGGTCTTGACGGTATTCATGCAACTTTCGATTCAGGTCAATTATCAATTTATTTTCTTGAATCAAAACTTTCACAAACTGCTAACGCTGGCGTTCGTGAATTTGCTGAATCAGTAGCCGGGTTTTCAAAGAATGAGAAGCAATATTTGCGCGAATATGAACTAGTAGGCGATCTGGGGAATTTAGATGTACTTGAAGGTGAAGTACGCAAACTAGCTCTTGATCACTTCGACGTAATCGGCAAACCAGAAATTCAACGTCGTGAGCGCTACGTAGGTGTTATCTGCTATTCGGAAAAAAAACATTTCTCTAACGTGATTCCTGTTTCAGATGGCCCTACTGATATTCACGAAAAACATTTTTCAGGGATATATGGCAATGAAGGCCGTCATCACTATGATGCAACACTGAAACACTTGAAGGATCACGGCGCAAATCCAAATAAGTGCATAGTTTTTTTTGTCGCTGTACCTAGTGTTGACAAACTCCGCGAAGCATTTTATTCCGAAATGGGAATAAGTGAAATATCTCATGCGCAAAAACCGGAAGGCAAGAAAAAATGAGCAGTTTTGTGACAGATCTCGCGAACCGCTTAGTAAAATATCCTGAATATTGGACTGCATTTCAGGCACTTCAATGCAAAGGGGCGGGGTCAACTCTTCCAAATAAATTAAAATACAAACATGTAGAGTTGAGTATTGACCAGCACTTCATGCTGCTCTATTGCGCCTCTGTGTTTGCGCAAACTAACTCAGACATTTTTAAGACAATGGCGCAATCCATTGCACTTAATTCTTTTCTTATTAGCAAAGAGAAAAGCATTCATGAACGATGCACCCGAATAATGACGGAATTAGGAAATTTTCCAGGACTAGCTTATATAGAAAAGGACTATGATTCATCAAATGACACATTGCTCGGAATATTACAAAGACGTTTATCTCAAGAATTGAACACCGTCTCTATTGGAGGCCTTCGTCTCCCGCTTACAGACTATCAAAAATCAATATGGGAAGCGTTACCAGATACAAAATCTCTTGCAATTTCAGCCCCAACATCAGCTGGAAAATCCTTTTTGGTAATTGAGCATATGTGTCGCTCTGTTGAATTCGCAGCGAAATTTTCTACTGTGTACGTTGCGCCTACGCGAGCGCTTCTTGCCGAAATTCTTCAAACAATTAAAGCGAGAATGGAAAACGTAGCAGGTGTTCGAGTATCGGCGATTCCGTCGCTGGATTCTGAAAAAAATCCAAAACAAATATTTGTACTAACTCAAGAAAGATTGCAGGTACTAATAGCTATTTCAAACGCACCTTTTGATTTAGTTATAATTGACGAAGCACAAAATTTATCGGACGGATCACGTGGCATGATCCTTCAAGAATGCATAGATCAGCTGATACAACGCGGGAAAAACACACGAATTGTTATGCTTTCGCCTGGAGCGGAAGGTTTCGAAGAAGCTGCAGAGTCTGTGGGTATAGATAATCTGACTTACGCTACAACCACTGTTTCACCTGTACTTCAAAACAGAATTCTCGTAAATGAGTCTGAAAATAAAAACGGACTAACTCTTCAATTATTGACTTCAAAAGGTATCCAACCAATAGGTCAAATTTCCAGTGATCGCGATTTTAATATTACAGGATCGCGACTTGCCAAAGTCGCCCTAGAACTTGGATCGCAAGGAGGTTCCCTAGTTTACGCCACTGGCCCAAGTGATTCAGAGAAAGTCGCGTCACAAATTTCGGCAGAATACAAAATACAAAAGAACAATGCTCTTGAAGAGCTTGCTACCTTCATAGAAAAACATATACATAACGAATATAACCTTGCGTCAATGATACGTAATGGTGTTGCATTCCACTATGGGAAAATGCCCAATTTATTACGCGAGGCAATTGAAGCTGCGTTTAAATCAGGAGCAATTCGTTTCCTTACGTGCACGACTACTCTATTTCAAGGCGTTAATCTTCCCGCACGAAATGTCTTCATTGGAACACCAACTCGCGGTAAGGGGACAATATTGGAACCTGCTCTATTATGGAACTTTGCAGGGCGTGCAGGCAGAATGAGGAAGGATATTGTAGGAAATGTTTTCTTAGTAGATTATGACCAATGGCCTCAACAATCCATGAATAATCTAGTTAAATTCAAGATACTTCCTGCATTCAAACAAACTATTCTGGATTCATATGATGAAGTAATCAGGGCATTAAATGGGGACATGCCGAAATTGGCACGCAACAATGATCGCCCAAGTCGAATTAGATCAGCTACCGGATTATTAATAGCTAGGGCAGCACGTGGAGATATATCGGAGTTTGTGACGCGAGTTGTTCCAAAAATTTCAAAGGAGCGACTAGCAAATGTGACGAAAACTGCGATTGATGCGTCAAAAGCGATTAATTTGCCAGCAGAACTACTTTCGTCCAATTGGACTATAGATCCATTTGGACAAAAAAGACTTTATGAGAAACTGGTATTAATAGTCAAAGAAGGTAATCTTGACCTAATAATACCGATTAATCCTCATGACGTTCGAGCATATGACGTCTACTCAAATATCTTCAATTTGGTCTCAAAGGAAATAATTGGGTACTCAGAAAAGTATGGCAATTATGTGGCAGTCTATGCTTTACCTTGGATGCGAGGTCTTCCATATCCGCTCATCGTCAAAAAAGCACTCGACTACGAACGCAAAAAAATAAATTCCCTTTCCGAAGAAAGCGGGGAGCGAGAAACACATGTTCGTCCAATACAAATAAATGTAAACAAAGTTATTCGATCTGTTTTTGATGTAATTGAAGACATCATAAGATACCAATTTGTACAGTTTGGAAAAATGTACATTGATATTTTGACACTCGTACTTCGAACCGAAAGTAAAGGTGAAATGACATCTAAAATATTCGATTTTTCGTTAGCACTGGAGTTAGGTGTTGCAACAGAATCCAGTAAATCATATGTCGAGCTCGGCCTATCTCGAATCGCTGCTACTGCACTAGATCAGCTTTATCCAGATTCTAAACTCGATGTTCCTTCCGCAAAGAAATTTCTAAAAACTGTCGATATAAATGCTGCCGGACTAAACCAAATAATAATTGATGAACTAAAACGACTAAATTTAGTAACACTGATTGAAGTTGACGAGTAACAATACAATTGCCAAAAATTTACTCATTTTATAGCTTCCTTACAATTATAGAACCTTCGTTCACGGAGACATTGGCAATAAACTGAACATAATTTCCGTTACGACTTAGTGATGCATCAAAATCGTCCGAAATACGCAATGCGCTTTTTCTTCCTAAAATATCTCCCCACCCTTGTGATAATGTACCAATTCAGCAATACTCTGCCTACGCCGAATGTGCTGGTGAAATTCAGTCACTTGCGCCTATTCGCCGAATAGCTGCTGGCCGCTATCAATAGAATTGCCTGCCAGCATCCTGCAAGAATTTTGTTTTTTGGAGAACACTATGGGTCTGTGGAATAAGCTCAGCAATGAATTTATCGATATTGTCGAATGGCTGGATGACAGTCCCGATGTCATGGTGCATCGCTTTGAGCGCTATCAGAATGAAATCAAGATGGGTGCCAAGCTGACGGTGCGCGAGGGGCAGATTGCGGTGATGGTCAATGAAGGCCAGATGGGCAAGGGGCAGGTCGCGGATGTGTTCACGCCCGGCATGTATGAATTGTCGACCGCCAATATGCCTTTGCTGAGTACGCTCAAGGGCTGGAAATATGGCTTCAACAGCCCCTTCAAGGCAGAAGTATATTTCTTCAAGACGACCCGTTTCACCAATATGAAATGGGGCACGGCTGGCCCTGCGACCATGCGCGACCCTGAATTTGGCGTGGTGCGTGTGACTGCCTTTGGTATTTATGGCATACGCATAGTCGATGCCAAGGCCATGCTGGTGGAGCTGGTGGGCACCAAGGCTGACTTTACGACAGCGGATATAGAAGAAAACCTGCGCGGCAAGATCGGCACGCGCATCAAGGAAGTCATGCCTGAGATTGGTGTGCCCATCATCGACCTGGAAGCCAAGGTCACCGAAGTGGGCAGGCGCATACAGGAAAAAATTGCGGCTGACTTTGTGCAATATGGTCTGGAACTGTGCGAAGTACAGGTGCAGGACATAGGCTTGCCGGAAGAGGTGGAAAAAGCCATAGACCAGCAAGGTGCCATGCGCGTGATAGGCAATATGAACCAGTTTGCCCAGTATCAGGGTGCGCAAGCCTTGCGTGATGCGGCCCAAAACCCCGGCGCAGCAGGCACCATGATGGGCGTGGGTGTAGGCGGTATGCTGAGCCAGAGCATGGGCACACTATTTGGCAATAACCCGCAGCCAGCCGCTGCCCCGGCTGCAGGTGCTGGCATGCCGCCACCTTTGCCAACGGCAGTGCAATACTTTGTCGCACAGAATGGCGCGCAGACAGGGCCCTTCGATATGCATGTGCTGCAATCGCAAGTGGGCAATGGCAGCCTGACGCGTGACAGCCTGGTGTGGCGTCAGGGCATGGCTGCCTGGGGCAAAGCGGGTGACCAGGCTGACCTGGCTGGCTTGTTTGCATCCATGCCACCACCTTTGCCTTAACAATCCATCGCAGCCCTACGCAATCCATCCTTCATCTGATATGGCGTCGCCCCTGCTGGGGGCGACGCCCAGTGTTTTGTTCTGGAATCATCACCTGTGACGACAAAAAACTATCCCTGTAAATCTTGCGGTGCCAAGCTGGAATACGCGCCTGGCCAGCATGCCTTGCAATGTCCCTATTGCGGTTCCAAGAATGATATACCGGAAGACCAGGAAGCCACCATTGCGGCCGTAGAAGAGCTGGACTATCAGGCGTATCTGGCAGACCAGGCAGGCAATGAGCCAACCATCGCCAGCCAGAACGTAAAGTGCACAGGCTGTGGGGCAGAATCGCAACTGGCGGCCAACCTGGTGTCTGACCGTTGCCCGTTTTGTGCCGTACCGCTGATCGCGACCAATGCTTATGCTGCGCGCAAAATCAGGCCCAAGGCGATTGCACCGTTTGATATCAAGGAATCTGAAGCGCGTGGCAAATTTGCCGACTGGGTCAAAGGTTTGTGGTTTGCCCCCAATGCGCTGAAAAAGGCTTACCGGGCTGAGCGTGGCCTCAAGGGTATCTACACCCCTTACTGGACTTATGATGCCGACAGCTATACCACCTATCAGGGCCAGCGCGGTGTTGACTACACGGTGACAGAAACCTATACCGAAAATGGCGAAACCAAGACCCGGCAGGTGACCAGAACCAACTGGTATCCGGCGGCGGGTGCGGTGCAGGTGGCCTTTGATGATGTACTGGTCATAGGTTCAAAAACCCTGCCGACTTCATATGCGGAAAACCTGGCCCCCTGGAATCTGGAAAAATTGCAGGGTTATCGCGATGATTATGTGTCCGGCTTCACGGTAGAGGCTTACCAGGTCGGCCTGGAACCCGGCTTTGTGGATGCGCGCAACCAGATGGAAAGCGTGATCCGCGATGCCATCTGCCGCGATATCGGTGGTGACCACCAGCGCATCAGCGCCATGCAACCGCGCTATTCAAATATCAGCTTCAAGCATATCCTGCTGCCTATCTGGCTGTCGTCATACAAATACAGTGACAAGGTGTACCGCTTCCTGGTGAATGGCCAGACTGGCGAAGTACAGGGTGAACGCCCGTATTCTGCATGGAAGATTGCGGGGGCGGTGTTATTGGCAATCGCAGTAATCGTCGTGATTGCTATGCTCAATCAAAAATAATCAGTATCAAGACATCTCAACACAGAGGGACACGGCGCATTCTCTGTGCCCCCTCTTTGAGTTTTTTGGTCTTTCAAAGATCCACTGCAATCCAAAGCTCAACGCTCCATCAACATATCCATCATGCGCTTGGGATTTGCCAGAAAATCCCTCGTCACCTTGTAGTGTTCGGTTTCTTCATAGGCAATTTCTGCAATGCCTTCCTTGCCGCATTGGTAGATGCAGGCATCGGGATAAGCCATGAGTATGGGTGAATGGGTGGCGATGATGAATTGCGAATTGTCCTCGACCAGGTCATGGATGCGTGACAATACTGCGAGTTGCCTTTGTGGTGACAAGGCGGCCTCAGGTTCATCGAGTATATACAAGCCCTGGCCGCCGAAGCGTTCAGTCATCAGTTTCAGAAAGGATTCGCCGTGCGATTGTTCATGCAAGGAGATGCCGCCATAGGAATTGATAATCGGCGGACCACCTGGTCCTTCATCCAGTTTTTCAATTTCAGTGGCCACATTGAAGAAACTCTCGGCACGCAAAAAGAAACCATCGCGTGGCTTGCGCACACCTTTGGCAATGCGCAAATATTCATCCAGCACAGAATGCGAACGCCGCGTGCCGAAGCTGAAGTTCTTGGTGCCACCCTCGGCATTGAAACCCAAAGAAACGGCAATAGCTTCCAGCAAGGTAGATTTACCTGAGCCATTTTCACCAACAAAATAGGTGATCTTGGGATGCAGATCCACATACTCGAAGTTTTTTATAGCCGGTAATGAAAACGGGTAACGCTCAAAAGACTCGACGATATCCCTGCGCAAGCTGACGCGGCTGACATATTGTTTTGAAATCATGCTGCCTCAATAGTTTCAAGAAACATACCCGAAACTTCTATTCAAACTGCTTCTTGAATTCTGCAAACTGGGCACTCAAGTCACTAACCTGCTGTTTGAGTTGGGCAACTTCTGCTTCGAGCAGGCTGACCCTGTCATTTTTTGAACCACCAGTGCTGCCAGGGCTGCTGGCTTCGGCCTGATCCAAATTGGCTTCATCGCAAGACAGCAGATGTGCATAGCGTGGCTCTTTGGTACCTGGTGTCAGGTTCAGGCGGGCGACCAGAGGTGGATATTTGTCCATCAGGTAGTCGAGGCATTTTTCTACGTCGGCGACGCTGGCAAATTCATGCAGGCGGCCAACGCGGGCGCGGATTTCTCCTGCGGTCTGGAAGCCACGCAGCATGAGTATGGTTAGCACGGCGACCTTGGGCTGGTCGAGCATCCATTTGATGCGCATGCGGTGTTCATACTTGGCAACGCGGGCACCGGCCTGGTGGATGGCATTCACCAGCTTCTTGGCAGCCAGCCTGTCTATGGCTTCCAGCACTTCGGACTCGGTGACGGACATGACGGGGTCGCGGCTGGTGAGCTGGTTGCAGGCATTCACCAGAGTATTGAGTGACAAGGGGTAATTGTCAGGGGTGGCGGCTTCTTTTTCTGCCAGCACGCCCAGTACGCGCACTTCAACTGCGTCCAGGAATTGTGTATCTGCTGCCGGGATGGCCGACTCGCTGGTGTTTTCTGTGTTCATGGGTATTCCTCAAATGTAAGCTGCGGCTGGTTGCTATACCGCGATAGCTTGATATTATCCTTAAAAATTGAAAATGTGAGACTAGATGACGCTTACACCGCAATCTATTCAATTATTTTTCAAAAATCTTAACCCCTTTTGTTTTGCTGCTCCGTTTAATGAGTATCACCCTCGTTTTTTATGGAGAAGAAAATGAACAAATGGATATCTGTACTGGCTGCTCTGGCAATGGGAACTATGGCCACGATAAGCACGATGGCAAATGCGGGGCAGCTTGCTGGCGTCAGCATCATCAGTCAAAGCACGGGGGAAAGGCTGCCTATATGGCGTCATCAGGGTAATAATTATGTGGCAGGCAAGCCTGGAGAGCGTTATGCAGTAGAAATCACCAACAAGACGGGTGGGCGTATTTTGTCGGTCTTGTCTGTCGATGGTGTCAATGTCTTGACGGGTGCCACGGCATCGCCCCAGCAATCGGGCTATGTGCTGGCAGGAAGGCAACCAGTAGAGATCAAGGGCTGGCGCAAAAGCATGGATGAAGTGGCAGCGTTCTATTTCACCCAGTTGCCTGATTCGTATGCGGCGCGCACAGGCAGGCCAGACAATGTCGGTGTCATTGGCGTTGCCCTGTTCAGAGAATATAAGGAGCCTGTGCCTGTAGAACCCTTGTATTCACGCCGCGCCGAAGCTGCGGCCCCGGCACCTGTAGCCTCCAACTCACCTTCTGCTGAAACGATGGGCAATCTAGCAAAGAGCAAGTCTGATCTGGCAGAAAAATCCATGGATGCCAGGATAGGTACAGGCCATGGCGAACGCATAGACAGCAGCGTCAGAAATACCGATTTTCGCCGTGCCAGCCCGCAGCCTGAAGAAATCATCAGTATCCAGTATGACACCTATGCCCATCTGGTCGCACGCGGCATTATCCCGCGTGGCCGCCATCATGATGCCAATCCCTTCCCCGGTGGTTTCGTACCTGACCCGAATTAAAGCGCGGCAAATGTAGCGCACGACAAATACCTGATGTCATGCAGCACCTCTATGGGGGTTCCCCAGGCCCTCGTTCACACTAAAAATACAGGAAATTATCAATAATGAAAAAATCTGGCCACTACTTTAAAGCACCTATTTTGTGCCCCTTGTTGCTGCTGATGTTGGGCAGCTATCAGTTTGGCGATGTCGCAGAGAGCGTGGCTGCCACGGGTGATGTGATGGTAAGCCCGCAGTCGGATGCAACACACTCCAAGCAAGCAGGCAACAAGAAAAATAAACCTATCGCATCTCAGGACGGGCAAAAACCAGTGCTGGGCCCGGTTGCGGCAGAACCTGCGCCGGCGGCATCAGCCAGAATCAGGCAAGTGCGCGCAGAAGAATTGCCAGCATTGATCAATAGCTACTTTGACACGCATGAGAGTCGCAATCTCTACATACAGGTAGATAAGCCACTCTATAAACCCGGTGAAACGATCTGGTTTAAAAGCTGGGACTTGAAAGCCCGTAATTTGGCGGGTTCAGCGATTAATGAGTCAACGGCGGAACTGATCTCCCCCAAGGGCGCTAGTGTGATCAAGAAGCGCTTGCGTGTCGAGGCGGGCGGTGCAGCCAATGACTTTGAATTGCCCCCTGAGGCGCAAGGTGGTGAATACAAGATACGTATAACAAGCAGCGATGGCAAAACCCTGGAACGTGCCGTCATCGTGTCTGCCTTTGAAGCGCCACGCATAAAAAAAACTCTGGAATTTGTGAAAAAATCCTATGGTGCAGGTGAGCAGGTCAGCGCCACGATTGCCGTCAAACGCCCCACAGGCGAGATACTATCTGGCAAGCGCCTGGTCGCAGTGGCTACTGTCGATGGTGTCGAATTACCGCGAGTGAATGTCACCACAGATGCCACCGGTGAGGCGCTGGTGAAATTTGATTTACCGAAAAACATCAGCACTGGTGACGGTTTGTTGACGATACTGGTGGAAGATGGCGGCGTCACTGAATCAATTTCAAAATCCATCCCCATCCTGCAAAACAAGCTGGCGCTGTCTTTCTTCCCTGAAGGTGGCAAGATGGTTGCGGGTCTGCCTGCCCGTCTCTATTTTGAAGCCAAAACCAGATTAGGGAAACCAGCAGATGCCGAGGGCAAACTGGTTGATGACCTTGGTAACACCGTTGCCAAATTCAGCACTTATAAAAATGGTCTGGGCCGCTTGGTATTCACCCCGGCGACAGGTCGCAGTTATCACGCAGAAGTCAGCAAACCCAGCAGCGTCACTGAGCACTATGCTTTGCCGCTGGCAGAAGAAACAGGCTGTGTCATGCGCAGCTATGATGATCTGGATGGGCAGGAAAAAGCCTTGCGTGTTGCCGTGCAATGCAGCACCACGCAAAAAATCGTGGTGGCTGCCACCGTGCGCGATAAATTATTTGATGCAGGCACTATGGAGGCTGGCCCAGCCAAACCGGCAGTCATGTATTTGCAAGCCAAAGACCCTGTCACGACTTCAACTGCAGGCATCGCCCGTGTAACGCTGTTTAGCCAGAACCTGGACCCGCTGGCAGAGCGTCTGGTGTTCCGCAATCGCCGCAACCGGCTTGAGATCAAGGTAGAACAAGACAAGAAGACCTATGTGCCGCGCGGCGAAGTCGCCCTGAGCATCAGCACCAGAGATGCCAGCGGCAAAGCTGTGCCAGCAGAACTGGCGCTGTCTGTTGTCGATGACACTGTGCTGTCGTTTGCCGATGACAAGAGTGCCAATATGCTGTCGCGTCTTATGCTGGAAAGTGAATTGCCCGGCAAGATAGAAGAGCCCAATTTTTATACCGACCTGGGTGAGGACAAAAGCGCGCTGGCACTGGATATGCTGATGGGCACGCGTGGCTACAGACGCTTTGACTGGGTGCAGGTGCTCGCACCCGTACAAAAGGTTACCGTCACCGGCAACCATATCAGGCGGCAAGAGATGAATGCGGCAGCGCCTGTCTATATTGCGCCTTTGATGAAAGCTGCAGCGGTTCCGGCACCAATGGCGGCACCAATGGCAGCCCCCGTGCCTGCGCCTGCTCCCGTAGTTGCAGCAGCACCAGAGCTAAAAAAACTGGCGGCCGCTGAAGCACCAGCAGCACCGCAAAAACCTGCAATGGCAAAAATGAAAGAAGGATTTGCAGCAGGCCGTATCGTGGCCGCTCCACCTGCAGAGATGGAAGCAAGATATTTTCCAGAAACACCCAAGGCTGACAAAGACTTTGCCCGGGCAGAAGCGAAATTAGCGCTGCCACCAGCAGAGATAGCAGCAGCCTTGGCAGCAGTACGGGTGTTCCCGGTTCCGGCATATACGCCTGACTATGCAGGCCCGCGTGATGACTACCGCGACACCGTGCTTTGGGCGCCGTCAGTAAAAACCGACAAAAATGGCAAGGCCACTTTGAAGCTGGCCTTGTCGGATGCGGTCACATCCTTCCGCGTCACAGCGGAAGGTGTTGGTGGCGGGCAGGCCGGGCATAGTGAAAACGTGCTCAAATCTTCCTTGCCATTTTCTTTGTCGGCCAAGCTGCCACTGGAAATATCGGCAGGTGACAAGCCGCTGATCCCCGTCACCCTGAGCAATGAAGGCGAGCAGGCTGTCAATGTCACGCTCAACAGCAACTTTGGCAAGCTCTTGAAAGCCAGTAACAGTAACGACAAAGTGGGCGCTATCGCTGCTGGTCAGCGCAAGAGCATGTTCATCCCGCTTGAAGTCACGGGCACACAGGGTTTGTCTCAGGTGCAGTTGTCAGCGACTGCATCGGGTTTGAAAGATGAGGTCTTGCGCAGCATACCGGTGGTTGCTCCTGGCTTTCCGCAATTGCTGGAGAAGTCAGGCCAAATCAAGGGACAGGTCACGCACGACATTGATCTCAGCAAGGCCAACAAAGGCAGCGTGCAGACTTCGATCAAAGTGTACACCTCGCCACTCTCGACCATGGTGTCTGGACTGGAAGGCATGTTGCGCGAGCCGTCTGGCTGTTTCGAGCAAACCTCATCAACCAATTACCCTAACGTGATGATCATGCAATACCTCAAGCAACATGATGTTGCAGACAGCGCCTTGCTGGAACGCACCAACAAATTGCTCGATAGCGGCTACAAAAAACTGGCTGGTTTTGAATCACCGAAAAAAGGTTACGAATGGTTTGGTGGAGACCCCGGCCATGAAGCACTGACTGCCTATGGCTTGCTGGAATTTGCCGATATGAAAAATATCTATGGTTCCGTCGATAGCGCCATGCTGGCGCGTACTGCAAGCTGGCTTAAAACCAGACGTGATGGCAATGGTGGTTACCAACGTGATGCCAAGGCGCTCGACAGTTTTGGCCGTGCAGCACCAGAAGTGACTGATGCCTACATTACCTGGGCCTTGGTCAGCGCTGGTGAAAGCGGGCTGGACAAGGAAATAGGCAAATCCGTCAAGCTGGCAGAAACCACGCAAGACGCCTATCAACTGGCATTGGCAAGCGGCACCATGTTGGCACCTTCTGCAAAAACGGCGGCCTCAGAAAAAGCCCGGCGTGCCGCAATCAATAAACTGGAAGGCATGCAAAATGCCAATGGTTCGTGGACTAACGCGAATCACTCCATCACCCGCAGCGGTGGCAGCAATCTGCATATAGAAACCACATCGCTGGCGGTGCTGGCCATGTTGAAAGCAGATGGCCACCTTGAACAGGCTCGCAAAGGCATTACCTGGTTACAGGCAAACCGCAGCGGCTATGGTCAATGGGGTGCAACACAGGCCACTGTGCTGGCGCTGAAAGCAATGATCGCTTTTGACGAGGCGACCAAAGTTGCACCCACTGCTGGTAAAGTCAGCCTGCTTGTCGATGGCGTCGTGGTCAGCGAGAAAAGCTATGAGGCAGGCAAACGTGAGCCCTTGTTGTTCAATGGTTTTGAGAACCTGCTGACACCTGGCAAACATAGCATCACCCTCAAGACTGCCAGCGGCTCTGCCCTGCCCTACTCCATGGCGATTGAATATCGCAGCAATGAACCGGCCTCATCAAATGCCGCCGTCATCAATCTTGACACCCGGCTGGCGAAGGCAAATCTGAAAATGGGTGAAACTGTCAGGTTGGATGCAGTCATCAGCAACAAGACGCAAATCGGCCAGCCCATGAGTCTGGTACGTCTGGGCTTACCCGGTGGCCTGACTTTCCAGAACTGGCAGTTGAAAGAAATGCGTGAAAAAGGCCAGATCGATTTCTATGAAACCCGAGCCCGTGAAGTGATACTGTATTTCCGTGACATGAAGCCAGGCGAAGTGAAAAAACTGGCGGTGGACCTTGTGGCGACGGTGCCGGGCAGTTATACCGGGCCTGCCTCTTCTGCCTATCTGTACTATAACGATACTGACAAGACGTGGACAACTCCGCTGGCAATACGCATCGCGCCCTAATACAAGGGAAAGGCCGGCCTGGGCGTTTTTCTGGCAAGTTAATGATTGCCAGAAAAACGCTGAAAGCTGCTTGCTTGCGCTACAGTTTCACCTTAACGGCACATGGAAATTATGCTGGTGAGACGGAATTTTCCGTTAAACTAGCAGCCATGATGACCGAACCCCAGACAGACGAGGCCTTGATGCTGCTCTATTGCGATGGCGACCTGCTCGCCTTCAAAGAGTTGTACCAGCGCCATCGCCTGGGTTTGTATCGCTTTATAGACTGGCGTTCACCGCGTCAGGAATGGGTGGATGAGATTGTGCAGGACAGCTGGGCTGCACTGCATGCGGCCAGGTCGCAATACACCGCGCTTGCCAGCTTCAAGACCTACTTGTACCAGATTGCCCGCAACCGCCTGATCGACATATTGCGTCACAGGGAAAGCCTGCTCGACAGTGACCCGGATCAATATGAACATACACTGGAAAGCACGCAAGAATCGACACCGCTGACCAGGTCACCAGAAACCCGGCTGGAAAAAAAACAGCAGACCGAGCGTCTGCATGAAGCCATCAGGAACCTGCCCAGCGAACAGAAAGAAGCGCTGGTCTTGCAGCAATTCAATGGCCTGAGTCTGGAAGAAATTGCCGCCATTACCGCCGTATCCACGGAGACCGTAAAAAGCAGATTGCGTTATGCCATGCAAAAATTGCGCACAGAATTGCATGCCCAGAAACAGGGGGAGCCAGCATGACATCTAGGAACGACGACATGCACGAAGCTGAATTTGAGGATTTCCTGCAAGGTAAGGGCGAACTCGCCAGCCTGCTGCAAGATTTGCCGCAAGCACAACCGACGGCAGAGCTGGATACGGCTATCATCGCGCAGGCCGAACGTGCTCTTGCAGCCCCATTAGCGACAGCGACTTCGCCAGCAATTGTGCCAGCGGCAGCCAATGATGTCATTGGCCCTGAAGGCAGCGGCAATCCGCCATCATTTTTATGGCGCTGGAAGCTGCCACTGAGTCTGGCTGCGAGCGTACTGTTTGCCATACCCGTGGTCATGCAGCAGAACCAGGAAACTTTCCCGACAGACCCTGTGACTGTGGCCGCTCCAGATGCGCATGTGCCACAAGAAAAGATCATTTCAGCATTACCACAACTAGCTCAGGCAGATTTGGCGAAGCAGGCTAAGGTCGCCGCCGAGCTTGCGCCACCAGAAGCAGCGAGCATGGACAATGCTATGCCGCCAGCTATGGAAACCAGCAAGGCCAAAGAAAGCAGGAAAGCCGACGACTCCAAACGTGCCAGCGTCGCCAATCCACGCAGTGAATACAAACTGGCTGAACGACAGGCCGAGCCAACTCCACCGCCGCCAACCATATTGGCGGCAGCACCGGAACCCACGAAGGTGACGATCACAGGCTCAGCGATACGCAGACAAGAAGTGTCTTCAGCCGCCCCTGTGCAAACAAACAGCAATGTCGCGGGCGCTGAAGAAAAAGAAGCCGCAGAAAACCATTACGCCAGTAATGCAAAAATGCGGGCACTCACTGCGAATGCCAGCCATGCCAAAGCAGAGGCCGCAGGCATGCTGGCAAAATCCAGTGAAACAGCGTCGACAGATAAAAAATCTGATCTACCTGCGGCAGCACCATTCCCTGCCGCTCAGCCAGCGCCTAGCATTGTCATGGCAGCACCGCCTGTGGCAGCTGCACCACCGCTGTCCGCAGCCCTGGCACCGGAACCGCATCCTGGCGCCTATGACTGGTTGCAGAAAATCGAGCAACTCTTGAAGAACCACCGTAACAAGGAGGCACTGGATGAGTGGCGCAAATTCCGTGTTATCTATCCGGCATTCACCGTTGACCAATCCCTGCAAAAGCAGATAGACGCATTGCAAAAATATAAGGATCAATGACAAAAATTTGTCATTGATCCTCACAGTCACCTTGGTCTATGTTCTGTCCTGCCGGACGATATTGCTATCTGAAATAGCTTACTGACGAAAAGTGCTGGCCGGTATGGATACCGGTGCACTGCCACAGGCAGGTACATTAATCACACGATTTGCCCCCACTTCCCAAGCCAGGGGTTTAATGCCCTGGGTAATGTACTTGTATTCATAAGTGGTGCTGGCATTCAGATTGCGCGACACCGTCCACAGAGGCCATAGGCTACCTGACAATTTGGTGGCCGTTGCAGTATTCCAGTTACCCAGTTCTGCCCCGCTGCCGGTGAGATACACATCCTGCCCCACCACGGTCATGTTATTGGTCACCTGGAAATTCACCTGTACCTGACAAGCACCTGCCAGCGTTTTCGCACTGGCCGCAATGCTGTTGGCTGACACATTATTGGCATTATCGACTGCCGCAACGGTATAGCTATACGTGGTGGATGGTGACAAGCCGCTGTCAACAAAGCTGGTACTGGTGCTGAATACTGAGCTGCCACCATTGCGTGCAATGTTGTAGCCCTTCATGCCGCTGCCACCAGCATTGTCTGTTGCTGCACTCCAGCTCAGGTTGATGCTGCTACTGCTGGCAGCATTTGCTGTCAACCCGCCCGGAACAGATGGTGCGGTAGTGTCATTCGATGGGCCACCGAGTTTCTGGTTGATGTGCAAAGCCACTGCGGGTACGGTGCTGCCGCCATTCGCGGGTATGCTGAGCGTGACCATGCCATTTTCCGCCACCACCACTGCATCGGCAGTACAAGCGGTTTTGCCAGCGTTGGCGACACCATGCACGACATTGCAGTAAGTACCGGCAGGCAGCAAGGTCTGGAAGCTCTGGTTCCATGCACTGAACTCATTATTGATGGCGACAAAGCCTTTGCTGCCACGGTTAAAGGCGATCTGGTTGGCGCTACCGCTGGTAAAGTTATCGACACCCTGGCCCGATGTCACCGCACGAAAAGCCACCATATTGGCGATGTCAGCCCAGCGATGGATGAAATCCCATTGCTGGTTGATCAGTGGATTGCCATTCGCATCAAAGGGGCTGGCGGCTGGTGCGTCGGCATTGGTGTCCGTGAAGATAAAACCGGAATGCACTTGCGCCTCACCATAAGGCCAGGCCAGCATGAAGATATTCGCCAGGTCATAGCGTTTGCTGCCTTGCGTGTCATTGGCGGCACCACTGCGGTTGCTGGCATTCATGGAATCGCCATTGCGCTCAGTGTCCCAGTTATTGATAAACACGGTGGCCTTGCTGCTGTCTGTGAAGAAGCCCCAGGTACCACCCCAGTTGCCGGGCGTGCCCATGATGCTGCGTATTTGTGAAATGCTGGCGCCATTCAGGTTGCGGAAAGTTTCTTTCATCGCCGTTGGATACTTGAATTCATTGATGGTGCCTATGCTCAGGTAAGAATTGCGATCTACCGTGCCATCAGTGATGATTTCCTGGGTAATCCATAAAGGCTCGCCCGAAGTGGTGGTATGTGTCACGCCATTCACGATGGTTTGCAAATCACTCTGGCGTATATGTTTGGCTGCATCAAAGCGGAAGCCATCTATGCCCATGCCTATCAGGCTGGTCAAATAATTCCTGATCTGGCCCTGCACATAGCTGGCCCCCGTATCCAGATCGGGCAAACCAACTAGTCGGCACTGGGTGACGGCATTGCGGTTATTGCTGTAATCACTACCCTGGATATCACAGGCCGGATGGAAATCAGCGGCGCTGAAACGCGGGTAACTGCTGCCCGCGACCCAGTTTGCACCAGCGGTAGAAGTACCACTGCCTGCTGCCAGGTGATTGACGACGATATCCGCATACACACGCACACCGGCTGCGTGGCAAGTATTGATCATGGCTTGCAGTTCAACACCTGTGCCCATCTTGCTGGTCAGATTGGTGTAATCGACAGGCTGATAAATATCCCACCAGTTACTGCCACGATTGGCAGAACTGGGTGGTGAAATCTGCACGCCACCATAGCCTTGCGGACCAAGGAAATTGGTACATTCTTTTGCGATATCGGTCCACTTCCAGTGAAACATCTGCACCGACGTGTCACGCGGATTAAAGGCATGAGCAGGTGCACTTGCCGCCACAATAGTCATGCCAGCCACACTGCAAAGAAATGCTCTTTGTAATGCGCCCCTGATACCGCCTTTGATACTTTTTGTGCTTGTATTTTGATTCATATTGTCCCCTCACTATTTGCCTTGGCAAACTCTAATCCTGAAGATTTGAATTGCCCCCAATTTCATGCAGCTCGATTCATGCCTTGCCTCAACAGCCCCAAACTCACCGCCCGTCTTGCCTGACGACACCATTGATGGCAAACCAGGGTGAAAAATCCACCATGCCTGCAAGGCTTACCAGCCCTTATCGCTCATGATTTGCTACATAAGTTTTTGATAAGCTTAAAAATTGTGCAGTAGTTTTAATACAAAAACTATTAAAATATAAATATATTCATGCTGTTGTGCAGCACAGGCCAATTAGATTTTTCAGTAAATCATTCTAGGTATTCACGGAAGTTGCATCTATTCACGGTTGCTAACACACAACAATACGCGTTCAGTAATTTGACTACATTTTGTTTGTTTTGAATGAGTTCTGCCAATATGGGTGTCTGGCAGACCGTGTCTATAGATAAGAGGTCGAAAAATCTACTTAAAACCTTTTGCGGCAATCGGCACTTCAAAATCATCAATATCAATTGATGGCTGGCAATATAAATGAGATGAGATTTGAGCTCGATTTTCATAGTGCAGCCTGGGTCAGCAAGGGCTGCTGAACAAACAGAACAATAAGTCCCACATTTGCATGCGTCGCAAAAAAACATCACAAATTTGAATAAATTCTTCATGCCATGCTTGTTTTTATATAAAAGCTGTGGCAAGATACGTACATCAACCAAGCAACACCACACTATTTAGGAATGATCGTGAAAACAACTTTGACACAACAATTGATACAAAACTTGCGCAAGACAGCGCGGGCTTTGGCGTCGGTTGCCAAAGTTGGCAGTGCAGCAGGCGACACATGGAATACCTATGAAGCCTCGTATCGCACGGATACAAGCACAATTAAAGATACAGATAGTGAGATGTTCAATGATGTCAGCCCAATTAATTTTGCGGCCACATGGTTTAGCAACACAAGCATTCGAGGGAAAACCCTAAAGGTCACAGGCGGCAGATAAAGCCACCAAGACCCTAGCGCTGAAAAGCCCGGATGCCCTGAAAAGCTCCGGGCTTTTTGATTTTTTGGCGTCTTTTTCTATTTTAGATTTTTTGTTTGCTTGCAGCACAACAAGGCAAACCACAGCAGTTAAACCCGCCAACGCGGTCGTGACCGGACAACACCGGATCATGGAAGCTCTTTAACAATTTGGGAAGTTCAACAGTTTTATCCCAAGGGCAGGAACATCTGCTTTTGGGGTAAGGCTGAATACAAAAACTCGTTTCATCATTGAAGATGAAACACGTTTATATGCGGGTGTAGCTCAAAGGTAGAGCTGAAGCCTTCCAAGCTTACGGTAAGAGTTCAATTCTCTTCTCCCGCTCCATCATGAAAGTGACTTTACAAGTACTTACTCTTGCCGAGGTTTTTTTCATGATGTCTTTGTCGTCCAGTGGACTGTCACACTGAAAGCGGAAGTGAAGGACATGTGCCCGGCGAACCAGGGCAAGGCGCAAAACACAGCGATAGCGGTGCTATCGCGAGTATTTGCAACGCCGCCATGGTCGGCGCGCACATGGCAGACACTTCTGCTTTTCACTGTGACAGTTCACTTAGGTTAGGACAGCTGACTTTCTATCAGCTAATGGCGGTTCGATTCCGCTCAGAGACTCCAGTATCAACAGTTTTACGGATGGTTGCCCGAACGGTAAGGGGTGCGGCTGTAACCCGCAAGCATGCCAGACATAGGTGGTTCAATTCCATCACCATCCACCATTTTGTGTCTCAAGCTAAACAGGTGAAAGCGCCGTTTTGAAAAATCGGAGAGCGTGGATCGTTACCACGGGGACGCACCATATTATTCGCGGTAAATAACATGGCATTTACAAGTCATGTGCAATTGCCTTACAGATTGCGGGGGTGTAGCTCAGTTGGGAGAGCGCCTGCTTTGCATGCAGTATGTCGACGGTTCGATTCCGTCCATCTCCACCATTTTCTCATTTCAATAACAGGAGTAAATCATGAAACGAAAGACCAGGCATCTTCAGATGCCACACTTCACCATCACGCGGGATGTAGCTCAAAGGTAGAGCATTCGGCTTTTAACCGAACGGCGAGAGTTCGATTCTCTCTATCCCGACCAGTAAGAATACCGATTAAAGCGCAGTCGTTTTAACCGATATTTTTAAGAATTCCCCGATAGCTCAGTCGGCAGAGCGGCGTACTGTTAATGCGCATGTCCCTGGTTCGAATCCAGGTCGAGGAGCCATTTTGTCCCTTTAGCTCAGTGGGAGAGCAACCGGCTCATAACCGGTGGGTCGCTGGTTCGAAACCAGCAAGGGGCACCATTTTATCTTTACTTGCATAGCTCAATTGGTCAGAGCGTTGCCTTGATAAGGCAGAGGCTGGTGGTTCAATTCCATCTGCAAGTACCAGTTTTTGTATGCATTTCATCAGTATGAAATGCATAGCCATTATCTCAGTAGCTCAATTGGCAGAGTCGCGGTCTCCAAAACCGAAGGTTGCAGGTTCAAGTCCTGCCTGGGATGCCAAACATTTTTCTCGCCTTAGCTCAGTTGGAAGAGCGCAACAATACGAATGTTGAGGCCGCAGGTTCGACCCCTGCAGGCGGGTCCAGTTTTACCGTGTGATCATGTGATCCTCACTACCTCACCAGTGGGATGTGCAGACGCACATGCGCGGTATTTTTTGAAGGAAGATTCGCATAATGGTATTGCACCGGGTTGCTAACCCGGCATGGTTCTCCCGAGCCTGTGTGCGTTCGAGTCGCACATCTTCCGCCAGTTTTTTGCCGGCTTAGCTCAGTTTGGTAGAGCAACTGATTTGTAATCAGTGGGTCGCGGGTTCGAGTCCTGCAGCCGGCACCAGTTTTGCCCTATTAACTCAATGGTAGAGTCCCCGCCTGTCTAGCGGGTTGCCAGCGGTTCGATTCCGCTATAGGGCGCCATATATGGAAGCGTGGCAGAGTGGTTTATTGCAACTGTCTTGAAAACAGTAGGCCCGATGGGGCCCGTGAGTTCGAATCTCACCGCTTCCTCCATTTAGTAAGTAGCATCACATGATTCATGTTTACGGAGCAGTCTCCATATAGGTTGCGCTCCATATCGTTTCATGTTTCAGGGATTATTCTGATGCTCTTCCGGCCACCAGGCATTTCGAAAGTTTATCTGCCTGGTAGCACATATCATTACGCGCCAGTAGCTCAAAGGATAGAGCCCCGGTCTTCTACACCGACTGTTGCAGGTTCAAGTCCTGCGTGACGCACCATCTTTGATCGCCACACACAGACCCGTTTCGGCCTTGCCGATTCGTGGCGGTCATTTCCCCATCCCTTGACCATACGAGATTTAGCTCAGTTGGCAGAGCATTCGCTTCATATGCGAGCGGTCGCTGGTTCAAATCCAGCAATCTCGTCCACTATTTCCAGTTTTCATCCCCCACTTAATTCCATTCGCTTACAATTGCCGTCATTCAAAAATACATAAAAATAAAAAGGAATCCCCATGAGAAAATTAGTCACTATCAGAACCGTCAGCAGCATCAGGCCTATCCCTGATGCAGATGCCATAGAATGCGCCAGCATGGATGGCTGGTCTGTAGTCGTCAAGAAAAATGAATTCCAGGTTGGCGATGCCTGTGTCTATTTTGAGATCGATTCCTTTTTGCCTTTGAGCGATGCACGCTTTGCTTTTCTTGAAAAAAACAAAATCATCTGGAATGAAAAAACCGGAATAAGGCTGCGCACCATTAAACTGCGTGGTCAGGTTTCACAGGGCATGATACTGCCGCTGAAAAGTTTCCCGGAACTGACTGAACACAGCAATGCCAAAGATATGGATTTCAGTGAAATGCTGGGCATAGAAAAATGGGAACCCGTCATTCCAGCCTCACTGTCTGGTGAAGTGGAGGGAGCGTTCCCTGAATACATACGCAAGACGGATCAGGAGCGTATACAAAACCTGACTGAAATCTTGAGCATTCAGACACAGGAAAAATTTGAAGTCACAATCAAACTAGATGGTTCCAGCATGACAGTCTTTCACAATGCAGGTGTCTCTGGTGTGTGCGGCAGGAACTGGTGGATCAGGGAATCTGAAGCCAATAGCCTGTGGCGCGTGGCAAAGCAAAATCAAATACTGACTGCGCTGCTTGCCTATGGCCGCAACCTTGCATTGCAAGGTGAGATTATCGGTGAAGGCATACAGGGCAACCCTGAAAAGATGCGAGGTCAGGATTTTTACCTGTTCGATATTTTTGATATTGATGCCAGTAGATATCTGGGCAGGACAGAACGTCAGGAGGTACTGGCCGGACTACGCGCCCTGGGGGCTACTGTGAATGAAGTACCCTGGCTGGAAAACATGACGCTGGAAAGATTTGGCGGTGAAGTCGCCAAAGTACTTGACTATGCTGAGGGCGGTTCATTGAACCCAGCTACGGCTAGGGAAGGCGTAGTCTTCAAACGTCTGGATGGCAGCATGTCGTTCAAGGCGATTTCAAACACATATTTGCTGAAACACGGAAACAGGTAGGAAGATCATGGGTGGTAATGCATTAAAAGCTGAGTCAGTTCGTTTGCCTGCTGCACGCTATCGCGAAGTGGAACATGAAGCCGTCGCTATATTGCAGCGGAATTTTCCACAACGCCGTATCGAGGCTGTCATCGCTTATGCTGACAAGGCAAACTTTGGTGATCTCGATATCCTGATCGAAGCTGATACCGGCTACGATGCCAGGCAATTTGCAGATGCATTGCGAGCGATAGAAATTGTCGCGAATGGTGATGTCACCAGCATAGGCCTGGCTATAGCAGAAGGTGTATTCCAGCTTGATCTGATCAGGACAGAATCTGGCTCATTTGATTTTGCTTCCCGCTATTTTGGCTTGAATGATTTTGGCAATCTTATAGGCCGCATCGCGCATAAATTTGGTGCCAAGTTTGGACATCTGGGCTTGCTGTATCCATTACGTGCACCGGATGACAAAGATCATTTGATTGCTGAATTGTGCATCACCAGGGATTTTAGTGAGGCACTGAAGCTGCTGGGCTATGATGCCCTGCTGTATGAGAACATGCGCGTGAATGGGGAATTCAGAAACCTGCAAGATATATTTCGCTATGTCGTGTCTTCACCCTATGTGAATCGGGAGATCTACCTGCTGGATAACCGCAATCACAAGGCCAGGATACGCGATGCCAAGCGGACGACTTACAATGCCTTTTTGTTGTGGCTGGATGAGCAGAAAGAAATCACATTGCCAGCCTATCCCTGGGCAGAAGCTGGCACGGCTGCGCGTGATGCACAAAAAGAGAATTTTCTGGAAACGACTTTCATGCTCTTTCCTGATTTCAGGCTGGCTTATGTACAGGCGCTGGAAAAATACGCCCGAAAGAAACGATTGAAGCAGCAATTCAATGGTGAGCTTGCGGCAGAAATTACCGGCCTGTCAGGAAAACGGCTAGGTGAATTAATGGCGCAAGTGCGTCATTCATTTGCTGATGAAGCCAGCTTTGAAAACTTCTTTCTTGAAGCTGACTCTGACGCTGTCAAAGCCAGATTCTTAAAGGAAGCGGCGGTACTCACGTCATCATGAACTTCTCAAATAAGCTACAAAGAAGCCGCTTGCATAACTAAGGTGTCACCAGCCCATCCATACGGATCACTTCAAAACTGCTGCCTTTGACACTGCCCAGTTCTGACACCAGTTTATCGTTATTCCAGCGTGCATCGGGTGCGCCGCTGATGTACCAGTTGGAGCCATTGTCGGCCACTAGCATGCCAAAGGTTTTCATGGCTTGAAGAATGGCTTTGCTTTCATTAGAAAATTTGCTGGTAACTGACTTTCAGGCTCACGCAAATGCCCATGGGTGGCATAGTATTAATGGTTTTCGATGATGCCAGTGTACCGCTGGTGGCACATAGGGGCGGCGTATGCGGCTGACCGTAAAACAGAAGGCATGACGTATGCCACTGCTGGCAGCTTCTTCATAACTTACCAGGCAGGTGAAGATGGGTTAGCCTGCGGTATCGGCACTGGTTCAGCCTGATTTGCCACTTGACCTTGGGTTGGCTGCCAGCGACGACAACATAGGGGATGCCTATCGGTGCGCCGTCATACAAGCCGGCGCCAAAGTCAGGATGCAAACCTGTACTTAATCCTTTGCTGGCAACCAGGTCGTCAGAGGCAGGATCAACAGAAACAGCCGTTATATCAGTGTTCCAGCCAATGTTGACGGGGAAAAGCAGGCAGTTTTGACAAGGAATGTGGTTGCATGGTTTTACTCTTGGCATACGGCACGGGAAAATCAGACTAGTCTTGAAATCCTGAGCCGACAATACGAATTGCATTTCCTTACAAATTGTCAGACTGAAAACAGGTATCATTTTATGCAAAACCATTATCAAAGATCATCATGAACACGACTACCCTGCCACTGGAAGAACAAGAACATCCGATAGATCCTGTCATACGCGCAGAGATCAATGCGACTTTACAGCGCATAGAGCAGATGCACGATGTCAAAGTCTTGTTCGCGTGCGAATCAGGCAGCCGTGGCTGGGGCTTTGCTTCGCCTGACAGTGATTACGATGTACGTTTTATCTATGCCAACAAACTCGATTGGTACCTGACTGTCTTCCCTGGTCGCGATGTCATCGAATTGCCTGTCAATGAAATCTATGATGTCAGCGGCTGGGATGTGCGCAAGGCTCTGGGCTTGCTGCGCAATGGTAATGCGACCTTGATAGAGTGGCTGTCTTCACCAGTAGTGTATGCTGCTGATCCGGTATTCCTGCAAGCCTTGCAGGCAGCGTCACGCGAAGTGCACAGGCCGGAGCGCGCTTACTACCATTACCTGCACATGGCCAGCAAAAACTATCGCGAGCACTTGCAAGGAGAGATGGTCAAACTGAAAAAATACCTTTACGTATTGCGTCCCTTGCTGGCTTGTTTGTGGATAGAGCAAGACCTGGGTCCGGTGCCCATGCGCTTTCAGGACATGGTGGATGCAACAATTGAAGACAAGGAATTGCTGGCATCCATCGCCGAATTACTCGTCATCAAGCGCCGCGCCAAGGAATCTGAATTATCAGTCCCCATGCCTGTCATCAACAGCTTCATCGAAAGCCAGTTGCAAAGGCTGGATGGTGTCCGGACTAATAGCACGGGAGATATGGATTTCTCGGTACTGGACAGGCTATTGCTTGATACTGTCATGAAAAAAACTGCTTAAAAAACACGGCATTTGGACCTGCAAACAGAAAAACGCGATTTCAACCATAATGGGTTCTTCAAATTTGAAATTGCAGGCTTATGTCTTCTTATCCCTTATCCATACTCGATCTGTCACCGATTGCCGAAGGCAGTGATGCTGCGCAATCTTTCCGCAATTCTCTCAGCCTGGCCCAGCATGGCGAAAGCTGGGCTTACCAGCGTTATTGGCTGGCAGAACATCATGGCATGCCCGGCATTGCCAGTGCTGCCACATCTGTACTGATAGGCCATATTGCTGGTGGCACCAAAAGCATACGCGTGGGGGCTGGCGGCATTATGCTGCCGAATCATTCACCGCTCGTCATCGCTGAACAATTTGGCACACTGGAATCACTCTACCCTGGCCGCATAGACCTGGGTCTGGGGCGCGCGCCAGGCTCAGACCAGCGCACTGCCCGCGCCTTGAGGCGTAACTTGTCCAGCGATGCAGATGAGTTCCCACAGGATGTGGCCGAACTGATGGATTACCTGAGCGATGATTTGCAGCAGGCGGTACGTGCTGTGCCCGGGCATGGTTTGAAAGTGCCCATCTGGATTCTGGGTTCCAGCCTGTTTGGTGCGCAACTGGCGGCAGCCATGGGCTTGCCTTATGCCTTTGCCTCGCATTTCGCGCCACAGCAAATGATGCAGGCAATAGAAATTTACCGTGCCACCTTCCGCCCATCGGCGCAATTGGCTAAACCTTATGTCATGCTGGGCTTTAATGTGTTTGCGGCTGATACGGATGATGAAGCTTATTATCTGGCCAGTTCTGCTCAGCAGGCATTCATTAATTTGCGCAGTGGCCGTCCGGCAAAGCTGCCTTTGCCTGTGCATGGCTTCCTGCAAAAAATCGGACCGCAGGAACATGCCTTGCTAGAACAGGTACTATCTTGCTCTGCCATCGGTGCGCCTGATACTGTTGCTGAAAAAATGCAGGCATTCATTGAATATACAGGCGCCGATGAATTGATGATCACGGCACAGATCCACCATCATGCTGCACGCCTGCATTCTTATGAAATCGCGGCACAGGCACGCTCGAAAATTAAACAGGCACTCAAGATTTAATTCGCCATTTCTAAAGAATGTCGCGCATCAAAAAATTATCAGGAAAATAAATAGTGTGTAGAACTAATTAATCTCGGCATTTGTCTGTATCACTATACAAATATTTATGGAGATCACAGACAATGAAAGCCCTTTCTGGCCGTTTCAAATATACGATGTTGATGATGGCTTTCACCGCTGCAGGCCTTTGCAGTAATGCATATGCGCAAATGAATAATGTGAGTTTGCCAGACACCGCAGCAAACTGGGTGAAAGCAGTCAAACAAGATATCAACGAAGCCTATCAGCTCACGCTGGACAATCATCCAGGCACCTACGACAAGCACAATCCGGACTTCAAAAAGAACCTGGACCTGGCGCGTGATAATGCACTTGCACTTGCAGACCAGGTCAATGATGCCGCAGCCTATACTGCAGTGATGGATCGCTTCAATGTCAGCTTGCATGATGGCCATGCTGGTGTAAGAACTTCCATTCCCGCGACGACGGCTCCTGCGATACGCTGGCCTGGATTCATCACGGTCTGGCGCGGCAATGGTTTATATGTGTATGCCGCAGAAGATGGCAAGCCGGGAGCCGGCTCTGAAGTCATCAGTTGTGATGGCAAGCCTGTCAGGCAAATGATAGAAGACAATGTATTTTCCTATAAAGGCCGGAGTGACGAGGCTGGTCACTGGTGGGTTTATAGCGGTGAATTGTTCATCGATAACGGCAATCCGTTTGTCCATGCACCTCAATCATGTCAGTTCAAACATCAGGGTCAAATCACAACGCAAAAAATCGAGTGGCAGGCCAGGAATGACAATCTGAAGAACTGGGCGAGATCTGCCTACGTTGGAGAAAAACTGCCCGTTGGCATCACCGAACCCAGGAAAAATTTACTCTGGGTCGCCATGCCCACATTCCAGCCAAATGCAGCGGAACAAAAAATCTATGATGACATGACACAAGACATCACAGAGCACAGGGAACGTGCCTTGAATGCTGATGCGATCGTCATCGATTTGCGTCACAACCAGGGCGGTTCATCGGCATGGAGCAAGCAATTTGCCTATGCCCTGTGGGGTAAAGACAGGGTTACCCGGCAACTAAATGCCTATTCGCCCAATACAGAAGTATGGTGGCGTGCTTCGCCAGACAACACCAGGCACATGCTGGACCTGGCAGAAAAACTCGCCAAGGAAAATCGCAGTGACATGGCTGCCTGGGCAAAGCGGCACGGTGAGAATATGCAAGCTGCGCTGGTAAAAAAAGAGAATTTCTACATACAGCAGTCAAAGCCCCCGGCTGATAAACCAGCCGTAAACATCACCGACCTGCCGACTGATCCACCAGTCTTAAAAACGCCGGTCTATGTTATCGTGGCTGGAAACTGTGCCAGCGCCTGTCTGGATGCGCTGGACGTTTTCACCCGCTTTGGCAATACCACGCTGATAGGCGCGCCAAGTGCAGCAGACTCAACTTATATGGAAGTCAGGATACAGCCCTTGCCTTCGGGCCTGGCCCGCGTTGTAATTCCCACCAAGGTTTATGTCAACCGCCAGCGAGCCGCCGGACAGGTATACCAGCCTGCCATCACCGCAACTGACCTGGTCTGGTCGGCCAGCAATTTCCTGAAAATCGTGGAGCAAGACCTGGTCAAGCGCAAGTAAATTCAAGGCTCTCCCATCAAAAGCCTGCATGATAAATATGCAGGCTTTTTTAATGAAGATTTAATGATTACCCATAAAAAAAAGCCTGCGCACACCTCGTTGCGCAGGCTGTCAAAATTGCTGACCAGAGAACAATGGGTCTTATCAGCAAGAGGGAAGGGTTACTACTACTATTCTTTACAATTTAATTTCAGATTTCTCCGTCATATTCTTCAGGCATTTTCAGCCTTGATATTCAATGCTGCATGCGATTTACGGTTTCGACCAGTAACGATGCCAAAAAGTTTCATCAACATGCGATAAATAAAGCGAATAAACAGCAAGGTAAATACTGCTTCCAGCATGGTCATGCAAAAACCGACCAGAGGATTGCGTACTTCCATGCGCATACGCATTTTTGCCATCATGCGGTCACGTGATATTTCTATGCTGTCATAGAAAGTGGGCACGACCAGCAGGGTCAGGATCGTCGAAGTGATGGTGCCACCGATAATCGCAATCGCCAGCGGTCGGTAGAATTCCCCCCCCTCGCCCAGTCCCAGTGCCACTGGCAACATGCCTGCAATCAGCGCAAAGGTCGTCATCAGGATAGGGCGCAGGCGCACACGGCCAGCATGCATCAATGCTTCTTCACGATCGTAACCTTCGGCCTCTTGTTTGCGAGCCGCGTCAAGCAAGAGAATCGCATTCTTGGCAACCAGGCCCATGAGCATGATGATGCCGATAAAGCTCATCAGATTCAGGGTGCTGCCGGTTGCCAGCAAAGCCAGTACCACGCCTATCAAAGACAGTGGCAAGGACAGCATGACGCCCAGTGGCGCCGTGAAGGAGCCGAACTGTATCACAAGTATCAGATACATCAAACCTATGCCAGACAAAAGGGCGATCAGCATGGCACCAAATACTTCTTGCTGATCCTGGCCAGAACCACCGAGTGACAGACCATAGCCGGGTGGATAATCAAAAGACTTTGCCAGCTTCATGGCATCGTCAATCACTTCGCCGTTGGAGCGACCCTGGGCATTGGCAGACACGGTAATCGTGCGCTTGCCATTGGCATGTTCGATACCTGACGGCCCTTTGCCCATTGTGATGGTAGCGATCTGATCGAGTGGTACCATCTGGCTGGTGCCGGATACAGCGATAGGCAGGCGTTCGATGTTTTCCTTGCTGACGCGGTCATCCGGATGCAGACGCACAGCGACATCGCGAGTCTCCCCAGTCGGATCTACCCAGTCACCCACCTCGATACCGGCAAAGGCAACACGCAGGGCCTGGGCGGCATCATTGGATGAGATGCCCATGGAATTGGCGAGGCCACGATTGAGTTCTATCTTCAGTTCTTTTTTCGGGTCTTGTTCAGACAAACCCACGTCGACTGCACCTGGTACCTGACGCAGTTTATCCATGTAGGCACTGGTAATTTCCAGCAGCTTGCGTGAATCAGGGCCAGTAAATTCTATCTGTACCGGTTTTTGTGCACCATTGTTGAGGTCATCCAGCACTACATATTCTGCCCCCACCAGGACACGCACTTTTTCACGCAATTCGACCGCAATTTCCTTGGCACCGCGCTTGCGTTCGGTGCGCTTGCCTATGTCCACATAAATACGGCCACCTGCAGGCGTGATATTGCTATTGGTTTCTTTGGTTTCTGGTATTGTGCGGGCGATTTCTGCTGCTCTTTCCATTTTCAGGCGTGCATATTCCAGCGAAGATGATGCTGGTGTACGCACAGTGATCATCAGGTTGCCTGAGTCAGCAGCAGGCAAGAAGCTGGTGCCACCCCATTTGATTTGCACACCCAATGCAGCTACCAGGCTGAGTAGGGCAATTGCACCCATGGAACGGCGGTGATGCAAAGCCCAGGCAATCAGATTGCCGTAACGGTCAGACTGATGATCAAACCAGTCATTGAAACGTGCCAGCACTTTGCTGATACCTTTCTTGGGAGCTGTATGGTGATCTGCAGGATCTCCCCAGTAAGCCGACAACATAGGGTCAAGCGTGAACGAAATACCCAGGCTGACCAGCACAGAACAAGCCACGGTCAGTGCAAACGGCCTGAACCATTCACCCGGCATGCCAGGCATGAAGGCGACAGGAATAAATACGGCGATGATGGAGAAGGTCGTTGCGGCCACGGCCATGCCAATTTCTGCCGTGCCTTCGAGCGCAGCTGTGCGGCGGTCAGAACCTTTTTGCATATGGCGCACGATATTTTCCCGCACCACAATCGCATCATCAATCAACACGCCTATCGCCAGCGACAGGCCCAGCAAGGTCATGAAGTTGAGCGTGAAGCCACACAACCAGACTGCAATGAAAGCAGCGATCACCGAAGTTGGCAAACTCAGTGCCGTGATCAGCGTCGAGCGCCAGGAATTCAGGAAGGCATATACTACGAAAATAGTCAGACCAGCGCCTAGCACCAGGGATTCTATGACGTTGTTCAAACTGCGCTGGGCATCTTCACCACCATCACGGGTGATTTCCAGCTTGGTGCCGGGCAGGTTTTTTTCCAGCTCTGTATTGATTTCCTTGACCTTGTCACGCACAGCCTTGGCAACACTGACGGTACTGGCATCACGGGCACGGGTGACGAAGATACCGACATTTGGTTTGCCACTGCGTATGCTGAGACCATTGACGTCGGCAAAGCTGTCTTCTATGGTTGCCACCTGTGACAGACGCACGATCTGGTCACCAGTACGTTTTACAACGATGGCCTGGAATTCTTCTGGCGTTTCTATGCGACCCACCAGGCGTATGCTTTCTTCATCCAGATTGCCACGTATCTTGCCTACCGGGGCATTGGTATTTTGGTTGCGCAAGGCATTCACAACTTCACCAACCGAAACATTGAATTCACGCAGTTTTTCTGCACGCAAGAGCACAGACAATTCACGCTTCAGAGAACCCGTCACTTCTACCGTCGCCACACCGCTGATGCTGCGCAATTTATCAGCCAGGCTATCTTCTGCCAGACGGGAAATCTCAGCATGAGTCTGCTTGTTGGATGACAGGGCCATGTTAACGATAGGCTGCGCACCCGGGTCCCAGCGGCGTATCATGGGCTCACGCATTTCTGTCGGCATTTTATAGCGCAGGCCAGAGATGACATTACGGACTTCATCTGAAGCCTCGATCATGTTTTTCTTGAAGCTGAAACGCATGTCGAAGCGGCCACTATTTTCTGATGCCGTAGCCCAGACTTCTTCGACACCAGCTACCGCTTGCAGGGATTTTTCCAGGCGGTTGATGACTTCACGTTCTACCGTGTCTGGCGAAGCACCAGGGTAAGTAATGATCACCGACAGGCCAGGTACTTCGACGTCAGGGTTTTGGTTAACGCGCAGTTTGCTGAGTGCCAGCAAACCCAAAGCCATCAGTGCGACGATCAAAACGATGGTTGCAGTCGGCTTTTTGATACTGAAGTCAGATAAGAACATGATTATTTCCCTTGCGCTTTAGTCGCGTCAGCCACTGCGACTTTGGCGGTAGCCAATTCTATGTTCTGGCCATCCTTGAAACTGGAACTGGGGCTGCGCATGACGACATCGCCTGCGGCCAGGCCGCTGCGGATTTCATAATTGCCGGTACGCTGGTCACGTTTGCCGATTTGCAGATCAACCTTGCTCAGGGTCTTGCCGGCAACTTTCCAGGCATAGGACTTGTCTCCGGATTTGATGACCGCCGCTTCAGGCAACATCAGGGCACTGACAGTCGCCGCTTCTATATTACCCTCGGCATACAGGCCGGATACCCGCGGCTGATTGCTGTCTGCAAAAGCCACCAGCACTTCCACCTGGCGGGTAACATCATTGGCGGCCGGATCAACCCTGGTAACCTTGCCACGGAATTCTTGCCCGGCATAACCGTTGATACGGAAGCCCACAGGCTGACCAACTTTGACCATGGCGATCTTGTCAGTAGATACGCGACCGGCAAAGCGCATGCTGGTCGGATCGATGACCTTGACCAATTCTTTGCCTATGCCAGCAGTATCACCCGCAGACACCTTGCGTTCGCTGACGACGCCATCAAATGGTGCGCGCACGACGGTGCGTTGCAGCTGTTGGCGTGCCACCACGGCGCGTGCTCTGGAAGCGGACAATTCACTTTGGGCACTGTTGCGGCGCACTTCAGCATCGTCCAGTGCCTGCAAGGATGTCATGCCTGAGGCACGCAGGGTTTTCAGGCGTTGCAGGGCGCGGTCAGACTGATCCAGCGCCATGGCAGCGTTACGGGCATTGTCTTCCGCCGAATTGAGGTTGTCGCGGATAGAGGTTTCATCCAGCTTGACCAGGATATCGCCACGTTTGACAACATCGCCATTTTCTTTCAATACCTGCAAAACCACTGCCCCCACCTCGGCACGCAAATCTGCCTTGCGTTCTGGCTGTATCGAGCCAGTCACGACAGGGCCGGACGCCAGGGCATTGCTTTGTACCGTCATCACGTCTTCGGGCGCGATCACCAGCTTGACCGGCGTTTTGTCTTTCTTGTCTTTGGCATCGCCCTTGTCTGCTACTGCACTGGCGCTGGAACTTGCGCTGGCGCTGGCTTTTTCTGTGGCTTTGTCTTTGCTGCAAGCTGCCAGGGCAGAAGCAATGGCAAGAACAAGTAAAGTTTTACGTAACATAATGGTCCCTGTCGCTATCAATATGGGGAAATTGGATGAGAGAGTATTCCCTGTAGTCTTGTCCAGTTCAATCGCCCAGGTTTTGAAGTGCACTTTTTTATGGATGAAATGCGGATTTGGCGGCTTGAAATGCAAACCGACTGCTTGTATTACGGGAATTCAGACCCAGATAACGGTGCTTAGTTCAGGCCAGTGCAGGAAATTTTTTGCACGAGCGTGACATGGATTCAGCCAGGGCTCAGCAATAACTGGCGGACTGCATCGACATAATTCTTGCTGACAGGCACTTCGGCACCACTACGCAGTCTTAGTTGATAGCCGCCATTTCCCAGCGCCTGCAAATGGGTGGGCTGGTCTGCCCTGACGATGAAGCCCCGGTGAACGCGGATAAATTGACGGGGATCGAGATATTCCTCCAGCTTGCTGATGGCTACTCTGTGCAACACCACCCGTTTGTCCAGATGCAGCTCTACATAATTGCCTGCTGCCCCCACCCAATTGACTTCAGAGAGCATAATACTTTCCATCTCGCCAACTGATCTGACTATCACTTGTTGCAGGTAAGCAGGACGCAGACCCGTGGCCAGACATGCCGCCATCGCCTGACCATACGCCGGGGGCCGGATCAGGCTCAGCATTTCTGTGGCTCTGGACAGGGTTTTGGCAAATCTGTCGCTGCTGAAGGGCTTGAGCAGGTAATCCAGTGCATGCAAGTCAAAGGCATCAATGGCATGGGCATTGTAGGCTGTGACAAAGATAATCAGTGGCGGCTTGTCGTGATCCAGTAGGCTGCGGGCCAGTTCCAGACCTGACTCTTTGGGCATCTGTATATCGAGAAACACCACATCAACTGTATGTTGCGCCAGATATTCGCGGGCGGTGGCGGCATTCTTCAACTCGGCGAGCACACTCCATTCCGAAAACTTGCTGAGTGCATAGCGCAAGGTAATGCAGGCATGCTCTTCATCATCAACGATGATGCTGCGTATAGCGGCAGTCATGTATTCCCTTTCATTCTGACGCTATCATGCTGGTCTGTGCACTGGCATGTTGATCGTTACAACAAAGCGCCCAGCACTGGTCACCGTCTGCAAGGAGGCAGCATCTCCATACGCCAATTGCAAGCGCGCCTGGGTATTACGCAAACCCAGGCCGACTCCGGGGTTGGCAGCCGCCTCGCCATGAATAGGGTTGCTGATTCGTATCAGCAAGCTCTGGGACTGGCAATCAAAACGACACAGGATATCACTGGCGTCTTCGTGGCAATCCAGATCATGGCGCAAGGCATTTTCTATGAGAGGTTGCAATAGCAAGGGTGGGCAATCACAAGCCAGCACCTGTTCATCCACTCCCTCGATGGCAACATGCAGGCGCTCGCCATAACGCAGGCGTTGCAGGGCCAGATAATCCTGCACAAAGGCCATCTCCTCAGAAAACCTGACCCAGTTTTTGTCCCCCGCCGCCAGGGCATAGCGCAAGAGTTCGCTCAAGCCATGGATGCCATTCAGGGCGACATCCTTATTATCTGAAATCACCAGGGCGCTGATGGCATTGAGGGCATTGAACATAAAATGGGGTTCCAGCTGCGCCCGCAAGGCCAGGGATTTTTGCTGTTCCAGCTCCAGCCGCAAGGCCAGGGCATCTGCCCTTTCCAGCGCCCAGGCACGGCCCCGCTCCTGGCTTTGCTGCCAGATCTTGATGGCAACCACAGCGAAATACACGGCACTGATGGAAGACAAGCGCAGCAAGGCTGCCAACTTGTCGAAGACTTGCAGCTCTGCTTCAATTTGCCCCCAGTTCACATCGTGCGGACCATCCAGGGTGAACAGCTTACCTACATACAGTAATTGCCCAGGCAAGACGATGAACAAGAGCAAGACATAGCCAAGGGCAATATGCCTTGCACTACTGAAAAACCAGGGCCAGCGCGTCAAACAATGCATCAGGATATAGCTGAGCAAGGCCAGGGCAATTGCTGAACGTCCCCAGCTCAAGAAAATCAGCCAGAAATCTCCCTGGACTCCTTTTCGCAAATCATCGTTGAGGGATGTCAGCGCACCGATCAGGCTGAGCGTGGTCCAGATAAACACATTCAACAGCAATACCTTGATAGCCGCCCGCCAGGAGCCTGGCGCTGAGGGTGGTTTGACAGGTAGATGCATGCTGGTGGTATCCATGAATGCAGTATATCAGCGCCACAGGCCTGAAAATTTTGCCTACTGGATTTCCATCACTGCAAAATTGACTTTCATCACTTAAGTGACATGGCAGGCGAAGCAGTCTGATTCAGAAACCAGGTTCAGGAACTGGACAGGCAACGTATCACGGCATCATCCACTGCCTTGCGTGCTGGCAGGCATTCGCGCAGGGTTTTCCGGGGCTTGCCTTTGTTGGCATTGCTGGCATTGATAGTCTGCTGATCGGGGATGAGCCAGCTCTGGTAACGCGGTGCAAACATGCCATCGTGGCTATTGTGGAAGCGGAATGGCAGGGAAATGATGGTGCCGTTCTGGTTCACCTGCACATGAAAATGCAGGTGCGGCGTGGTCGAGTAACCGCTGTTACCCGACAGGCCGAGGACATGGCCAGCTTCTACCCGCATGCCAGGCTGGACCTGGATGGCGTGCTGCATGAGATGGAAGTAATCTGCCCAACTGCCATCATCATGCAAGATGCGGACATAATTAGCCTTGTCAAAAAATTCAGGTTCAGGCTTGCCATTGTCAGTGAAGCCGCTGGCAACTTCCACCACACTACCAGCCCGTGCCGCAATGACCGTGGTACCCATGGGCATATTGATGTCCACCGCATAGCGGGTGGCAACGGTGTGGTGCGAAAACAGCGGGCCATCTGCCGATTGCAAGATCTGGTATGCCTGGTCTGCCATAAAGGGGATGCGATAACTGACATTCTCATCATGCTGCGCCCTGGGGTCACCCTGCACATAATGCTTTTGAAAATCAAAGGTATAGCCAAACTGCTGGTCGGCAGCCGAGACTTCAACCAGCTCCATGCTTTGCCCGCTGGCCAGTTGCACCTGTATCGGCCAGGCCCGGCTGGATGCGAGATTGCTATAACTGCTGAGTTGCAGCGTCACGGTCGCAGGCATGCGCCCATGATTACTTGCCAGCACAGCATGGGAGTGGGCTTTTTTTACTGTTTCTATTCTGACAATTTCACTACCGCTCTGGGCAAAACCGGGCCAGCTGAAAAACAGCGCGAAACCACATAGCAACAAAAAGAATAAACGGCTAGCTGGCATGCTCACAACTCAGCGTGCTGCACACCAGATCGTACGGCCACCCAGGTTCACAATCTCCAGTTCACCAGCATTGCGCATAGTTTCGAGTATGCCTGAGACCACGGATAAGGGAAGAGCATCATCTCGCCATTGTATCCAGAATTGCTGTATCCCCTCTACAGTGTCAGCACTGTTTGGACGTGCCTGCAAATAACTGAGTATGGAGTTCCTGACAAACTCCAGATCCTGGGCTTGCATCAACCTTCCTCCCTCGTGATCTCTTGCTGTCTTTCTTTCTGTATGGCGAGGACCAGCCCGGCACTGGCATCCTGAATATAGTCCAGGACCTGGTCAAACCCGTCCGGGCCACCGTAGTAAGGGTCAGGCACAATGTCGCTGTCACTCTGACTGGCATAGGCCATCATGAGTTTCAGCTTGTGCTGCTGCGCTGGCGGACAGGCGGCCTTCATCCTGGCCAGGTTTTCTTTGTCCATGGCCAGCAGCAAATCAAATTTTTCAAAATCTTCGGTGATGAGCTTGCGCGCTCTTTGCTGCGACAAGTCTATGCCACGGCGTGCCGCAAATTCCTGCGAGCGAGGGTCTGGTGGCTCGCCTATGTGGTAAGCATGGGTACCAGCAGAATCGATATGCAGATCCAGCCGCGCCGCTTCAGCATGGGCGCGAAATACCCCTTCTGCACTGGGTGAACGGCAAATATTGCCCATGCAGACAAACAATATTGCCCTGGTCGTTGCTTTTTTCATCGAAAATCAAAATTTCCTGATGGCGGGAATTCATATAATCATGACATGCTAACACGGGGTTTTCCCATCGGCAAAGCCAGATTCTGGCGTGAGAAAGACACATGTTATTATTTCAGTCCAAAGCTAGCCGGTAATCCTCTCCTACATAGACGCGTATGACAGAAAATATTTCAAGCAATACAACAGCCATCAGCTTTCGACCTGCAGTTGAGGCAGACTCGGACATTATCGCTGCCCTGGTGAACAGCGCCTACCGTGGCGACAGCAGCCGCCAGGGCTGGACCACAGAGGCAGACTTGCTGCAAGGCTCGCGCATATTCCCGCCTGAAGTGCGCGAGCTGATCGCCAGCCCCAATTCCGTCATCCTGCTATGCCTGCAGGGTGAAGACATCATAGGCTGCGTCAACCTCGAAAAAACTGAAGGTGCGGCATATCTGGGCATGTTTGTCGTGCGCCCGGTACTGCAGGGGAATGGCATAGGCAAACACTTCATGCAAACTGCTGAGAAATATGCGCAAGAATTATGGGGGATACAAAAAATCTGGATGACCGTCATCAGCGTTCGTAAAGAACTCATCGCTTACTATGAACGCCGAGGCTATGCGCGCACCGGCCGTTTCAAGCCCTTCCCTTCCGACAATGGCAAAGAACAAATGCTGGTTGAAAATCTGCAATTTGAAGAGATGGAAAAAATCCTGAACTGAAGCGCTTAATTGTGAGTAGCTGGATAATAAATACTGACAGCAATGGCTATGCAAAAAGCGATGCCTGTGCCATACAGCATGCGTATGTCGCTACCGATGAAGTAGGGGTAAAACATCAAACCCACAGACAGCCATTTGACTCTCTTGTTGGGTTTCTTCCTGCCATAGTAAAACGCCGCCATACCCAGCAAGCCAAAAGCAAAAGCGGCAATCAGGTAGGCGGGTGAGGGTAGCAGGCTCCACAATAGTTCCAAGAGTTCTTGCTGGTCCATGACATCCATCCTTTTAGAATAGCCCTGATAGTACAGGAAAATGAGCGCAACAAAGATAAGCAACATATTGCAGCAGGCAATCGCCCTCCATCAGCAAGGTCGGCTCGATGCAGCAGAAACCCTGTACCAACAGGTATTGAAAATAGAACCTGAACATTTTGATGCACTGCAATTGCTGGGCGTGATCGCCAGGCAGAGCGGCGACGCCGAGCTGGCAGTGACCCGTTTGCGCCAGGCTATCATTGTCGATGCGCAGCAAGCTATTGCCCATGGCAATCTGGGTGCGGCATTGCAAGACCTGGGCTTGGCAGAAGAAGCATTGGCCAGTTATGACCGAGCCTTGCTATTAAAACCGGATTACGCCATGGCCTGGAATAACCGGGGCAATACCCTGCGCAGCCTGGGCAAGCTGGCTGCTGCCTTGCACAATTATGATAAAGCGCTGGAATTCAATCCACGTTATGCCGAAGCTTTGCTAAACCGTGGTATCGCTCTACAAGATATGGACGAGCATGAGCAAGCCTTGCAGGATTTTGATGAAGCCCTGCAACTAAAACCGAAAGATATCGCACTACTTTTTGCCCGCTCTTTTAGTCTGCAATGCTTGCGCCTTGAGGAAGATGCCATTGCCGGATATGAAGATGTCTTGCGCTTACAGCCTGGGCACATACAAGCCTGGTGCAACCGTGGTATCTGTCTGCAAAAACTACAACATCTGACAGCCGCACTCGATAGCTTTGAAGAGGCGATAAAAATCAAGCCTGCGTATACCAAAGCCCATCTGCAATACGGCAATACATTGCGCCAGATGGGGCAAGACAATGCGGCCATCAAAGCTTATCAAACAGCAGCGGCACATTGCAGCGACGAGACAGAATTGACTCAAATCAATTATGCACTGGCCGCATTGGGAGCGTTTGACACTCCTGTGATGTCACCACCCGCCTATGTCGCTGACTTGTTTGATCAGTACGCCACGCATTTCGACCAGCATTTGCTGGAGGTCTTGCATTATCAAGTGCCTGCCCTGTTGAGCAAAGCCGTCAACAGACATGTCAAAGCAGAACCCGGCAATTACCTGGACCTGGGTTGCGGCACAGGTTTATGCGCCCCGTATTTGCGGGCGCAGGCACGCAAACTGACTGGCATAGACTTGTCAGAAAAGATGCTGGCCAAGGCAAAATATACCGGCTTATATGATGAATTGCATTGTGCAGAAATAGGCAACTGGCTGCCATTACAAGACCAGGATTTTGATCTTATCATTGGGGCCGATGTGTTTGTGTATATCGGTGATCTTGACCCGGTATTTGCTGCCGCCAGCCGTGTCATGCCTGCAGGTGCTGTGCTGGGATTTTCTGTGGAAATGACTGACGACAGTGCTGACTATCTTTTACTCCCATCGCAACGCTATGCACACAGCCATGCCTATCTACAGCGCCTGGCGCGATTACACGGCTTTGTCATTGCTGACGCCAGCCAGCAAGTCGCACGCCAGGACAAAGGCGAAGACATACTCGCCCATATCCTGGTGATGATAAGAAAATAAACTAGGCCGCCATTAACAAAATTGCGATACTGGTAGCCAGGCCACCGCTCCAGACCAGGGTACGCAAAGTACCCTGGTTCATCAGATAGGTGATGGTGTAGACAATGCGCAAGGCGATGAACAAGACTGCCAGTTGATCTATGCGCGCCTGATCAGCATGGGCTTGCTGGGCCAGGATGACGGCTGCAATGAACAGCGGCAGGGCTTCGAAACCATTTTGCTGCGCCGCATTGGCACGCTGCTGCCAGCCACTCAAGCCCTTGGCCCATTCCCTGGGACTATTATTATCATACCGGCCTGCATCACGCGGCATTTTCGCGGAATGTGCTTTGGCTATGCCCACCGTCATTATTGGTAAAACACATGCAGCTAATACGCACCAGTTTGCTATGTTCATCTTGTCTCCCGGATTAATGTGAATTCAAATTTGTTTTTCCAGGACCTCACAATACCAGCAGTAAAATAAATTAGCAGAAAAATATGTCTCTACACCAGCTTCCAGCCCGCCTGCACCAAAGGCAGGCGTGTAACTGGCTTGCCGCTGGCAGCCAGCAAGGCATTGGCAATCGCCGGGCCTATCGATGGTGGGCCTTCTTCACCTGCACCTGCAGGTTTATCGCCGGTGCTGATGACCAGCACATCCAGTACGGGTGTCTGCGCCAGCGTGACCAGAGGATAGCCATCAAAATTACCTTGTTCCACCTGCCCATCCTTGAAGCTGATTTCACCAAACAAGGCGGCTGATAAACCGAACAATGTACCGCCCATCATTTGCGCTTCGACTGCCTTGGGATTGGCGACCACACCGGGGTTGATGCCAGCAGTGATTTTAATGAGACGGAATTGTCCCGGTTTATTGACAGCAATTTCCACGATATGGCCGCTGAATAATTTGTCGCCATCCCCATTCATGGCAAAGCCACGGTAATGTCCTTTGGGCAAGGCCTTGCTCCAGCCTGCCCGTTCCGCCAATGCATTGACGAAAGCAATGGCCTTGGGATTATGCTGCAATAAGCGGCGGCGGTATTCAAGGCTATCCATGCCTGCCTTGCGTGCTGCCTGCTCCAGCGTATGTTCGAGGAAAAAACAGTTTTGCGAATTGCCTACCGAACGCCAGTAAGAACAGGGCACGCCAAAGTCCACCCTGGTCCAGCGCGTATCGAACAAGGGGAATTTGTAGCTGCTGCCAAACCAGCCCATGATAAAGGTCCAGTCAAAACCGTCACTGGCCGGACTATTCGTGACACGCGTATATTCCAGCAGCGATGGTCCAGCGGTATCGAGCCGCAAGGCCAGCGGCAAATGATCTTTATCCAGTGCCAGTTGTACGCGGGCCGCAGTGATGGGCCGGTAATAGCCAGCCCGCATATCATTTTCACGCGACCAGATGGTTTTCACAGTGGCACCGGCAGCCTTGGCGATCAATGCTGCCTCGATGGCAAAATCATGTTCCAGCCTGCGGCCAAAACCGCCACCGACGTGTTGAGTATGGACTTGTACTTGCTCAGGCTGCAAACCCAGGGCCTTGGCCACACCTTTTTGCGTATCAGTCTGGCTTTGTGTGGACAGCCAGATTTGCGCACCTGTTGCAGTGACTTCGACTGTTGCATTCAAGGGTTCCATGGCTGCATGCGCCAGGAAGGGGACATCAAAGCTGGTGTCGATGACAGTAGTGGCCGAAGCCATGGCCGTTTGGGTCGCTTCAGCTTTTTGTATTTTCGGGCCTGGAAAGGGCTTGCCCTCACCGGCGGCGACAGCTTTCAACAAGCTATCGCGCATCTCTGCGGTATTGATGCTGGCATGCGCACCATCTTGCCAGACTGGCTTGAGCAATCGCATAGCCTTGTGCGCGATCCAGTAGCGCTCTGCGACTACCGCCACGGCATTCGGCAGATGCACTACCTGGCGTACACCATTAACGGCCAGTGCCGGGCTATCATTCACACTTTGCAAACTGCTGCCAAAGCGCGGTGCATGCAAGACAGCGGCCATGAGCATACCGGGCCGTTGCACATCGATACCGAACACGACACTGCCATCTACCCGCGCCGGGATATCAGGGCGTTGCGCTGACTGCCCCAGCACCTTCCAGTCCTTGGGTGATTTGATCACGGGTTTTTCTGGTGGCGTCAGCAGCGCCGCTGCCTTGATCAAAGCGGTGTAGGGCATGCTGCGGCTTGTGGCAGCATGAGCCACTTGTGCATTGCCAGCCACGCAATCTTTGATATCGACTTGCCATTGCAAGGCTGCAGCTTGCAGCAACATCTGTCTGGCTGCTGCGCAGGCTGGTGCTATCGTCGCCAGTGCCGAATTGAAGCCGGCGCTGGCGAAAGTCGTGATACCGGGCGGCCATTGCCGATGGAATTGTTTGATGACGGGTGCATGTTCTATGCGCACATTTTCCAGTGGCATTTCAAGTTCTTCTGCGACGATCTGGGCAATGGCTGCATGCGTGCCCTGCCCCAGATTGGTGACTGTGGTGTAAGCCGTTACCAGGCCGCTAGCATCCATGCTGAGCCAGAAATCGAAAGGAGATATTGCCTTGTTTTTTCCCTCTGCCGCCAGGCTGTCGAGCATGGGCAGGCTGCTGCTACCCAATACCCAGGCACCGGCTACCAGAGTAGATTTCAGGAAATTCCTGCGTGTGGGTGAATTTACGGTATTCATATTTTCCCGCCTTTCTTGCCTGCCAGCGGCTTGAGTTTGCCTGCGGCCGTGTGTATGGCCGCCCTGACACGCGGATAAGTACCGCAGCGACACAGATTGGTCATGGCGGCGTCAATTTGCTGGTCGCTGGGATGTGGCGTAGTCTTTAGCAAAGCGGCGGCGGCCATCAGCATGCCAGACTGGCAATAACCACATTGTGGCACCTGATGCTCTATCCAGGCCTGTTGCAAGACATGGCTGCGGTCGGGGGACAAACCTTCTATCGTCGTGATATTGCGCCCATTCAGGCTTGCCACCGGCATGACGCAACTGCGCAGAGCCTGCCCATCCAGATGCACGGTACAGGCACCGCATTGCCCGGCACCACAACCAAACTTGGTGCCGGTCAGGCCCAGGTCTTCGCGCAATATCCATAGCAGCGGAGTATCGCCATCTGCCTGACACTTGCGTACTTGTCCATTCACTTTCAGATTCACATCCATCCTGCCCTCCATTGCCCACGCTGAGATTGACTGCTGCAGGCGATTATCTGGCAACGGTAAATGCCATGGCAGACCTTGTGACGAAACCCCGAAACCCTGTTTCTACTCCCACTGAAGGCCAGCAAATACCGCCGTACTGACTGCTATACTGTTCAATATGGAAAATGCCAGCCCTGACACTACGCGATGACCCAGCCTCCAGCCTATACGGCAGCCAGTCTGCTCAAGCTTTTGCTGAACAATATCCTGATATGGACCAGCTTGTGCGCGGTCGGTGCGCTGGGCAATTATGGTGATCTGGTCAAGCATGGTACCCAGCGTAGCTACAGCGACATACTGTGGGCCTGGGTCAGCAGCCATCTGCTGATGATGGTCTTCAGCACCTGCCTTTACCTGATTTTCATGCGGCGTGAACGACTTCTCAGCAAAGCGGGTGGCATCGCGCTGGCCTATGGCGTGATGCTACTGGGCTTTCTGCCGCTGGAATTGATGTATATCGCCACCCTTGATCTGCTCAGGGACAAACCCGGTTTCGGCTTGCAGGACATAGTGAGCACCGCTTTCAATCTGCGTGGTTTTACTATCTTCCTCGAATTTGCCTGGTCTACCGGCACCTTCATTGCCGTGCTGGCAATCTGCACCTGGCGACAGGCACGAATACGTGAACAAGTTTTGCAGCAATCCTTGAACGATGTATTGCATCTGCGGCTGGATCTGGAACAGCAAAGACTGGATGCCTTGCGCGGGCAACTGGAGCCGCATTTCATCTTCAACTGCCTCAATGCCATCAGCGCCCTGGTACGTGCCGACGACAAGCGCATTGCCCTGACCGGCCTGAACCGGCTCAGTGATTTGCTGCGTTATGCGCTGACCGCCAGCACCAAGGACTGGGTGCGCCTGGAAGATGAAATGACATTCATACGCGATTATCTGGAATTGCAAAGGCTGCGTTATGGTCAGCGTCTGCAGATCAGCATCGCGGGCGATACAGCAAACGTATTGGCGGGTGATTGCCCGCCCCTGCTGCTGCAACCCTTGCTGGAAAATGCCTTGCGCCATGATCTGGATTGCCATGAAGGCAGCAGCGATATCCGCATGCAATTCAGCCTGCAAGCAGAAGAACTCAGCATCAAAGTCAGCAATACCGTCACCGATGGCATCGCTGCCAACCCCGGCCTGGGACTGGGCCTGCCTCAGACACGCGCCAGGCTGGAATTGATTTATGCAGGACGCGCCAGCATGCATAGCGAACGTACACAAGGTGATGGTCAGCTTCGCTACGAAGTGGAAATCCGCATGCCCTTGCATATGCCGGAAAGCGCCGCCGCATGAACACTATACGTGCATTGATCGTCGATGATGAAGAACCGGGGCGCGCCAATTTGCGCTATGCCTTGCAGGATCATCCTGGCTGGAGCATCGTCGCCGAGTGTCCCAGTGTTGCCACAGCGCGCGAAGCACTGCATGCCCACGCCGTCGATATCATCTTCCTCGACATACAAATGCCACGCGAAACCGGCCTGGCGCTGGCGCGTGAACTGAGTACACAAACCTCGCCGCCACTGGTGATATTTGTGACTGCATTTAACGCCCATGCGATAGAAGCCTTTGACTTGCATGCGCTGGATTATTTGCTCAAGCCTTTTGACGACCAGCGCCTGGCGATATCTCTGGAACGCGCTGCTGCCATGCTCAAGCAGCGTCAGCAAGCCAGTTATGCACAAGCCATGGGGCATTACGTCAAGGCAGAAGATGAAGCGAAGAAAGAGCAACCAGCTTACTGGCAACAAATAAGTGTACGCTCGGTAGGCCGCATAGAATGCATACAACTGGCGGATGTATTATGGATAGAAGCAGCAGGAAATTATATGCAGTTACACATGGTGCAGAGAAAAGTATTGCACAGGGTTGCTCTGAGTCAGCTGGAAAAACATCTCGATCCAGCGCACTTCATGCGCGTACACCGCAGTGCCATCGTGCGCTGCGACCAGTTCAGCCAGCTTGAAGTGCTGGGGGATGGTGTGTATCAGCTAGTGCTCGCCAACCAGGATAAAGTCCCCGTCAGCGAGCGCTATGTTGCCGAAGTCAGGCGACGCATGCATGATGGCATGCGGCCAGCCTGAACTCATCTTGCCTTACCAGATCTTGACGCGATCCTTTGGTGCCAGGTACTGCTTGTGCCCAGGTTGTACGGCAAATGCATCGTACCAGGCATCCAGGTTACGTACCGTCAACACCCGGTATTGTACTGGTGCATGTTCATTGGTAATGATGACTGTACGCAAAGTTTCATCACGCATTTTACGACGCCAGCTATAGGCATAAGACAAGAAAAATTCTTTGTCATCTTCCTTGGTGATCGCCTGTCCCTTTTGCTTCATGGAAGCGTGATAGGCATCATAGGCGGCCATCAAGCCAGCCAGATCAGCAATATTTTCACCCAGTGTCTGAGCGCCATTGACAGCCAGGTCAGGGAAAGCCTGGTACTGGTTAAATTGCGCGATCAAGGCTTTGGATGAAGTTTTGAAATATGCCATATCAGCCTTGCTCCACCAGTTGCGCAATTCACCTTTCGCATCAAACATGGAACCTGAATTGTCGAAGCTGTGACTGATTTCATGGCCTATGGTGGCGCCCAGCGCGCCATAGTTAGTCGCATCACTGGCATTCAAATCAAAATTTGGTGACTGCAAATAAGCCGCAGGAAAATTGATGGCATTTTGCATAGGCATGTTAACCGCGTTCACCAGTTGCGGATTCATACACCATTCAGTGGCATCGACGGGCTGGCCAAATTTTGCCAAAGCACGGCGATATTCAAATTCTTGCGCACGTTCGCGATTGCCGTATGCATCATTTACATCGACGCTCAAACCAGAATAGTCACGCCATTTGTCAGGATAACCAACCCCCACATAAGTAGCCTTGATTTTCGCCAGTGCTTCCTGCTTGGTTGCTGGCGTCATCCATTTCAGTGCCTGCACACGTTCGCCAAAAGCTGTCAGCAGATTCGTCACCATGCCGTTGACACGGGTCTTGGCCTCGGGTGAAAAGTTCTCGGCGACATAGAGCTTGCCGACTTCTTCACCGAGCGCCTCATTGGTTGCGGTGACTGCATACTTCCAGCGCGGCTGCGGTGCTTTGGCACCGGTGAGGGCGCTATAGAATTTGAATTTCTGTTCAAAGAAAGCCTGCGGTAAAACATTGACGCGCTGGTTGATGACATGAAAACGCAAATAGTCTTGCCAGCTTGCCAGTGCCGTATTAGCGACCAATGTGGACGAGGCTTTCAATGCACTGGGATGCCAGATGATGAATTTTTCTTGCCCATCCAGACCAGCCGCCTTGAAGTAAGCCTTCCAGTCCAGGCCACGTGCTTTCTTGTGAAAATCGGCCATGCTCCAGGTATTGTCAGCCTGCATCACATCGGAAGTTGCTTCACGATTGGTGTGACCTTTGGCAATCGCCATTTCCAGGTCAAATACCCGCTTGGCAGCTTGCTCTGCATCAGGAACATCGGCCAGCTTCAGTGTCGCAGCAATGTAAGCCAGATAATTTTTCCTGAGCTCGACCATCTTGGGGCTTCTGGACAAATAATATTCACGATTTGCCAGACCCAGCCCACCTTGCAAGAGGTAGGGCATGTATTTTTTATGGTCATGAAAACCCTGTGCCACCCACAGGCCAAACAGATTTTCTGTAAAAATGTTGGCAGTATTAAGTGGGTCAACATCGGCACGCAAATGCTTGCCCAGGTAGGTCGCGAGACTGGTTTTATCTTGCACTGCAGAAATGCTTTGCATCTCGCCTTGCAATGGTGCCAGGCCACGCTGATTGATAGCATCAATATTCAGATGTGCGGAGTAAAAGTCGCCGACCTTGCGTACCGGGCTGCCTGGCGCTGCCGTGGTGGCCTGCTCGATCAATTTCAAAACTTTGGTGTCAGACTGTTCTATCAGGCTATCAAAATTCCCTACTGCGACTTTATGGTCAGGGATGACCACATTCTTCAACCAGCCACCATTCACATAGCGATAAAAATCATCTCCCGGTGCGACCGAAGTATCCATGCCCGCCTCTTTTTTTACAGCAGCAAGAGAGGTCTCGGCGGCATGCGCCATACTGTGCATCAATGGCAAGGCCAGCATGACTCGCAGGCATACACTGGCAATTGGCTTTAATGCGAACTTTGTCTTACTCATTATTTTCTTTCTTGTAGATGAAGTGGCTTGTAAGCCTTGCTTAAGCCTGCCGATATCAAGACTATTTATTTTCCTTTTCAATGAATGAAAAGCGTTTTGCTTGATCATAAAATCGGGCCTGAAAGCCACATGTGAGTGGCACAGCTTTGAGGCTGGCGACGACAACGAGTTCAAGTGTTTCTTTGATTTTTCCTATTTTCGCACTTTGGAAAAAACATCATTTTCCTTCCACGCGGGCATCGATTTAGCGTTGGCAATTTCTCGCCCCAGATTCAAGGTAAACTGCGCCTGTTCGGTCATTCCAGACAAGTCCCAACTGGCATCATATTCGTCAGTGACCTGGTGATAGCGCTTGCCATAGCCACGGGCTTTTTCCAGCGAAGCTTGCGGCTCGTTGATATAGTCACGGCCACTGCCTATGGAGAATGCCGGTACGCCAGCCTTGGCAAAGCTGAAGTGGTCGCTGCGAAAATAGCCGCCCGCCACATCGACACGAGGAGGGGCAATTACCATATTCATGCTTTGCGCCACCTTGTTGGCAGCGACGATGAGGTCACTGCGGTCTGCGCCAAAGGCACTGATGTCTTTGGTGCGACCGACAAAATTAAGGGTATCCAGATTCAATGCGGCTGCCGTTTTATTCAGTGGCCATATTGGATGCGCGGCATACCAGGCGCTACCGAGCAGGCCCTGTTCTTCTGCGGCTACCCACAAGAACATCTGGCTGCGTTTTGTCGGTTGCTGCACTGCTGCTTTTGCCATCGCCAGTAAGGCTGCGGTTCCTGAACCATTGTCAACGGCACCGTTATAAATGACATCACCAGCTCCCTCCTGCTTGCCCATGTGATCCCAATGTGCGCTGTAGATCACCAGTTCATCTTTCAGTTGCGCGTCTGTACCTGGCACGATGCCAGCAATATTGAATTGCTCCAGCTGGCGTACTTGCGACTTTGCTTCACCCTTGAGCCTGGCCTTGATGGCGACAGGCTTGAAATCCCTGCGCTCGGCAGCCTGGCGCAGGGCATTCAAATCCAGGCCCGATGCCGCAAACAGGGTGTTTGCGGCACCATCGGTGATCCAGCCCTGTATCGCCAGGCCTTGAGCATCCTTTTTCACCAACTGGAATTGCTCACCCATGCCACCGTTTTTCAAGACATCCCAGTTGGCGTTGGCAGAAGCGTCAGTGTGTATCAGCAAGACGCCTGCAGCACCGCGCCGCAAGGCCTCCTCAGTCTTGTAAGAACGACGACCATAATAAGTCAAGGCCTTGCCACCAAAGCGGTCTGGCTGCTCAGCAGTCGGTTGAGGATCATTCACCATAACGACCAGGATTTTGCCTTTGCAGTCTACATCTTTGAAGTCATCCCATTGCTCTTCTGGCGCATTGATGCCATAACCGACGAACAGTAATTCATGATCAAACCGATGCGAGCTCATGGCATCACCTGCACTCCATATCCAGTCAGTGCCAAAAGTCAGATTGAGCGACCTGGCAAGATGTATATTGACAGAGCTTTCCATTGGCAAAGACTTGATACCCCTGATGCTAACCGCCTGCCTATAGCTATTGCCATTGGCTGGCAATAGCCCCAGCGCTGCAGCCTGGGTTTCCAGGTAAGCAACAGTCAGGTCACCTCCGCGCTGACCTGTGCCTCGGCCTTCAAACAGGTCAGAAGAAAGAAGAGCCAGATGAGCGCGCAAGGCGGTTTCATTTACCTGGTTTGCCTGCATCTGGGCGAAGCCATGTGCAGGAAACCCCAGTACAAATGTCAGGAAGGCAGAAGATAAATAGTATGCGGAATGTTTTTTCATTATTATTCGAGACCAGATGAGAGAATAAGGCAGCCAGTTTAGAGCAAGAAAATCAGAATACGTTCAACATCTACGTATAAAATTTCCTATAAATCTATTCCCTGTAAAGTCGGGTTGCACCGCACAACTAAAATGAAGACGACAATTAAGACCACCTCGTTGGTCATGACACTGAGCTGTACCCTGGCGACACAGGTACATGCCGCCAGTTGCAAGCTGGAGAGTATCCCGGTTACCCCGCTCAAGCCTGGGCAGTATGAGACATTCCATGCAAAGGCAAAATCCGTGGAGTTGCGCTTCCGCAGCGATACTAATGATCCTGACGTAGATGCTTTCCCTGAACCACCCTTGCAGGTATTGCACAGCGCAAACCAGAGCCAGTGCGAAATCAACAGCGGTATCTGGGTCAGAAAGGATGCCTATCTGAGCCAGGATGAGCAAGTATTGGTCACCCATGAATTCAGTGGCTCAAATGACTTTTTAGTGTTTTACAAGACAGGCGATTGCAGCAAGCTGCATGAACTGAATGTATCTGCCTCCAGATGGAAAATCACTGGCAATAGGATAAGCGTGCAGAGCATGGAAGGTACAATGAAAAACCGACGACCCAGGCATTATGTACTGGATGCAAACTGCATACCTGCAAATAGACAATAAATCCAATGCGTAGGGGCGAGCGATTGCACGGGATTAATTGCCGTGAGTCTTGCTTGTTGAAGATGTGAGTTAATGCAAAAAAAGTACTTCTCCAGACATAGACAAAGAGTACTACTTCGGAAGGACAATCGCGCGCCAATGTATGAATGAACGACCTGACTTCGCTTCCATTATTTCAGATAGGATTTATGAATGCGGTGGCCAAGCACTGAATTTTTTGATGTGCCAAAAAAGAATATCCGCCTCGATGCTTATTGGGAATTAGAAATTGAATATGACATTTAGAATCTGGACAAACAAAGTCGATACCAATCATGACTTTACCGAATCGCAAGTTCGGGATATGAAGGCACTCATGGGCATTAATCTGACTGGAGGGGTGCAATTGGCCGAGATATGGCCAAATGTCGTAATCGACATCTTGTCAGAGTACCCCCCTGCAGATAGTTTTCTATGCGGGCCAATGCTAATTGTACGAAAACCACTAGCCGATGTTCTTTTTGAGTTTGCGTCAAAAGATGATATTGAATTTCTTCCAGTGGACGTGCTTTTCAATGGAAAGCTTCAAGGCGAATACGGATTCATAAATGTACGCTTGATTTGTGACGCACTAGACCGAAAGAGATCAACATTCACTGAACTGGATGGCGTAGTCGACTCGATCAATCGCATTCGCATTGACGGACTTGCAGCCAAAAATAAGTCAATATTTTTATTGGATTCCATTGAGTGGGTTCTCTGCATTTGCGATGTACTAGCAGAGCGTATTGAGAGGGAAAATTTCTCAGGTCTTTCATTGAAGCAAGATATCGAGTGGCGTCCATTCTAACCTCCCGACACGGCGGCCTCAGACATCTTAAGAAAACATCTTAATTCATTGATTTTCAATGAGTCTTCGCTATGCTCACAACCCGTTTAAGACTCGTAAAAAGCAGATTTGTACTGACTAATGCCTTCTAATAACTCTTGCGAAAGAGTAACATTTACCAAAGTTGGTGAGGTTTCCTCATCCGTAAACATTACAAGAAACACAGCCGGGTCTTCATTTTCATCGCAGATAAAGTACTTATATTGATACCCTTGATATGCGGCAAAAACAAATGCATTGTCAGGCAGCGCTATACCCTCAGTAGCGAGCTCTCGCTCCAGTTCATTTTTTAAATTACACACACGAGGGAAAGTAAAATCAGAATCTCTTGCATAGAGTCCAGCACCTCTTCCGCATTGAAGCATAAATTGCTTATATGTCTCTGGTAAGTGAGTGACATTTTGTGCTTGGCACATTTCATTTAGATCAGGCTCCGCTATACCTTTGATCTGCGTTTCAAAATCTAAGCCAGCTTCTGTTAATACGCTAATGTAGTTCATCGTAATTCTGTTTTTTTAGACTGCCGCGAAATTGAATCAATTGAAAAATATTGCACATGTACAACGCATCTCTGCCATCACTTAAACGGTGCGGAACAAGACACGAAGTCACACAAACTGTTGTCAGGGCCTAATATGAAAACGGCATTATGAAAAAATTTCGGATTACTTATATTTGGCCTTGCCCAAACAAAATTTCCAACTTGGTATAGATGTCCGGATGAAACGACAGGTTTGAAATCTTCGCTGAAATTTCCATACTCAAACGTAGACTTGAAGCTTCCATCTTTGGCAAATACATAATCTGTCCCAGAATCGCAGCTTGCCAGGCAATATACCAACATATCCTGACCATTCCACCTAGATACTCTTCGAAATTTTTTTGCTCTCATCAGTTTGCTACTTGCAATCCAAACAGCTTGTTTCAAAAGTTCGTTTTCACGACTAGAGAACACTTCAAACTTGGGATGCTCAAAACTTCGTTTTACCAAGCTGAGGTCACCCTTTTCCCGTATAAGCACCAACACTTCCAATGGGTAAAAATTTCTATCTTGTCCTTCATCTACGCGAAATTCAACAACAACATGCTCTTTCAAAAGCACAGATTCTGAAGTAGAAGCAAAAAGCTTGGTATTGGGCAGCAATAAAAGACAGCAAAGGATTTTTTGCAAGTTTCTCTTGATCATTTTTGTGCAACACAAGAATAAAATTTTCAAAAACATAGGGCAAACACGTCAAAGTGATTGCCCTATATTGTCCTTCGAAAAAACTAAATGCTAGTAATTAAGCCAGGTGACGCAATTCCCGCAACGCCACTGACACGGGTGCCAGGTCCGGTCCCTGTGCGCTGATGGTGGTCAGCAAGGCAGTCAGTCTGTCTATGGCAGGTGCATGCTGGGCACGCCAGTTGGCAATCTCTTCCTGGCGTGACAATATGCCACGGGTGATCTGGCTGGCAATCGAATACACATCGTCACGAGCACTGCCCCGCGCCTGGGTCTGCCACAGGGTATCGGTAGGCAGCCGGTTGATCTGATTGCGCCAGCCTGTGAGGCCGAGTTCATCATCAATACCAAAATAGGCACGTGCTACTTGCTCCAACCCACTGCTGGTGCTTTGCGCCAGGTCAACCAGATCAAGCGCCGGGAAGATGTATTCCAGCGCCGTCAGGTTTTGCGCCAGCGTGGCTTCTACACCGGCTTGCGTCAGTGCCTCGGCCTCTTTTTGCCAGTTGGCGTGGGCATTGACTGGCAGCCAGTCATCAAGTTGCCAGCGCAACTCACGCGCTGCTGGTTGATAACGCTGTATCAGGGTTGGCAGATCAGTGCTTTGCGCACGTATGCGCAGCATCCAGCGTGAAGCCCTTTGGGCAATCGCGATCAACTTGGACAACAGATCAAGTTGCAATTTTGAATCAACCTTATAGTCAAGCGCATCGATCTGATCCCAAAGCACTTCCAGGTCAAAAATCTCGCGAGCCAGGGTGAAGGCACGGATCACATCCGCCGCGGTCGCCCCTGCTTCTGATGCAATGAAGTTGACGAAGGTAGCACCAGCACGGTTCACCACGGTATTGGTGATGAAGGTGGCGATGATTTCGCGCTTCAGCGGGTGGTGAGCAATCGCTTCGGAAAAACGTTCGGACAAGACTTGCGGAAAGTAAGCCTTCAAGGCGCGACTGAAGAAAGGATCATCCGGCAAATTGCTGGCGACCAGTTCATCAAACACTGACATCTTGGCATAGGCCAGCACGACCGCACCTTCTGGTGCAGTCAGGCCCTGCTTCAAGGCCTTACGATGGAAGATTTCATCATCGCTGGGCAGGTATTCAATGGCGCGGTTCAGACGACCCTGTTTTTCCAGCGATTGCATCAGTCTTTGCTGGCCATCAAGTACATACAACGGCCTGTGGGCAGCGATATCCAGCGCCTGGCTTTGGTAATAATTATCGGTCAGCACCAGATGGCCAACTTCATCCGTCATCGAGGCCAGCAAATCATTGCGTTGCTTGAGTGTCAGATCACCTGCTTCAACAATGCTACCCAACAAAATCTTGATATTGACTTCGTGGTCAGAGCAATCAACACCGGCAGAATTATCAATCGCATCAGTGTAGATACGGCCACCTTTTTGTGCGAATTCTATACGGCCATTTTGTGTGCAACCGAGGTTACCGCCTTCTGCCAGGACCTTGCAGCGCAAGTCATTGCCATTGACGCGGAAGGCGTCGCCGGCCTTGTCGCCGACCTGGGCATGGGTTTCATACTTGGCTTTGACATAGGTGCCTATGCCGCCGTTGTACAGCAAATCAACCGGTGCCTGCAAAATGGCACGCAGCAATTCAACTGGTGCCAGCTCGGCAGTTTCTATGCCTAACACAGCACGGGCTTCCGGACTCAGGCTGATGGATTTTGCGGTGCGTGGGAACACGCCGCCACCAGCAGAAATCAGGCTCTTGTCGTAATCATCCCAGCTGGAGCGCGGCAGGTTGAACAGGCGCTGGCGCTCGGCAAATGAAGTTGCCACATCTGGTGAAGGATCGATGAAGATATGACGGTGATCAAATGCCGCCACCAGTTTGATGTGCTCTGAAAGCAGCATGCCATTGCCAAATACATCGCCTGACATATCACCAATACCTGCCACGGTGAATGCCGTATCTTGCGTATTCACACCCATTGAGCGGAAATGGCGCTTGACCGATTCCCAGGCACCACGTGCAGTGATCCCCATTTTCTTATGGTCATAGCCGACTGAGCCGCCAGATGCAAATGCATCACCCAACCAGAAGCCATAATCTGCCGATACACCATTGGCGATATCCGAAAATGTTGCCGTACCCTTATCGGCCGCAACCACCAGGTAAGGATCATCCACATCATGGCGGATGACCAGTTTGGGCGGTACTACCGCGCCCTTGACGATATTGTCGGTCAAGTCCAACAAGCCGGACAGGAAGATTTTGTAGCAGGCCACACCTTCGGCCTGATAGGCTTCACGGTCAGTCGCTGGCGGTGCATTCTTGAGTACAAAACCGCCTTTGGAACCAACAGGCACGATGACCGTGTTCTTGACTTGCTGGGCTTTCACCAGGCCCAGGATTTCTGTACGGAAGTCTTCACGCCTGTCGGACCAGCGCAAACCACCACGCGCCACTTTGCCGCCGCGCAGATGCACACCTTCAACACGTGGGGAATACACCCAGATTTCAAACAGCGGCTTGGGTTCGGGCACGCCCGGCACTTCGCGCGGATTGAGCTTGAAGCTCATGTAAGGCTTGAATGCCCCACTGTCTGTGGTTTGCCACAGATTGGTGCGCAGGGTGGCGACTATAGTGGCGATAAACTGCCGCAAGATACGGTCTTCATCCAGGCTGGCGACATTGCCCATCTGGGTTTCCAATTGCTCGCGTATATGTTTTTGCGCCTGTTCACGGTCACCGACATAATCGGGCTTGAAGCGAGCACCGAACAATTCGGCAATCAATTGTGTAATTGGCGCATTCTTGTTGAGTGCCGCTTCGATATAGTTCTGGCTGTAGGCAAAACCCAGTTGCTTGAAATAACGTGAACAGGCGCGCAAGACAGCGATAGAGCGTGCATCCAGCGTGGTATTGAGTACCAGGCGATTCAGGTCATCGCTTTCAACCTCACCACTCCATGCTTGCGAAAACAGGTTTTCAAAACGAAGTTTGACAGCAGACAAATCCGTATTGACTGGTAATTGCAGGCCCAGATCATGTATCCATAAAGTCCCGCTGCCGCTACCTATGTGATAGGGATGCTCATCCAGCACCCTGGCTCCCATATGTTCCAGCACTGGCAGCGAATCAGACAGCGCCACCTTGCTTGTGTTGTATATCTTGAAGCGCAACATGCCAGGCCCGGCATCGAGTGGCCGATACAGCTTGACCACCATGGGTGCATTCTGATTCAGGCTGGCCAGCATGTCTGCATCTTCTGCACCGACCAGGGCAGAAAAATCTTCCCGGTAAGCTGTCGGGAAGGCATGGGCAAAACGGTTTGCCAGGCTGAGGCCATTACCTTCACCATGCGAGCGCAACAACTCTGCCGTGCAATCATCTTCCCAGCGCTGGGCAAGTTTGGCGATACGCGCTTCCAGCATAGCCAGGTTGACGTTTTGCGGCGCGACGTCCTTGGCCCTGACCAGATAATGGATGCGCGCCAATGGGCTGTCGGTCAGCATGGGCGTGAATTCTATGGATAGCCCATTCAAGGCTATCATCAATTCATTGCCTATCTTGACGCGCAACTCCGTGTTGTACCGATCACGCGGCACAAATACTTGGGCCGAAGTAAAACGGCCAAAGGGATCACGACGCAAGAACAAGCGGGTGCGCTGGCGTTCTTGTAGGCGCAAGATGCCTATCGCATGATCAGCCAGGGTAGCAGCATCGATCTGGAACAACTCGTCACGCGGATAATCATCAAGGATAGCTTGCAAGGATTTGGCAGCATGGCTCTCAGGTACGACGCCAGAAGTATTCATGACATTCGTCACACGCTGGCGCACCAGCGGGATATTGCCTACTGGTTCAGAATACGCCGTGGAGGTGTACAGACCCAGGAAACGTGATTCACCAATGACATTGCCAGCATCATCAAACCGCTTGACGGCGATATAGTCTAGCCAGGCAGGCCTGTGCACGGTGGCACGGGTCATGGCCTTGGTGACCATGACCATTTCTGTGGAATCTATCAAGGCCACGACTTCTGGCGGCAAACGGGTTTCTGCTGTTTTGACAGAGCCACGTAAGATACCGAGGCCAGATTCAGCGATTGCCACCAGGCTGACACTGCCACCCTCGCGCTTCAAATCGTAGTCCCGTACACCAAGGAAGGTGAAATGGCGGTCTTCCAGCCAGGCTAGGAAAGCGATCGCTTCATCGCGTTTTTCCGGTGCCTGGGTATATTTTTCACAAGCGGTGCGCACTTCGCGCACACGGGCCAGCATGGGTTGCCAGTCAACCACGGCACCACGGACATCGGACAAGACACTTTTCAGATCTTCCACCAGGGCTTGCTGTGCAGCCTGATCAACGATGCGGTCGCACTCCACCAGAATCAGGGATTCTACCGGATCATCACGCCCAGCCGCCTTCGCCGCTGCCACCGTGCTCACTGCAGACACGCTGCCATTCGCATCACGCGCCACGCTCATCAGCGGATGCACTATCCAGTGCGCTGTACGGCCACTGCGATTGATTGCCATGGTCACTGAATCCACCAGGAAAGGCATATTGTCATTGACGATTTGCACGACAGTATGGTCGCTGACAAAGCCATCTTCTGCCAGGGTGGGGTTGAATACCCTGATTTTTGGTGTCTGAGCAGTACGCGGTGCATCCAGCAAACGCCAGTGGGCATTGGCCTGGGCAAACAGGGTAGCCGGACCACGGCTGATGATTTCATCCGGGTCAGTGTTTTCAAAATAGGCAGTGATGAAAGAGCCCTGGCGTTCAGACGCCGGGCCAGTGTGCGCTTGCGCATAAGCGATCAGCTCAGCGAAGTGGGAAGAGGTCATACGTTCTCCTTCTATTGGAAGATAACGAGAGATAAAGATGCAAGTCTGTCTTTGCACCATATTGTGCAAGTATCCTCCATTATGCAGATGGAAACAAACGGGATTTCCCTTACGAGCGTACGGAAAAATACTACTTAGACAGGAGTATGAGCACGGTTTAAGACCAGTTCACGTCAAGTGTTGCTTACTTACACAAAAATGCTGGCAAAATGCAACATTGCATCAAGGACCTTAAATGCTGTTTTTTTGCTTTTTCTCAAATGTCCCAGTCCAGGACATGACAGCTTTTGCACATGAAAAGCAGTGTGCAGTGCAGCATCAACTTGGCTCAATCATTAAACCGCACAGGCTGTATAAACCATCCCACTATACTGGCAATCAGCATGATGGCCGCCAGCCACATCAGCTTGCGCCAGGGTTGGCTGCCGCTTTTGATGATCTCAAAGCTGTCGACAAAGATGGTTTCGCAAGCGCCATTGCCTGTATCCGTGCGGACTATGCTGGTGCCGCGCTTGAAGGGAAAACCATGGTCATGTGCATATTCCGAGAGGCGGCCACGAAGGCGTATCTGGTCGCCAATCTCGACTTTTTGTATGAGTTTTACCAGTGCGGGCTGGTCGGTCAGCAAATGATTATTCGAGAGGGCCGTCTGGTCAAAGGCAGCAAACGCCTCGGCTGAATTGGCGCGGATATTGCAAGTAAACTGACCACTGGAAAAACTGAGATCGTTGTACACCCCATTGCTAATATTTTTACCCCAGACCACGCAGATATCCATGATATTCAGATGGTCATTCCAGTCACGGTGCAGGTGATCCCACCAGGTTTTGGCATCATGCTTGCTGACAACCAGGCCAACAAGGTCGTAGTCGTAGAGCGGCTGCACTTTATAAGTAACACCACCTTTGCTGGCTGTAAACGCTGTTTGCGTGATTTGTGTTTGCCGTGGTTCATTGAGCAGCACACTATCCACCTCTGCCACAGGCGGCAAAACCTTGCCTTTCCACAAGGCCAGCAGCAAGAGGCAAAAGCTGGATAAGACCATCCACTTCAACAGGGTGCGCAGCATAGGGGACGATTAATTTGGCTAGGACTAGTCGAGCTTCAACAAGCTGGCATCATGCAGAGAACAAGCCTGCACTTTTGCTCCAAAAAAGTCAGCCTGTAATTGAAAGGCACGCAATATTCTTTGCCGCCCCAACTCATCGTCCGGCAGCGTGAATATTACTTTGAGCACGGTGGCATCGGCAGAAGTCGCACTGCTGGCAGTTGCGGTTTGTGCTGTGCTCTGACTCGCTGGCCTTACGGGGTCGGGTATGGTTTGTGGCAGTAGCAGGTGCATTTCAGCCAGGATTTCAGCCTCACTGATGACGACCGTATCATGGTTGCCATGAAATTTTCGCCCACTGGAACTGGCATCGGCAATGCCCCCGGTGATTTCAAATTCTGTCACTGAAATACGCTCGTAATGAAAGGCTTGCCAATCACTGTTTTGCTGCTCAACTGGTTGACCTGACAGAAATTTGCGATTTGCCACGATGGCCATGGCTGCGGCTGCCATGCCACCACCAGCAATCATACCAACAGGCAACATCTCCGCCAAACTATCTGGCACGCTTTCCATGCCCGTCATGCTCACTTCGCTCATTTGTTATCTCTGTCAAAAAGGACCTTCGTGCATTGTATTCCTATGTATGCACAAACGGTCCTTTCCTTTGACAATGCAGACGGATTACCGGATAGCTATCTCAGAAAACCGGATTTACTTTGCAGTTTCTTCGGCTGCCTTGGCTTCGTCTTTTTTCTCGTCCTGCGGTGGGTCCTTAGGCATGGGCTTGCGCGGCAACATGTCATTGCGGTTCGCCGCATGCGCGACGAAGCTGGCCAATACCATGGAAGCCTGGGTCAGGTCACTCTTTTGTACCTTGTCATACACATCTACGCTGGAATGATGGGTGCGGCTGAAGTAATCCATATCATCCTGGATGAATTGAAAACCGGGCACGCCGACGCGGTCGAAACTGACATGGTCGGTGCTGCCAGTGCTACGCAAGGTTGTTGTAGTTGCCCCCACATCATGGAAAGGAGCCAGCCAGGCATCGAAGATCGGTTTCAGGGCGGCATTATTTTCTGCGTAAATACCACGAATTTTTCCGCCGCCATTGTCCAGGTTGAAGTAGGCAGAAATCTTGCCGTGCATGGGTTTGATGCTCAGAGGCCCGGTAGGTTTGCGGGCAAAGCTGGGCAATTCCAGTTCCTTGGGATCAGTGGGTTCTGGTCGTGAAGCGACCCATTTATTGACATAGGCACGTGAACCCAGCAAACCCTGCTCTTCACCGCCCCACAGGGCGATGCGTATGGTGCGGCGCGGCTTGAAGCCGCTGGCTTTTAACAGACGCATGGCTTCCATGGCCATGGCGACACCGGCAGCGTTATCTGTAGCACCCGTACCGCCATGCCAGGAATCCAGATGCGCACCCAGCATGACGATTTCATCTTTTTTATCTGTGCCCGTAATTTCTGCCAGTACATTGATGGCGGCTTCCGGGTCTTCATCGTTGAAAGTTGCCTTGACGTCGATCTCCAGTTCCACGGTTTTCTTCTTTTCCACCAGGCGATACAGACGGTTATAAGTTTCCGTGGCAACAACCAGGTTAGGTGGTCCGGTCAACTCCCCTTTCTTGTACGAGCCACCGTCCTGTACAAAGATGGTGCCGTCTTCGCCACGAGTCACATTCAGTGTCGCCAGGACTTTTTCTTCCATCAGGAATGCGCGCAGTTTTTTAGCAAACATGAATCGCTTGACATAGGTCTGCATATCGCCACGGCGTGAAGGAGCAGGGTCAAAATCAATCTTGCTGAGCTCACCCAGCTCATCATGGGAATAGCGGTGGGCATCTGCCTTCACACGTGGTTTGATGGGCAGGGGATCATCCAGCATCACGATGGCACCAGCCAGTTTGCCCTTCCATTTGGCGAGATCTTCCTCAGCCGCTATTTTTGCGATGACCAGCTTACCGCGTTGCAATCCATCTGTCCCAGGCGTCCAGGCTTTGGGGATGGCATACAGATCGACTTGTGAAGGGACGACCATGCGCAGTGTGGTTTTTTCCAGTGTCCAGCCACGGCCAAACGGAGCAAAACTCTCGCTGTGGATGTTTTGCAGGCCCCATTCACTCATTTTACTGCGGGTCCAGTCTCCCGCCTTGCGCAAGGCGGGCGAACCTGTCAGCCGGGGGCCGATTTCATCGGTCAGTACGCCCATTATTTCTTGCGCCTTGGAGCGGTTCATGGCCTCATCACGCAATTTGGTGATCAGGTCGAGATCAATTTTTTCTTCATTGACGGTCGCAGCAAATGCAAACTGACCGGAAAAACTGCTGGCGATGAGGGCGGTACTACATAAAACCTGAAGCATGCGCATTAATGTCTCCTGTTGGAATATTTTTCTGAAATGCCGGCAGGGGTCTTAATTATCATTCTTATACCGGACTTGCTGTCTGGGGTTTGAGCAGGCAAACCGGGAATTGTTCCTTGATTTCCGTGCATTTAGGAAATATTTCTTATATTTAACAGGAATACCTGAAAAAAATTTGCTGACATCCAGTTTGACAAGGCAATAAAATTATCATACTTTACCAATTAGTTAAATAAAGAAATACCGCCATCCTATGCAGCAAGATGCCCTCAGCATGACATTTTCGGCACTGGCCGACCCCACCCGCCGCGCCATCCTGGCCCGACTGTCCACGGGCGAATCTTCAGTCAGTGAACTGGCGCAACCATTTGAGATGAGCATGTCCGCCATTACCAAGCATTTGAAAGTGCTGGAGCGCGCTGGCCTTATCACGCGCAGCCGCAGTGCCCAGTGGCGCCCTTGCCAGTTACAGGCTGCACCACTCAAAGAAGCATCAGGCTGGGTTGATCAATACCGCCAGCACTGGGAGCAGAGCCTCGACAGGCTTGAAATTTATCTGCAAGACCTGCAGCAATTACCGTCACCGGAGAACAAACATGAATGAAAACAAACCAGATTTTGTCATTACCCGCGTCCTGAAAGCGCCGCGTGAACTGACATTTACTGCCTTTAGTGAAGCAGATCACCTGGCGAAATGGTGGGGGCCGACAGGCTTTAGCGTAGTCCAGTCCAGCATGGATTTGCGCGTCGGTGGCAGCTATCACTTTGGCATGCGCGGCCCGGATGACAGCATGATGTGGGCTAAATTTGTTTACAAGGAAATAATTCGTCCTGAAAAACTGGTTTATCACCATAGTTTTTCTGACGAAGAAGGCAATCTGTCCCATCACCCCATGAGTCCGACCTGGCCGCTGGAGATTTTATCGACGGTCAGTTTTGATGAACATGCTGACGGCACCCTGCTGACGATACGCTGGAGCCTGCTCGACAATGCCACTGATGAAGAAAGACGCATATTCCACGCGACCTTTGGCAGCATGGATCAGGGTTTTGGTGCCACCCTGAATCAGTTGCAGGCTTACCTCGCCAGACTCTAATATTTTCGGGGCTTCAGTCTCACAGGGGAACACGCAGACATTTTTACTGAATTTTAGTAAGTAAAAGTGAATAACTAGCATGACAAGTAAAATCGCGAGTAGAATTCAGCGTCATTTTTTAAATCGTCGTATGCCGACAGGCATGATATCTGCTGCAAAGTCAGCTCAATATTGAAGGAATGTGTATGTCAATTAAATCCCGTGTAGTCCTGGGTAGCGCGCTTGCCTTGTTGGTACTCAGCGCCTGTAATGATAAAAATGCAGATAAAGCTGCATCAGCTTCTGCTTCAGCCTCAGCCTCGGCATCTGCCAGCAGCAACGAAGTTGCTGCCACTGTTGATGGCACAGCGATCAGCAAGAAGCAACTCGACCAGATCATGCAACAGCAAGCCGGCCAAGGCATGCCTGATACGCCTGAAACACGCAAAATGATCATCGACAACCTGGCCATGCAACTCCTGGTTGCCAAAGAAGCCGTCAAAAAAGGTTTGGAAAAAACCCCTGACGTTGCTGACCAACTGGAAATGACACGTCAATCCATCCTGGCCAATGCCTTTGTCAAGGATTACATCAAGACAGCAGCTGTCACTGATGAAGGCCTGAAAGCAGAATACGAAGACTTCAAAACCAAGAATGGCGGTAATGAATACAAGGCACGCCATATCCTGGTAAAAACAGAAGACGAAGCCAAAGACATCATCGTCAAGATCAAAAAAGACATCAAAGCTTTTGAAGGTCTGGCAAAATCCAAATCCCTGGACCCAGGTTCCAAAGTCAGCGGCGGCGACCTCGGCTGGTTCAATCCACGCGGCATGGTGCCAGAATTTGGCGCAGCAGTTGCCAAACTGGAAAAAGGCAAATTCACAGAAGAGCCAGTCAAATCACAGTACGGTTACCACGTCATCGTTCTTGACGATTCCCGTCCTGTCGCCGTCCCGCCACTGGAAGAAGTCAAAGCAGGCCTGACTCAGCAATTGCAACAAAAAAATCTGAAGAAAATGCTGGATGACATGAAGGCAAAAGCCAAGATAGAAATCAAGGAAGCACCAGCCGCAGCTTCTGCTCCGGCAGCAACAGCACCGCTGACTGTGACACCAACTGTTGTACCAGCAGCATCTGCATCTGCATCCGCTTCAGCTTCTGCTGACGCAGCCAAAAAATAAGTCCTGGTCCTGCAGAGTAACAAGGCCATCAAGCCAGGCTTGATGGCCTTTTTCTTTACCCGCAACGTCTATTTGGCACCACAAAATAATTAAATTATTGCCAATAATTGCAATTCTTGAGACACTATTATTATCAATAGTACAAGCAAGCAATTTCCCCTACCTTGCCCAGCTCAGGAGGCTCTCATGCCAACCCAGACCATCCCCTTCAACGGCAGTGAACTGGCACTGGATGCCCGCCCTGATAGACTGGATATACGTGACCGCATGTACACCCCCAGGGTGCGGAATTTGCCGATTGCCTATCCCGAACCGGATTTCGTCAAAAAACAGCTGGCCAATTACATCAAGTCAAATATGGTCTTGAATCAGGGCAAGGATGGTGCCTGTACCGGCTTTGGGCTGGCTGCCGTCATCAATTATCTGTTTTGGCTACGTGACTCCAGCAGCAAGGAAAGCAGCCCCCGCATGATTTATCATCTGGCTCAATTGTATGATGAGTGGGCAGGGGAAGATTATGTCGGTTCCAGTTGCCGTGGCGCGCTCAAGGGCTGGCACAAGCACGGTGTTTGCAGCCGCGAACTCTGGCCTTACACGGTAGACAAGAATGACAAAGTGCCCGATTTCGAAGCACCCAAACCAGGCTGGGAGAAAGATGCACTTAGTCGCGCCCTCGGTGTGTATTACCGCATAGACAAAGAATCCATCACCGACATGCAGGCTGCCATCGTTGAGATAGGTGCCATCTATGTCTCTTGCAAAGTACACCGGGGCTGGGGCGAAGTAAGTCCAGCCAAGACTGCAAGCCTTAGCAAGCTGGATCAACTGCCCATCGTCAACTTCAGTGAAATCAAGGCCGGTGGCCATGCCTTTGCCTTGCTAGGCTATACCGATCAGGGTTTTGTCGTACAGAATTCCTGGGGCAGGGATTGGGGCTTGCAAGGCTTTGCCATTCTCACTTATGACGACTGGCTGGTGAATGGCAGCGATGCCTGGACTGTTTCCCTGGGCGTACCAGTGCGTCAGGTGGATGCCGTGAATCGTACCCGAGCTGCAAAATTATTGGCACCGCAAGCCGATATCCCACCCTCTGCCGCCTTCAAAGCCAGTGGTTCAGCCCTGATACCAAATAGTGCCAGCGCATCCAGCAAGGCCGGACAGCCAGCATTAAGCATGGACCAGGCGTATAGCCTGACTGTGGTCATGGGAAATGATGGTGGCCTGATACAAAGATTGCTGGAAGTTGCCAATGCTGCGGCAACAGTGGACAAAGTCTTGCTGCAGGCACCGCAAGAATGGCTCAAGCAACAAGGCAAAAGCAAGGTATTGAAACTGGCTCTGTATGCCCATGGTGGCTTGAACAGTGAAGACGATTCACTGAAGCGCATTGCAGCCATGGCCCCCTACTTTCTGGCGAATGGCATTTACCCCGTTTTCATCACCTGGAAGACCGGGCTCAGTGAAACCATGGGCGATATCCTGACAGACAAGCTGAAAGACCATTTGCCAGCATTTGTTTTGTCTCGTGGCTGGTTGCAGCAACTCAAGAATGCCACTGTCGATGCCATGGACCGCACGGTAGAAAGCATGGCTGCCAGTCTGGGTGGCAAAGCGCAATGGATGCAGATGAAGCAAAATGCTGCACTGGCTATCGAAGATGACAACCCACCACGCGGCTTGCTGGCGATTGCCGACCGGCTCAAGGACTTGAACAAGGCATTGGGCAAGGGCAAACTCGAAATCCATCTGATTGGACATTCGGCTGGCTCTATCGTGCATGGTCATTTGCTGAACCTGCTGACAACGCGCAAGCTGACCGTCAGCACTTGCAGCCTGTATGCACCGGCTTGCAGCCTGGAATTTGCTGAAAACACGTATCGCCCCGCCATGGAAAACGATATCCTGGCGCGCGAAAATTTCCACATCCATCTGCTGTCGGATGCGCGCGAGCGGGATGACAATGTCGCAGGCATCTACCGCAAGTCCTTGCTATACCTGGTCGCACGCGCCTTTGAAACCCGCCACAAAACGCCTTTGCTGGGCATGGCTGCCAGCCTGGATGCCGCCTATTTCATCGGCAAGAAAACCCGGGATGGACATTGGAACGAAGCCACCATCGCTACGCTGAAAAGCTGGAATAAATTTTACTGGGGCAAAGACCTGCCCAGTGATTTTGCAGAGAATGGCGCAGGACTGACGGCGGATCAAAAAGCCAATCTGCACATCATCAACGACACTCACATCAGTAACGGCAAAGAATTGATACGGGTTGCCCACGGCACTTTTGATAATGATGTAGCTGTCATCTCGCAAACCCTGGCACGCGTCCTGGGCATGGAATCAGCAGATGCTTTGCCAGTGACGGTGGAGAATTTGGATTATTGAGATCGAAACGCCCCGCGACGATCTTGCTTAATAACCTCTTTCTTGCCAGTGAACAAGCCTGACTGGTTTTCTTCAACTGGAACTGCGTTGCATGAATTGCCACGCAAGGACGGTTTGCCACTGGATGGTGTCACGCTCAAAGAATTCCAGGCGCAGTGATTGACCGCCTGTTCTATGATGACCTTCATGCAAAAAACCCCGCATGAAAGCGGGGTTTGGCTTGCGAGTTAACTCAATGAGAACTCACTCAGACTTTATTTAGGGCCTTTGCGATGTGGCTTGGCTGCTGCTGGTTTACCAGCGCCATAACCCTTGGCTTTTTCTGTCACGCGGCGATCACCGCCAGCTTTTTTGGGGCCGAAAGGGGATGGCTGGTTGACTGGCAGAGGCTTGCGCACGTGGTCTTCACCAACCGGGCTGATCTGGATTTGCTTGCCTGCGACCCAGACACCTTTCAACTGTTTCAGCAATTCCTTGGGCATGCCATCTGGCAAATCAAGCGTGCTGTAGTCGTCGAAAATATCGATACGGCCTATGTGCTTGGCTTCCAAACCGGCTTCATTGGCAATCGCACCGACGATATTGCTAGGCGTTACTGCATCTGCCTTGCCGACTTCGATACGGTAAGTCAGCATGGGGATGCTGACCTTGCCTTTGCCGTCAGCCTTGTCTTTCTTGGGCTTGGCCGGGCGTTCTTCATCGAGGGGTGCACGGGCGGCGCGGTCTACTACCTGGTTCAGTTTGCTGCCTGGTGCTGCTTCGGCAACACTAGGGGCACGTGGGGCGCGTTCACGAGGCGCTTCTTCACGCGCACGTGGTGAAGGGCGGGATGCTGAAGCACTGCTGCCGTGGCCTTTTTCTGCACTGATGCGCAGGGCCTGGCCAGCGACACGTACTGAACTCAGATGTTCCATCATGTCGCCAGGCAAATTGTCTGGCAGATCAAGGATGGTGTAGTCATCATAGATATCGATACGACCGATGAACTTGGATTCTATATTGGCTTCATTGGCGATCGCACCAACGATATTGCCGGGCTTGACGCCATGATCATGTCCAACTGCGATACGGAAAGTCTGCATGCCAGGCTCTGGTGTGCGCGGACTGTGTTCACGGCGTGCGCCACGGTCTTCACGCGGTGCGCGTTCGAATCTATCGCCCCGGTCACCCCTGTCGCCCCGATCACGGTCACCACGCTCAGCACGGGCCGGACGCTCATCGCGCCAGCTATCGTCGTTTTTCGTTTCTTTACGGTTTTTATCGAGCAGCAAAGGTTCATCACCACGCGCCATTTTGGCGAGTGCAGCAGCAATTTCCACCGCAGGGATATTTTGCTCACGCTCAAAATCTTCGATCAGGGAAGTGAATTCTTCCAGACCACCTTGTGCCAGCGTGGCAGAAATCTGGTCCTTGAAGCGGGCGATACGGACATTATTAACTGTCTGGATAGTCGGCAATTCCAGCGGTGACACTGGCTGACGGGTTGCCCGCTCAATCGCTTTCAACAAGTTCTTTTCGCGTGGTGTGATGAACAGGATGGCTTCACCACTGCGACCGGCACGGCCAGTACGGCCTATGCGGTGGGTATAGCTTTCAGGGTCATACGGTACGTCATAGTTGATGACATGGCTGATACGCTCTACGTCCAGACCACGGGCAGCAACGTCAGTCGCGACCAAAATGTCGATCTTGCCGTCTTTCAGTTGCTGGATGGTGCGTTCACGCTGTTGCTGGTTGATGTCGCCATTGATGGCGGCTACCGAGAAGCCTCTTGCACCCAGCCTGGCTGCCAGTTCTTCTGTACCCAGTTTGGTACGTGCAAAAATGATCATCCCGTCAAAAGTCTCGGCTTCCAGTATGCGTGTAAGGGCGTCCAGCTTGTGCATGCCGCTGACCAGCCAGTAGCGCTGGCGTATATTGTCGGCAGTGCCAGTCTTGGCAGCGACTGTTACTTCTGCCGGTTTGTTCAGGTAAGTCTGGGCAATGCGTTTGATGGCAGGAGGCATGGTGGCCGAGAAGAGCGCCGTCTGGCGGCCTTCTGGCGTTTCTTGCAGGATGCGCTCTACATCATCAATAAAGCCCATGCGCAGCATTTCATCGGCTTCATCCAGCACCAGGGTTTTCAGGGCGGATAAATCCAGCGTGCCCTTGTCCAGATGATCAATGACGCGACCAGGCGTACCCACCACCACATGCACGCCACGGCGCAGTGCCGACAGTTGCGGGCCATAGCTCTGACCACCGTAGATAGGCAAGACGTGGAAACCGGGGATATGGCGCGCATAGGTCTGGAAGGCTTCCGCGACCTGTATTGCCAGTTCGCGTGTCGGTGCCAGCACCAGCGCCTGTGGCGTAGTCTGGCGAATATCGATGCGCGACAGAACAGGCAGGGCAAAAGCAGCGGTTTTGCCTGTACCTGTCTGGGCCTGACCCAGGACGTCACGGTTAGACAGCAAAATCGGGATGGTTGCTGCCTGTATCGGCGACGGTGTTTCATAGCCTACATCCTGCAAGGCGCGCAGAATAGGCGCACTCAGTTGCAGGTCTTCAAAGGTAATCGGAGGTGTGTTTTCTGACATGGCGATGCTCGCTCGTTCTTTCGTATCGCAGGATGCGACAAGATGGTTATCCCTATAGTTTACTCTTCTACGCCAATCTCAGGGGATTTTCCTGCCAGCGACACTTGACAAAAAATACAAATTTTGCTTACTTATAAATTATATTTTTGATATTATTCATTATGTATTTAGTACTTTATCTAATGCGTAGTCCCGAATAAACCAGACTCAAGAATCCTCTACACCATGAAAAAATACCTGTTATTGGTATCTGCTTTTATTTGCTCGATGAACTCACTGCCAATTGCCAGCGCCGCAGATTTACCTTCTGACGCCGTCCGTCTATATGCCAAAAACGCCAAGGTCGATGTACTACTAAATATTTCATATGAATCTGAAGACCTGGCAACCATAGACGCATTTCGTAAGGCTCTTGCCGATCTGGGACTTGCCTACAAGATGGAATTCAGCGTTACTACAGCGAGCAATAAAGTCACATCAAAAAAGTGGAAACTAAAAACCAGCAACAAAGTCGACCTTAAGGACAATAATGTAGATAATCAGGTCAGTACCCTGTACGAAACTGTCAAATCAAAAAGTGGCAGTTTTTCCTGGGACGTAGCGACAACCCCAAAGTAAATGCATCAGCTCATTTCATGAAATCGATGAAAGCCCGCAAAGCCGCCGATTGATGGCGGCGGCTGGGATAATACAAATAAGTACGCTCGGCCGCTGGCCACCAGTCTTCCAGCACATACTGCAATTGCCCCAGCTGCACCAGTTCATCGGCATAGCCACGGTAGGTATAGCATATCCCGGCACCATCACTGGCAGCACGGGTGGCCACATAAAAATCATCAACCACTAGCGCGCCGGTGGTGGCGACTTCCATTTTTTCTTGTCCACGCTGGAATTCCCAGCGATACCTTTGTCCGCTGGGAAAACGAAATTGTATGCATTGATGTTGCAGCAAATCATGTGGCGTTACAGGAATACCATGCTCTGTCAAATAGGCAGGTGCAGCGCAAACGACGAAACGGACTTCCGGCCCCACCGGGATCGCCACCATATCTTGCTGCAGGCTTTCACCGAAACGCAGGCCGGCATCGAAGCCCTGCTCAACGATATCAATGAGCGCATCGCTACTGACGACTTCCAGTTCCACTTCAGGATAGACGGCATGCCAGGCCGCCATCAACGGTGCCAGCGTGAGCTGTGCAGCCGGACGCGGCACGTTCAGGCGCAGGCGTCCTACCGGTTTATCCCTGAGTTCATTCAGACTTTCCAGTGCGCCCTGGATTTCTTGCAGCGCTGGCTGCAGACTCTGCAGTAAACGTTCGCCTGCCGGGGTCAGGCTGACACTGCGGGTCGTGCGTTGCAATAAACGCATGCCCAGTTTTTTTTCCATCCTGGTCAGCGTGTGACTAAGGGCAGAAGCCGTGATTTGCAATTCCTGAGCGGCCTGGCGAAAGCTGCGGCATTCGGCAACACGGGCAAAAGCCAATAAATCATTCAAGTCTGGTGACATACTGCTATTCGCTCATTATTTGCTGACATTATAAGGTTTCCTTGAATACAAGTATTGTCTGCCATTTCCTCACCATGCCGATACCAAGGTATGTTCTGCAAAAAACTTAATCAAAAAGTATGGGTCACTGATTTATAATTCTGTCGCCCTGTTTGCAATTTCTCACACTCTGACAAACTGCGGCCAAATTTTAATATCACCCCCAGGACCTTCATGGACTTAGCTTCCAGTAAATATGCTTGCCACGCTTTTCATGCATCCCTGCCAGGTGGCCGTGATGTCGGTGAACTGAGTTTGTCGCAATCTGGCCTCAGTTATCATGTGGCATCCTTGCTGGGAACGCTGTCATTTGCCCACATGGAGCTGACCATGGGTGGCTCCAACAATACTCTGGTCTTCATCAAGCATGCCCATAAACCTGACCTGGTGCTCTACACCAGTGATCTTAGCATCCTGAAAAACCCTGCATTACTGGCCCATCCGGAGTGCTCGCGCCAGATTGCAGCACTGAGCCGCAAACGTATGCTCGGCTGGGGTCTGCTTGTTGGCTTTAGCTTGCTGCTGCTGGCATTGCCTGCAGGTTTAATATGGCAAATGGATGGTTTGTCTGCTTATGTAGCCAAGCAAGTGCCAGTGGAATGGGAAGAAAAACTCGGTGCCAGTGTCGCGGCCCAGGATGACCTGAAAAACAAGCGCATGCCCAAGGCCGAAGCTGACGCGGTCTTGAAGCCGCTAACCGCACCTCTGCTGCAAGCCTTGCCGGATTCACCGTATCGCTATTCCATCAACATCGTCAACGATAGCACCACCAATGCCTATGCCCTGCCCGGCGGTTATGTCGCGATTCATTCTGGCCTGATACTAAAAGCGGGTAGTGCCGAAGAATTGCTGGGTGTGTTAGCCCATGAAATCAGTCATGTCGAAGAACGTCATGGCACCCGCAGCATTATAGGCAATGCCGGGATTTACCTGGTTGCCAGCGCAGTGTTTGGCGATGTCAGCGGTTTGCTGGCGGTATTTGGCAATGCGGCTCCTATGCTGCTGAGTCAACAATATTCGCGTCGTTTCGAAACCGATGCCGATGAAAAAGGGGTATTGCTATTAATTCGGGCCCGCATCAATCCTGCAGGTTTGCCGGTCTTCTTTGAGCGCATGATTGCTGAAGAAAAAGCCGCGCTGGAAAAAATCGATAATAAACAGGCGCGCGAAGCCTACAAACAAGCCATGGGTTTGCTCAGTACCCATCCTGCCAGCGATAAACGCATGGCCCATTTGCGCACACTGATAGTCAAATCCCAGGGACCCTACATTAATCAGGACGCTGCATTCAAGGATTTGCAGGAAGCAGTCAAAAAATTTGTTGCCAAGTCTACGACCAACGAAATAAAAAAACCTGCGCCGACAACACCGTCACCAGCACCAGCAACGCAATCCTGAAGCGCAAATAAGAAGTCCGCAGAATTGCCCCGGCAATTAGCTGCTAGGCAGCCTGGGTAACTGTTAGGAATTCAAAACCAAGAGGAGTTAGTAGTGAAAACCAATATCAAAGGAGGCCATGCCTTCTCCTATGTCGAAGTAGAACTCGAGCCTGGTGAAAGCATCATGACGGAACCTGATGCCATGTCCAGCATGGATGCCAGCCTGGATTTGACTGCGCATTTCAATGGCGGCGTGATCAAGGGCTTGCTGCGTAAATATCTGGGGGATGAGTCTCTGTTCATCAGCCGCTTCAAGAATGCCACCTCTGCACCACGCCGCCTCACGATTGTGCAACCCACACCAGGTGAAATCCTGTGCCGGGAACTCAAAGATGAAGAGTATTTCCTGGTGCCCGGTGCCTTCCTGGCCTGCGAAGAAGGCGTCAATATAGGCCTGAGCTTTGCCGGCTTTGCTTCCTGGATTGCCCGTGAAGGCTTATTCCGTATCAAGGTCAGCGGTAATGGCAAGGTCTGGTTTGGTGCTTATGGTGCGCTGCTGGAAAAAGAAGTGAACGGTGAATACATCGTCGATACCAGCCATTTGGTGGCCTACGACCCATCGCTGCGCCTCAACCTGCAACTGGCTGGTGGCATTTTTTCCAGCTTCTTTGGCGGCGAAGGCCTGGTAACGCGCGTCAGTGGTCAGGGCAAGATCATCATCCAGACGCGCAGCATTTCCAGCCTGGCTGGCTGGCTCAATCCAAAACTGTAAGGACGCATCATGCATGTAGAATTAGTCAATCAGCCAGGCAATACCGCAGCCAAAGTCAGCCTGCGTCCTGGTGAAGTCTGCACCGCTGAATCAGGTGCCATGCTGGCCATGAGCAGCAATATGCAAATTACCACGACCACCCATAAAAAGCAGCGCGGCTCCCTGTTGAAAGCAGCCAAGCGTTTGCTCGGTGGTGAATCACTGTTCCTGAACCATTTTGAACCACAAAATACGCCGGGAGAAGTCTGGCTGGGTACAGACCTGGCAGGCGACATGCTGGTAATGCCGCTGGATAACGATAACCTGATCGTTCAGGGCGGCTCTTTCCTGGCCTGCGACGAAGGCATAGAAGTTGATCTGGGCTGGCAGGGTTTCAAATCCATACTGTCTGGCGAAAGCATTTTCTGGCTTAAATTAAAGGGCAAGGGCACTGCCGTGCTGTCTTCATTTGGTGCCATTTATCCAGTAGAAGTGGATGGTGATTACATCGTCGATACCGGCCATATAGTCGCTTTCAGCGAAACCCTGCAATTCTCCATCACCAAGGCAGGCAAGAGCTGGCTGCAATCCATACTCGGCGGTGAAGGCATGGTCTGTAAATTTTCTGGCCGTGGCACAGTATGGTGCCAATCGCATAATGAAAGCAGCTTTGGCAGCCTGCTCGGCCCCAATCTCAAAGCTGGCAAACGCTAAGGACAGCCATGAATAACACTATGATAGATATCGTCCTCACCGGTGAGCTGGCCGAAGGCGTCAGCTTTGAACAAGCATGCGCGGCTATAGAAAAACTGTTCAAGCTGCCAACTGAACAAGCCAGGCAATTACTGGAAACCGCGCCACGCGTTATCAAGCGTGGCCTCGACACCGAAACTGCCGAAAAATACCGCCAGACCATAGAAAAAAATGGCTTGAAGGTAGTCTTGCAAAATGAGGGCGATGCTGCCGTCAGCAAGCCAGCTCCTGACACAGCACCGCCTGCCATACTCAAACAAGAACCCGATGTCACCACGACGAGCACAAGCATGGCACCTCAGCCAGTCGCAGCGACAGATTTCGCAGGTTTGAAATTCAGGATAGACGGCAGCCCTGATTTTGGCTTTGTCACAGTCGATTTGCCACGCGGACAAATGTTGAAAGTGGAGGCTAGCGCCATGGCCACCATGGACACCAACCTGGTCATGAAGACCAAGATGAAAGGCGGCATCTCACGCATGCTGGCTGGTGAAAACCTGTTCCTCAATGAATTCACTGCGGAAAACGGCCCAGGTGAAATCGGCATCGCCCCCGCTACTCCCGGCGACCTGATCCACCGCTACCTACGCGGCGAAACGCTGTACCTGCAGAGCGGTGCATTTCTTGCCAGTACACCTGGCATCAATATCGAAACCAAATGGCAGGGCCTGACCAAGGGCTTCTTCTCCGGCGAAAGCCTGTTCCTGATCCGCGCCTCTGGCGAAGGTGACCTGTGGCTCAACAGCTATGGTGCCATCATAGAAATCGACGTTAAGGACGGCTACGTCGTCGACACCGGCAACATCGTCGCCTTCACCGAAGGTCTGGAATACAGCATCAGCAAAGTCGGCGGCTACAAATCCCTGTTCTTCTCCGGCGAAGGCTTTGTCTGCCGCTTCAAGGGTGAAGGCAAGCTGTGGATACAGACACGCAGCGTGGGCGCGTTTGCTGGATGGGCGAAGCAATATCGTCCGGTAAAGGGGTAAGCTCAATCTCTGACCATCCAGGATCGAAGAAATTTGGTAGATGGTGGTGATGACGTTGCAGTTGCGGTTGCAGTTGTTTTTGACTTTAGCAGTTCCCATGTGTAACCGCCGTTTGTGCAGTGCAGAAAATGGATTAAGAAGAGCCGCTGTTTGAGGTGTAGCAGGGGTTTCGTGCCGCATGCTGCACGCCTGCGTAACGACATGGGCTTGCAAGCGCAACTTCCTAAGGGCATGGCCGCAGCGAGTTTCGGATCTGCCCCATTTGTTGTACTGCACAAACGCCCCCCCTTTAGGAGGCGGTGACGCCTGGGTCGCCTTTTTGGCCCACCTTTTTGGCGAAGCAAAGAGGTGGGTAGCTGCCGGTCTACCACCGGCCAGCAATCTTAGAATACGGATACCGACACTTGCAAATCAAGTCATCCCAAACGCTGCGATTCAGAAGTTAATGCCTTCACGATATCCATGAAAGCCACAGGGCGCCAGCCCGGTGAAATGTTTGCATAACATTCACATAAAGAAAAAAGCATCAATTACTGAAATTTACTCACCAATATCATGAACAAAACATGGATTGTTTCACCAATCCCTATCCACGATACTGCCATTTCCAACCCCTTATTAAGGAAACTGAAATGTCAGCAACATCCAATGATTTTAGTGAACAAGTCATCCTCATCACTGGTGGCTCCTCAGGCATAGGCCTGGCCAGCGCCCAGGCCTTCATCAATGCCGGTGCCAAACGCGTCTACATCACAGGCCGCTCACAAGCCAGACTGACAAAAGCCAGAGAAATCCTCGGCGACAGGGCAATCCCTGTTGAGGCCGATGTCGCCAGCATCAGCGACCTGCAAACCCTGCATACCAAAGTTGCCGCCAACGGCGACAAACTTGATGTCCTGTTCGCCAATGCCGGCATCGCCATCCACAATCAGTTTGGCAGCACCACAGATGTGGAATTTGCCACTACCTTCGATACCAACGTCAAAGGCCTGTTCTTCACCGTACAAAGTCTGCTGCCATTGATGAAACCAGCTTCTGCCATCGTCCTGAATGCTTCTATCGCAGCCAGCAAGGGCATGCCCAACCTGAGCCTCTACAATGCGTCGAAAGCGGCGGTGCGCTCGTTTGCGCGCAGTTGGGCAAATGATCTCAAGGACAGCCTGATACGTGTCAACACCATCAGCCCCGGCGTGACTCGCACACCTATTATGGAAAATGGCCTGGGCATGAAAGAAGAAGATATCGCTCATTTTTCAGCCTATCTGGCTGGCGCGGCACCGGCGGGGCGTATGGGCAGGCCGGAAGAAATTGCGGCTGCCGTGTTATTTCTGGCATCGAAAGCCGCCAGCTACGTCAATGGCGTGGAATTGTGTGCCGATGGGGGCTTGATACAGGTTTAGCCAGAACAGGTAAGATAGGTTTTTTCTCCTGACAGCCTATATCATGATTACCTGCTATATCCGTTACATCATTGACCCCGCCAAACTGCCAGAGTTTGAACATTACGGCAAACTCTGGATACCACTGGTGAACAAGTTTGGCGGCCAGCACCACGGTTATTTCCTGCCTTCTGAAGGCGCAAATAATGTGGCACTGGCACTGTTCAGCTTCCCCACCCTGGCAGCGTATGAACAACACCGCATGCAGATGATGGATGATCCTGAGTGCCAGTCAGCATTCAAATATGCAGAGGAACACAAGTGCATAGTCAGTTATGAAAGAAGCTTTTTCCGGCCCGTCATGGCGTAGGGGCCATAGCGACAACTTCATGGTACTCAATCCAAATAACCGATGGTATTCGCTACAACGATCGCCAGTATCACGGGCAGCCAGGTGAGCAACATGAGCAAGCTTGCGTTGACCAGAATGAACCAACTCATTTTTTTCTGCGGCACTTCAAGCAGGACTGGCGCGCCCAGACATAGCAAGTAAATGCTGTAGATACTAGCGACAAAGTTCATGGCGACCATGGCGCTTATGCCGTCTGTCACCTTTTCTATACGAAAAAAGGGGAGCAATTGCATCGACTTCACGACCAACAGTGGCACTATGCTATAGATACTTAGCTTTAAAGCCTGTGGCAGGCTATACAGGCCGCCTAGCCTGCGACTCATGCCCTGCATGATACGTGCAATGATATAAATGAATAGCAAACCCATGCCATAGGCGCGCACGGAATTCACGACAAGCATACGCAGGTAATCCCCTTCCAGTGGTTCCGCACCGGTCGTCTGGCCATAGGTGCGCAGCAATATGGTCGCCAGCAACCCCATTACCAGAAAGAAGGCTGTCAAGGGCATGATCGTCATGACGAAAACATGCTGACTGGTCAGGTTCTCCTGCGAAATCTTTCGCCACTCTTGCCTGGGTGCGACAAGTACATTGAACACGCTGCGTGCCAAATTCATTTTTTTCCTGACATGCTATAGAGCTTATTTGCTTTTTTCTACATCCAGAAAACGCCAGTCACCCCGCATGATGGGGTGAGTTTTATAGCCCTTTACCCAGGGCTGTATCAACCAGTTGCGAACACGCCACAGTTCCAGGCTGTGTACGGTATCGGCTTCCATGATGCGCTCTATGGTGTTGAATAATTTCTGGCGCTCAGGTCCGTTTGGCATCAGGCGGGCTTTTTCAAAGGCTTCGTCAAAGGTTGCAGATTTATAGCAACCATTATTGCCACGGTAGGCATTGGTGCCTACATAGGACTCCAGGAAATCAATGCCGTCCGGGATGTCAGCAACATAGCCCATGCCAAACATCATGAGCTTGCACTGGTAGGCAGACTTGAGGTTGTCGGCAAAACCGGCGACCGGGAATTCTGCGCGTATGCCTATCTTGTCGAGCGAACGCTTCCAGATTTCCATGCGCGCATAATCTCTGGTCTTGGGGGCAGAATGGATGCGTAGCTTCAGGGGCGATCCATCTGGCATACTGCGGTAACCGTCTTCACCGCGCTTATAGCCAAACTTGTCGAGCAGCTTGTTTGCCAGCGCCGGATCATAGACATTACTATTGCGATAACTGGGGTCATGCCCCACCACATCCGGTGGCACCATGCCATGTGCCTTGATGGCTTGTCCGAACCAGACCTGATCTATTTCTTCCTGGAGGTTGTAAGATAGGGCAATCGCACGGCGCAGGGCTATCTTGTCCTTGCTGTAACCTCCCACGGTGGGGTCCTGAAAATTGAAGTAAGTACGGGTGACGCCTGGATCAATAAAGCGGTACAGCCGCAAACCCTTGGCTATAAATTCAGGTTTGAGTTTGCCCTGATCGAGTAACTTGACCGACGCTGCCGGCACCAGCATCTCGAAATCCAGCTGGCCAGAATCAAAGGCCAGCCAGCGTGATTGCTCTTCCTCTATGATAGCAACTTCCACTCTGCCGACTTGCGGCATTTGTTTGCCTTTCATATCCTTGATGATTTGCTTATCCCATTCTGAACCTGTGCCTTTGAAGTCCCAGACGAAACCACGATATTCGGGATTGGCTTCGAGAATTATTTTACTGCGCGGCACGTATTGCTTGAGCATGTAAGCACCTGTACCTACAGGATGCTGGTTGACGGCTTCACCATAGAGTTCGACAACTTCACGCGCAACTGCACCGCCCAGCGGTTTGGCCAGGTAGTAAATCAGGCTGGGGTCAGAGGCCTTCAAACGCATGATCAGGGTGTAATTGTCGGGGGTCTCCAGACCGGCAATGGGTTTGTCGTAATCGAACTTGCCGGTCTTTTTGGCTTCAGCAGTCAGTTCATCAAGGCCAATGACCTTGCCTTCCAGCACCCGTGAATGCACTGAACGATTATTCGGATCTACCAGGCGTTTGAAAGTATAAGCATAGTCGCTGGCCAGCAACTCCCGGCGCTGGCCTTTGAATGCCGGGTCGGGAGCAAAATAAATCCCCTTCTTCAGACGAAAGGTCATCGTCTTGCCGCCATCTGTGATTTCAGGCAGGCTTACGATGGTATTGGGTATCAGTTTGGCCGGACGTGCCAGATAATCGTACGTGACGAGGCCTTCAAAGATCGCATCCGCCAGCCAGTTCGAATAAGTGCTATTGGTGCGCATGGCATCAAAACCGTCATCGGCGGCTTCAAAGGACAGGTGCAAGACTTTATTCGGGTCAGCCGCCGCTATTGCAGGCAGGCTCAAGCTGCAGAGCAGTGCCGTCAGCACAGCCGTCAGGGTAGATTTCATCTGAAAAAAGGAAAAAGAGTAAAGCCAGCAGAATAGCAGTTAACGCCCGCATCTAGCCACCAACATCTAAGAACCTGTTTACGATCTGTAGCGAGCGTGCGTCAGCGGGGTGAAGAGCAGTGCAAAAAGCGGAATGTACTTCTGGTAGATGAGCATTTTGAGCAGCACATGAGCCCCGATCACGCACGCGCAATAAGATCGTAAACAGGTTCTAACGCATGGATAAACCGTATTTGCGCATGATCCTTTCCATCTCGCCAGTTTCTTGCAAAAACTGTATCACGCTATTGATTTGCTCCAGTTTCCACGCTGACTTAAGCGACAGAGCGCACTGGGTCTGTACTACAGAAAACGGCGTTTTGGAGATTTTGTACAGAGCGCGTTTATCCGGGAAATTCTTGAAATAGCCTTCGATTTCACCGTCAGAACTGATCATGGCATCCGCCCCACCCCGTGCCAGCAAACGGAACATGCCTGGCACGTCGGTCAGGTCAATACGCTTGATTTTACCTTCTGCCAATTGGCTGGCGATTTGCGGATAGTGATAACCGAGTTGCAACACCAGTTTTTTACCTTCCAGTTGCTGCGGAATGATTTCTATACTGGCTTTGTCTGCCAGCACGACCACTCTTTCCACCTGCGGGAAAGTCGCCACCGTCCAGCCGACTTCCTTGGGCAAGTCAAACCAGGTCGGACTGGAATAACACATGAGATCGGCATCGCCCTGGATCACAACGCTTTCTATACGCCTGCGCGAATAAGGCGCGTAGCTGACTTTCGCAGAGAGTTTTTTCGCCAACTGGTCTACAAAGTCTTTTTGCAAGCCACCAAGCAGTTGATGGTTCTTGTCAAAAATATTCAGGGGGTAGTCGAGGTTTTCATAGATAGCCACACGCAAAGGCTGCTCTGCCGCCAGTGCCGCTGATGTGCAGGCCAAGCATGAGAGCAGAGCTGCCATCCCGCTTAAAGCGGTAAGCCAACTTGCGCGCCATCTTTTCATATTTGCACCTGTCCGATAACGAGGGCTATAAAGGCATGACTATATACTGACAAATCCACGTGCACCCTGCAAGCCACCTGTATGTATAGCGATGACCCGCGCATCTGGTGCCAGATAAGCATGATGCCACAACTGGCGCAAAGCAAACAGCATTTTGGCAGTGTAGACCGGCTCCAGGGGAATCGACGTTTCATGCACGAACTGGCGAGAAAAATCCAGCAGCTCGGGTGCTACCTTACCATAGCCGCCATGATGAAATTCGGTTAACAATTCATAGTTTTGGTAATCAGGGTAACCCGCATCAACCAACAGGCGAGTGATTTCAGTACGCAAATAATCCCCGCCACTGATGGCAGCGATACCCAGCACTTTCGAGCGTCCCTGCAAGCCAGCCAGCAAACCAGCCAGCGTTGCCCCGGTGCCACAGGCAACTGCCAGATAATCCGGGATGAATGGCAATTCGGCAATCAACTCTGCCACACCGCGCAAGGCAAGTGGCGCACTACCCCCCTCAGGCAGCCAGAGTGCATTCGCCCCTGCATCTTCCAGATGCGTGCGCCAGGCAGACTCGCCCAACCGCAACTGGCGGTAAGTTTCACGATTGACAAAGCGGACTTGCATGCCGAGGGCACGCACATCTTCCAGCATGGCGCTATGCATGCCCTCGGCCCCGCGTATCAGTGCAGTAGCAGGCAGCCCCAGAGCATGGGCGACATGGGCCAGCGCGTGGATATGATTGGACCAGATACCTCCCATCGAAACAACATGGCTGCGACGACCCTGCAGGCCTAGCAAGGGATACTTCAGTTTACGAAACTTGTTGCCAGACACCTGAGGGTGCAACAAATCGTCGCGTTTCATCCACAAATCCATGCCCGCAAAAAGCTGGCTGTGGACTTGCTGGCAGGGGGAACCGGGGCTTGTGAATAACATGCTTGGCAGAAATGTGGGTGACAATGGTAAAGTGCCATTGTAGCGCCTGGCGCTGCACCTATAGCCGGAGAGGACATGCCCACAGATTTTAATCAGCCTTTGTTAAATGCCCGACAACAAATAGACCAGTTGATCAAGCAAATCAAGAACGAAGGTCAGCAAGACAACCTGTTACCCACACTGGAAACCGTGCTGACCCAGCTTGACAGCATGGCCAGGACCGACCATCTGACTGGCGCATTGAACCGCCGTACGCTGATGTCCATGCTGGATGGTGAACTGGCGCGCTCCTTTCGCACTGGTCATACCTTTACCCTGGCGGCGATCTCGGTTGATGGCCTTGAACAGATACTGGAACAGCATGGCCAGGCAGCAGCCCGCCAGGTCTTGCAACAAGTCGCCAAAGAAGCCCTGACCATGTTGCGTACCCTGGATTCATTCGGTCGGGTCGCCGCCAATGAATTTGCCATCGTCATGCCCACTACCTGGCTGGAAGCCAGCCGCAAGGCCATCGCCCGCCTTAAATTGCGCATCGCCGAGGTAGACTGGAATACCATCTCGCCCGGCCTGACGGTGAGCTTTGCCACCGGACTGACCACCAACGCCCACAAGGACAATGCCGAAAGCATGCTGAAAAGAGTCGGTATCGCCCTGCAGGATGCGCGCAGCCAGGGTGCAGACAAAATTGCAGAAATTGAGCCCCCCCTGCCTGACTACGACCCCACCGCAGAAGATTAGGGAACTTGTTGCCTGATCTGTACACCAAGCTAGTCCAAACAAAAAAATAGACTGGGAAATCATGAGTACAAAACACTTGCGGCGGGTGCTTCCTGCAGTATCCATCATGCTAGGCGCAGTATTGAGCAACCTGTCCATGCCAGCGGTGGCCTTGAGCAGTACTATCGTCAGTGCCAGCATTAGCGATGACAAAACCGATGCGGTCAAACTACGGGCAGAATACATACGTAAGAATTATTCGAAATTTGAATACCGCATCCCCATGCGTGATGGCAAATTGTTGTTTACTGCCGTGTATATGCCAAATGATGCCAGTGCCAGTAAACGTTATCCCATCCTGATGAACCGTACTCCCTATTCAGTCGCGCCCTATGGCGCAGACCAGTACAGAACCATGCTGGGGCCAACCGCCGACTATGAGAAAGAAGGCTTCATTTTTGCCTTTCAGGATGTACGCGGCACCTTTATGTCCGAGGGTGAGTTCGTCAACATGCGCCCACACATGGCGCAAAAAAAATCCAGGACCGATATCGATGAAAGTAGTGACACCTTTGACAGCATAGAGTGGATGCTCAGGCATTTGCCCAACAACAATGGCAAGTTTGGCCAATGGGGCAGTTCATATCCAGGCTTTTATGCGTCGGCAGGTGCGATCGATGGCCACCCGGCACTGAAAGCCATTTCTCCGCAAGCCCCGATTGCTGACTGGTTCCGCGGCGATGACATGCACAGGAATGGCGCTTTCAACCTGCAAATGGCTTTTAATTTTTTCTATAGCTTTGGTCAGCCACGCCCGCAACCAACAGTAAGTAAAGGCTGGAAAAATTTCAACTTTGGCACACCAGATGGTTATCAGTTTTTTCTTGATCTGGGCTCAGTCGCGAATGCGAATGCACGGCACTTTAAAAATGGTATCCCTTTCTGGAACGAGATCATCGTTCACCCGAACTATGATGAATTCTGGCAAAGCCGAAATATCCTGCCACACCTGAAAAACATCAAGGCTGCCGTCCTCACAGTAGGCGGCTGGTATGACACAGAGGATTTATATGGCCCGCTAAATACTTACAAGTCCATAGAAAAACAAAACCCCGGCATACAAAACACCCTGGTCATAGGTCCATGGACACATGGCGGCTGGTACCGCACGGATGGCGACAAAGTTGGTGACACAAATTTTGGCTACAAGACGGTGCAAACATATCAACCAGTGGAACTGGCCTTCTTCAAACATTATCTGAAGACGGGTGACAAGCCAACACTGGCCGAAGCCTGGATGTTTGAAACTGGTGCCAACCGCTGGCGTGGTTTTGACAGTTGGCCTCCAAAGGAAAGCAAGGACAAGGCCCTGTATTTTCAGGCCAATGGCAAACTGAGCTTCAGCGCACCGACCAATCAGGAAGCACTGTTTGAAGAATATGTCAGCGACCCGGCCAAACCTGTTCCTTACACTACCGAGATAGGCACACGCTGGAGCAACCAGTATATCGCTGCTGACCAGCGCTTTGCCAGTAGCCGCCCTGATGTCTTGACCTGGCAAAGTGAAGTGCTGGAAAAAGATGTAACACTGGCCGGCCCACTGAATGCTGATTTGTTTGTCAGCGTCACAGGTAGCGATGCAGACTTTGTTGTCAAGCTGATTGATGTCAATCCACCCAATCTGGAAATTGATGCACAAACCAATCGTGGCAACCAGCAAACCCTGGTACGTGGCGAACCTTTCCGCGCCCGCTACCGTGATGGATTCGAAACGGCCAAAGCGATGCAGCCTAACCAGATGACCAAGGTGAAATTTGCTATCAACGATGTGCTCCATACTTTCAAGCGTGGACACCGCATCATGGTACAGGTGCAGTCGAGCTGGTTCCCTTTTATAGACCGCAACCCACAATCCTTTGTGCCGAATATCTATGAAGCCAGAGACAGTGACTTCATCAAGGCTACGCATAAAGTGTATTTCGGTAGCCAGCAACCCAGCGCCCTGCATGTGAAAGTGTTACCAGCACTCGACGAATAAAAAAATGCCGTTTACCCCATCTGGAGTAAGCGGCATTTTTTTGATCAATTCTATGTCGTTTTTGGAGCTGGCTGAAACACCACCAGCCAGGTCGCCAGCACCACGCCAGCACAGCCTATTGCCGTGTTCATTGTAATATGCTCATTCAGGAACAGATAGCCCCATAGCAAAGCAAACAGCGGGATCAGGAAAGTCACGGTCAAAGCCTTGGTCGGCCCCAGGTCAGCCATCAGGCGAAAGTAAATCAGGTATGCAACGGCACTGCATAGTAAAGCCAGGGCGATGCCCACCATCGCGATGGTTGCCGTGATTTCGCCCTGCACTGGTGCCAGCGGCAAGAAGGGCAATAGCACAAACGCCGCGCCCACCTGCGAACCTGTCGCCATTTGCATGGACGTGAGACCTGTCAGTTTTTTCTTGGTGTAAATACCGACAATGGCATAACACAAGGTTGCGCCCACGCAGGCCAGCACTGCCAGCACCAGAGTGCTGTTAAATTCCACTGGTCCCAGGCGCACCAGGAAGGCAACGCCGAGCACACCCGTCGCCATGCCAGCCATCTTGCGCATAGTTAATTGTTCCCCCAGAAAAGCCGCCCCCATCATCGCCCCCCACAGCGGACTGGTGGCATTCACGATTGCTGAATAACCGGCCGGGATGCTGAGTGCAGCATACGAATACAGGGCAAAAGGCAGGGCAGAATTAATCGTGCCCAGTATCAGGAAAGACTTCCAGTTTTCACGAAAATTCATGGCCCTGCCAGTGATGAGCATCATGGCCAACAGAGCGATGCCGGCCAGCCCCACCCTGACCTCGGCACTCCACAAGACGCCGACCACCGGAGCCAGCACCCGCATGAACAGGAAAGACGCTCCCCAGATCGCGGCCAGGGAAATCAAACGTAATAAGTCAACACTGCGCATATGCACTCCATCAAGATCAGGAGTGCAGCTTAACAAACTACCGAAAAAGCTGCTGGCAGCTTTCGGACATGAGGGAAATGAACAATAAAAAGGGAACAGCAGGCCAAATCAAATAATGGAGCAAAGCCAATTCATGAATTTTTTCTTACTTCTTGAAATCTGGATCGCGACGAGGGTCGCTGCCGGGATCACAAGCCAGTGATTCAAGGCTGGCACACTCCCGCTTCCTGTTCGCCGGATGATCGCCCAGACTATTCTTTCCTTGGGTATAGGCTTTCAGGTATTGCTCCCGGTGCGGTGGCTGATTACGCAACTTATTGCGCCACTGTTGAAACTCCGGTTCACTGAGATGACACTTTACCGAACGATACAGTGTGTCATTGTAAATCGCAGCCTTTTGAGGAAATGCCTCAGTACATGCCTGCACCGCCCCTTCCAAAGAGCCGACGTATCCTGCCGTGGATAATTCCTGCGCACTTGAGCTATTCAGAAGCAGGTAGCCCGCACACAATAAGATGAGGTGTTTCATTTTTTAGACTCCAAATTTAAACACAAGCTGATCTCTCCATACGGCTCAGGGGATACAGCCTGGCATAGGCTACCGTCAGCAAAGAGCAGATATTATTCTGTCGTGAGCAAGTCAAAAAACTGTTCTGTGTTTTTTCGTATCTGCTGTGCCAGTGTTACTGGCGACATCCGTAGAATAGCAGCAACTGCTTCCAGTACCACCGGCAGGTACATCGGCTCATTGCGGCCATCATCCGGGCGCACGGGCAAATTGCGCGGCAATAGAAACGGTGCATCAGTTTCTATCATCAGTTTGTCTTTAGGTAAAAATTTGACGGCCTTGCGCAAGTCATCACCGCGTCTTTCATCGCAGATCCAGCCAGTGATACCAATGTGACAGTCAAGATCCAGATAGGCGCGCAATTCGTCTGTGTTGCCAGTGAAGCAGTGCACCACTGCGCCCGTCAGTTGCGGACGGTATTGTCTGAGCAAGGCAAAGAAATCATCATGCGCATCACGTTCATGCAGGAACACCGGTTTTTGCAAGCGCACCGCCAGCTGTAATTGCGCTTCAAAGCAGGCGCGCTGTTGTACTTCAGTCGAGAACATGCGGTTATAGTCGAGACCACATTCACCAACTGCAAGCACCGTCTTACTGGCGGCAAGTTTTTCTATACTCCTGGCAGCTTGCGCATTCCAGTTCTTGGCTTCATGCGGATGCACCCCTGCAGTGCTGCTCAGATAACCAGGATATGTTTGTGTCAGCGCATGGGCATCATGGCTGGCACGCTCGGAGGTGCCTGTGACGATGATATGTGCTACACCTGCCTCCTTGGCTCGTGAGATGACAGCATCAAGGTCGGCATGAAAACGACGGTTGCTCAGATTCGCACCGATATCTATCAGTGCAGGTTTTTGTAGCATGGTATAAATTTCCTGTTGTTTTTATTATTTGGACTACCGGCCGCACAACAATTCAGTTGTGGGTATACAGAAGCAAAAACTGCAAGGGATAGTCTGGATAGATCCAAATCTTATTATTAAAAAAAGGCGCTGTTTTTTTAAACGCCAGCGCCATCTTAATGCGAGATGATGAAAAATATCAAGTGTTTCAGTCAGGGCGTGTTGCAAATTCAAACTACTTACATCGGCTTGAAACGCCATGCATAGGCCTGACTCACCTTGAGCTTTTCTTGCAGGCCGCGCAGCTCCACCGTGTACTTGCCCAACTCATCCCTGTGCGCACGGGTAATAGCATCAGCGCGTACCACAGTGCCACGATGGACTTGCCAGAAAATATCGGGATCAAGTCCATCCATGATTTCTTTCAGTGGCTTGCGCACATGGGCTTCATCGTCGATGCACACCACGCGCGTGTATTTTTCATCTGAACTGAAGAACAGGATTTTTTCTACCGGGAACATCTTGATGGTATCGCCGACGCTGGCACTGATCCAGCGTATCCGTTCTGCTGTCGTATTCTTCAGACGCTTGTCGAGTTCAGACATGAGCTGGCTGACATCAGTCACTGGCTGCTTGCTGGCGATACGCTCCTTCAGTCTGGCGACGGCCTCCTGTAACCTGATTTCAGAGATAGGTTTAAGCAAATAATCAATCGCACCAGCAGCAAAGGCATCGAGTGCATGACTGTCATAGGCAGTTGTGAAAACGGCGTGGCAGCGCCCTTTTACGGCATGCGCCACGTCCAACCCTGTCATGCCTGGCATGCGTATATCCAGGAAAGCAATGTCTGGTTCTTCCTGGTGTATTGCTTCCAGCGCTTCGGCACCATGTTCGCATTCGGCCAGTATGACCAGTTCTGGCCAGACTTTATTGAGCATGCGGCGCAATTCCTTGCGGGGCAAATCTTCGTCATCGGCGATGATGGCTGTGGTCATGATTTCACTCTTCGTCTGATTATGGTTCAAGAGGCAGGAATATAGTCGCTGCTACGCCGCCCTCTGGCAAGGCTTTCAATACCAGGCTGGCGCGCTTGCCATACATGGATGCCAGTCTTTCATGGATATTCGCCAGGCCTATGCCAGAACCAGAACTGCTGCCGGCAAAGCCTACACCATTGTCAGCGACTGTCAGTTCCAGCATGGTCAGCCCATCCTGCTGTAATTGTTTCGCAAACACTGCCACATGGACCGGACCTATCTTGGGCTCTACCCCATGTTTGACGGCATTTTCTACCAGTGAAATCAGCATCAGTGGTGGTAGTGCGGCATCGGCCACTTCGCTGTCCACGCTGTAACTGAGACGTGGTATGCGGGCATGCATGAGACCGAGATAGGCACTGGCAGCCTCCAGTTGCTGCTTGAGTCTTGCCTGCCCAGAACTGCCATCATTGCGCATCTGCGGTATGGTAGCACGCAGATAATCAACCAGATGATCAACGATGGCGGTCGCCCTTTCAGGTTCAGTCAATATGGCGGAGCGCACACCCGCCAGGGTATTGAACAGGAAATGCGGCTCTACCTGGGCGGCCAGGATTGACAGGCGCAGTTCGGCTTCGCGGCGGGCATCCTGTGCTGCACTGAGTTCTTGTTGACGCAAGAGTTCTTGCAAGCGTTTTTTCTGACGGAAGAAATACCACAGATCAATTGCGCCCGCAGTGTAGGTGATAAGACCAGCAAAAACCAGGAATGAAAATGTCTGCACCGCCATTTCCAGGGCAGGTGATCGCTCAATTTTGCTGAGTTCTTTTTTATCGTTGGCTTCAGTGTTGTTGCTGGTTTTACCTGTTGCAGCAGAAGTAGAGGATGCGCTATCTGGGACTTTACTGGTCGCCCCCAGAGAACCAACAACTGAAATCTCAATATTGCTGGTGCCATAAGCGACATACTTGGTGGCATATTTCACCGCGACCAACACACCATAGCTGCATGCAGCACCCAGCAACAGGGCCAGGCATAGGGATATCACTTCCTTTTTCCCGGTGTAAGCCCGGTTCCTGACCCACACGGCCATTGCTGGCCCCAATAAATGCAGAGCCGTTCCACCTATTGTCAAAGGGACAAAGGCTGAAGCCATTTTGCGCATGTCGGCATCTGCCAGCAAACCAGCCACCAGAGCCAGCAAGTCGACAATGATAAACAAGCCTATCCATGCTTGCGCCCGGTAGCGAAACCAGGTGCGCGAAAACACTGGATAATTACGGGCGCGAGTCAGCCAGGTTTCGCTCTTTGCCGTCACCTCGGCTGGCAGTAGTTGTTCTGAATGATGCAAAGCTGAACGCATGGGATTGATGGCTGACATGGCAATTCCTTATGAAGTTTGATTCAGTGTAGGGATTGCATGAATGGTGTAGGAAAAATGTGATAAAGCTCGCTGCCGTTGGATGAAATGCGTTTTTTCCTTGACGAGTTAATCTGCCCCGGCTTCGCCTGCGTCTTCCGGAGTACTATCAGTGGTAGCGGCTCTTTGCTGTTTGGCAATACGGATGATGGTATTGCGTATAGAGCTCAGCACCGCCACAGAATTGAAGGGTTTGACGATGAAACCATGTACGCCGCGTTGCTGGGCTGCTTGCAGTACGGTCGCATCTATTTTTGAAGACACCAGAAATAACAGTGCCTTGGGCATTTCGGACTTGATCTTGTCGAGCAGGGCCAGACCCTCTTCATCCGTTTCACCGATGTCTACACAGACAACCTGGGGTTTGAGCTTGATAATACGGGCCAGGCTGGCAGGCGTGAGATTGGCATCTCCCACCACTTCATGACCGCCATTCACCAGAACAGAAGTCAGCAAATTACGGGCAACGGCATTCGCATCCAGGATGACGGTTTTTAGCATGGCTAGGTGTGGAAAAGGGTTCAATTTGCATATTAATGCAAAACTTTAAGTTCATGTAGAAAAGGCGGCAGATCTGTCGTATCTGCCGCCTTTCCAACTGAATCACTCGCTTACATACTACGGTTACAGCCCACTAGTCCCGGTTGCCATCTGGTTTGGCATTTTTGACGTACATCTCCAGCCAGCGGTCTTGCTCCCACAGCATATGCAGGATGGATTCGCGGGCGCGGTAGCTATGGCTTTCATTTGGCAGCATGGACAGCCTGGTGGCCCCGCCCAGGCCCTGTATGGCCTGATACATGCGCTCGCTTTGCATGGGGAAGGTACCAGAATTATTGTCTTGCTCGCCGTGAATGAACAGGATGGGGTCCTTGAACTGGTGGGCAAAATTGAAGGGGGACATTTCCTGATAGACCTTGTTGGCCTTCCAGAAATTCCTGTCTTCAGACTGGAAGCCGAAAGGTGTCAGGCTACGGTTGTAGGCCCCCGAACGGGCGATGCCGGCACGGAAGAAACGGGTATGCGCCAGTAGATTTGCGGTCATGAAAGCACCATAGCTATGCCCCCCGATGGCGATGCGGTTGCGGTCTGCCACCCCGAGACGCACCACTTCATCCACGGCAGCCTCTGCATTCATCTTCAGTTGCTCCAGAAAAGTGTCGTTCGGTTCTTTCTTGCCTTCCCCTATGATGGGCATGGTGGGACCATCCAGCACGACATATCCACGCGCCAGCATGGGCAGTGGGCCGTTATAGGAAATGCGGTTGAACTTGTAGGCTGAGCCTATCACTTGCCCGGCTGCTTCTGCCGATTTGAATTCACGCGGATACGCCCACATCAGCATAGGGCGGGGGCCATCGCGTTTGGGATCGTAGCCCGGTGGCAAGTACAGGGTGGCGGTCAGGTCCACTCCGTCTTCACGCTCATAGCGGATTTGCTGTTTCTTGATGCCCTTGAACTGCAGCATGGGGTGCGGGAATTGCGTCAGGGCCCGTGGCGCAGTATTGGCCAGCAAATCATGCAGATAGAAGTTGGGCCTTTCTTCGACTGACTCGCGGCTGGTAATGAAGCTGCTGCCTTTATCATTCAGCAAGGCTTGCACCTCTTCATAATAGGGTGCCTGTGAGCGCCACAAACGTGTCGTCTGTTTATTCGTCAAATCGAATTTATCGAGGAAGGGGCGGTCCCCCTCAGGGCTGGCACCGTTGCCAGTAAAGAAAATCGCCCGGCCATCCGGGCTGATGCGCAAGACCATGCGGCCCTGGGCATTTTGCATCATCACCGGCGTGCCAGGATTACTGTACTGATCTTCTGACTTACGGGAAAACATCAGTTCTGGCTTGCTGTCCGGCACACCTGGCTGTATGCGCCAGGTACGGGTGTCGCGTGTCTTCAGCCAGTTTTCAGTGACCACGGCGAGGTAATCATTGCCCCATTGCACATTACCAAAGCGCCAGGGGATATCCATCAGCTTTTGTGCTGGCTTATCAAACGGAGCGGCCTGCTGGAACAGGGCATCATGGATTTTGCTATTCACATCAGGGTCGCCACCAGCCTGCGCCTCCAGCCAGTACAGGGTGGCTGGTTTATCCGTGCGCCAGCCAAAATCACGCGGCCCGGCTTGCACGGCGTCATTACCTGTGGGTATGCGCTCGCGCAAAGGGCGCTCGGCCACGGTCTTGATCTTCTTGCCCTGATTGTCCCAGAGTTCTATCAGCTGGGCAAAACGGTCAACTGGCAACATGGTTGAATACGGGCGGCGCAGTTGCGTGGTCAAAATCAGCTTGCCGTCAGGCGATGCCAGAGACTTGATCAGCGTCATGGGGCGAGTAATACGACGCACTTCACCATTCAAGGTGACGATGCCCAGTTGGGTCTGCAGATACCAGTCCAGGGTATCGCTATCCCGCGCTGTCCTCAGCATATCGGGATAAATGCGGTTTTGCAGCGTTTTGCCACCCTTGGTTTCTTGCATGTTCGGGCCTGCAGGTACAGCAGGTGGTGGTGGCAATTCCTTCTGACGCATTGGGGCCAACCTGACCAACAGTTTTTCTGACCCTTCTATCCAGGAAAAACCAGGGCCTGTCACTGCATTCAGTTTGTCACCCATCAAACGACGGGCTGTGCCTTTTTTTACATCCAGCAACCATAGTTCGACACCGCCCTCTACCCATAAACTGAAGGCCAGCCATTGCTCATCGGGTGACCAGGCCGTTTCTGCTATCTTGAGTCTGGTCGGCAAGCCTTTGACTTCACGCGCCTTGCCAGTAGCAATATCGAGCAGACTCATGCCATTGCCAAAGTCAAAATGGCTGGCGGCACGGGTACGTGGATTGATGCGCAAACCCGCCAGCCGCAATTCTGGCTGCGAGACATCGGCAATACTGGCCAGGCCCGGGAGGGTCAGCAACAATGCCGTCTTGCGCTGAGGCCCCAGGCGAAACAGCGGGCCTCTGGGCGCATCGACCACGGCTTGCAATTCTGCCGGTGGCAACTGGTAGCCGGATTCCGCTACATTACCGGCATGGATGTAGCTACTGGCCGACGCTAACAGAGCGAGTGTTGCGGCGACGAACAAGGGTTTGATACGTATCATTAAAAGAGCATCCTGATATACATCTTGATAATAAATTTCAGGGCTAATTTGATAATTTTTTGCGCCCTACAAACAATTACCGCCCCAGTTTGGGGCGGTGTTTATCAAGTATTGTAACCAGTTTACATCAACATCTCGTTTTATTAGCTACTTTGCGCCCGGTGCAAAACCGTTTGCAGTAATGTCCAGTTCAGTGACTTCACCATAGCTGGCAGCAATACTGCGTATGCTCTCTGCCTTGCCTATCAATAGCATTTGCAGTTTATCGCGGGGGAAATGCTTGTCCACCAATTGTTTGGCTTTGTCGACATTGAGGCCATCGACATCACGCATGAAATGATCAATTTGTTCGCGTCCGACTTTGGCGACAAACATGTCACCCAATAAGCCTGCCAGTTGCTGATTGGTTTCAAAACGCGGTGGGAATTGGCCTTTGACATAGGCTTTGGCCGATTCCAGAGTTGCCGCATCTATGCCCTTATCCCACAGTCGCTGATAAGTCTTGGTGGCCAATGCCAGCGCAGCCTCGGTCTTGGGTGTGGCCGTGAAACTGGAAACGGCAAAGCTGCCGGTATCTGCCAAAGGGGAGAAACCGCTGTTGGCACCATAAGTCAGACCAGAATTAACCCGCAACTCATCGTTCAGCCAGGAAGTAAAACGACCACCCAAAATGGTGTTGATGACTTGCAGCGGAACATAGTCAGGGTCATTGCGGGCAATGCCCTTGCCACCAAACAGGAAAGTGGTTTCTACTGCATCTGATTTGTTGACCAGCCAGACGCGTGCCTTGTCTGCTTCTACCTTGCCATTGGCAGCAGTTGCGGGCATGGCAGTAGTGGCTTTCCATGAGCCGAACAAGCTGGCCAACTGGGCGCGCATGACGCTGGGCTTGAAGTCGCCAACCACCACCAGGGCTGCGTTTTCTGGCCGGTAATAACTTTGGTGGAATTTTTTGGCATCCTGGGGTTGCAGTGCCGTCACGCTATTGACTGTACCTCCTACCGGATTGGCATACGCACCGTTACCAAACAACATGCTGCGGTAATAGGTTTGCACGACATTGCGCGGGCTTTCCTTGGCTTGCTTTAATCCGTCAACTGTCCGTGAACGCAGCTTGCCAAATTCTTCTGCTTCAAATACCGGGCGCAGCATGGCGTCAGCAAAGATGGGCAAGAGTACACCCACATCGGCGCTGGCAGAATCGGCATTCAGGGATGTCGATTCTGCGGTCGTGGTACTGCCAATACGGCCACCGCGAAAATCAAATGTCTGGTCCAGGGTCTTTTTATCGTACTTGCTACTGCCTAATAGCAAGGCGTCACCAGTCAGGTTGGCCAGGCCTGCATTATTGGCATCACTGACGGCCCCCGCCTTGACGACGGCGCGCACAGCAATCAAGGGCACGTCATGGCGTTCCATCAGATACACGGTCAGGCCATTTGGCAATTTGGCAGTTTCAAAGGCAGGCAGGCGGAATTCGGCAGCCTGGCTGTTTGCAGCCAGCAAACTCAGGCTGGCGAGGCTATAGGCGAGAATTTTTTTACTGATCATTTTCTTATTCCTCTACAGCAGCAAGCACGCCTACTGTTCTTTGTGATTTTTTAAAGTATTTGGCTGCGACACTCTGGATATCGGCAGGTGTCAGTTTGCGGTAGGCATCTGGCGCATCAAACAGCTTTTTATAATCGCCAAAATACATTTCATATTCACCGAGCTGGGCTGCCTTGCCATTGATGGTTTCCTGGGCGCGGTAGAAATTCAAGAGTTTCTGGTTTTTGACTTTTTGCAATTCATCTGCAGTGACGCCATCCTTGACCAACCTGTCTATCTCAGCCAGCAAAGCTGATTCGACTTTGGCAGCTGGCACCTTGTTGGCAGCAACAGCAAAGAAGTTGAACAGGCCAGGGTCAAACGCCTTGCCATGATCGGCCCCAACCTGTGTTGCCAGACGCTGGTCCACCAGGGCCTGGTACATGCGTGAAGTCTTGCCATCGGTGAGTATGCTGGCGATGACATTCAGGGCATAGTAATCAGGATGGCTGGTTGCTGGCATCTTGTATGACACCATGAGATTGGCAGCGGTGGCGGACTCCTTGCGCACGAATACCCGGCGCTCGCCTTTTTGTTCAGGCTCTACAGTGCGCACGACTGGCGGCAACGCACGTTGCGGGACATTGGCAAAATACTTTTCAGCCAGGCGTTTTACTTCGGCTGCCTTGACATCACCAACGATGACAGCCACCGCATTATTCGGCGAATAATAGACATTGAAGTAACGTTGCAAGTCATCCAGTGTCCAGGCCTTGATGTCAGACTCATGGCCTATCGTAGGGATGGAATAGGGATGAGCGCGAAAGGCAGATGCATACACTTCGCCCCACAGGGCGCGCAGATTGGAGTTTTCCAGCCCGGTACTGCGCTCGGACAAGACCACGCCGCGCTCGCTCTCCACCATCTTTGGGTCTATGCTGAGGTTGGCGATACGGTCGCTCTCCAGGTCAAAAATGACAGGCAGGGCAGTGGCCGGAAACCAGTCCTGGTACACAGTCAGATCATTGCTGGTATAGGCATTATTGGCACCGCCATTGGCTTCCATGGTGCGGTCAAATTGTTTGGGGCCGAATTTCTTGGAGCCATTGAACATCATATGTTCAAAAAAATGCGAGAGACCAGTAATGCCAGGCACTTCATTGCGCGAACCGACTTTCCAGTAGGTGTACATATTCGCGTTTGGTATCGTGCTGTTTTCCAATACCAGAAATTTCATGCCATTGGGCAGGGTGAATGTCTTCACCTGCTCGACGCTCACGGCCTGGGCCGTTGCTGCCAGCCCCATAATACCTATACAAAAGCCGCTTGCAGCGACCAGATTTTTCCACTTCATTGCTTGTCTCCCTGGTTTACCTATCGATTGCAAATATTTAGACCATATCAGGCTGCCATCACTCTACATGCTACGACCACAAAAACAGTGTGTGGTTCAGCATGCGGACAGAAAAGAGTAAGGCAATTTGTTTGCCATCAAAATTGCTGAATCTATACCTGATTTTGACATACTGGCAAGTTAAATCGTTGCAAATTGTCACGACAGAGACGCGAATAAGCTGGCAGGCGGCAAGAATGCCTCAATCCGTCATATCATGCATATTCAGCAGACAATTCTGCACGGAAAAATAAGCAAGGCTCAGAATCATGACTTTAACCACCTCCCCCGCGCGCTTTGGCTTGCGCGCCAAAATGCTTTTTGCCGTCATCGCCATGGTATTGGCTGGTTTCACCGTGACCATTAGCTTGTTGACCAAGCAGGCTGGCAGCATGCAGCAGGAATCAGCCCAGCAATATGCCAGGCAACTGGCCATCAACAATGCAGGCAAAGTGGCAGACCGTATTAACCTCGCCCTGCACGCAGGCCGCAGCCTGGCATTTGAGCTGGCAGCCATGCAGGCCAGTGGCAAGGCCGACCGTGCCCAGGCTGATCTGCTATTGAAAAGCGTGCTGGAAGGTCACCCGGAATTTACCGGCATAGGCACGATCTGGGAAGCCAATGCCTTTGATGGCAAGGATAGCGAGTACGCAGGCAAGGAAGGCCATGATGCCACTGGCCGCTACCTGCCCTATTGGAATCGTGGCAGCGGCAAGACCCAGGTAGAAGCACTGACTGATTATGAGAAAGAGGGTGCGGGTGATTACTATTTGCTGGCCAAAAAAAGCGGCAATGAAGTCTTGCTGGAACCGTATATGTACAAGATTGCAGGCAAGGATGTCTTCATGACCACGGTCACCATCCCGGTCAAGGCCAAGGGCCAGTTTGTCGGTGCAGTCACGGTAGATTTACCTGTCGCCAGCTTTCAGGAAGATGTCAGCAAGATACACCCCTATGAAACCGGCTATGCCAGCCTGATTTCCAACAATGGTATCTACATCGGTGATGCCGATGCCAAAAATGTAGGACAAAACATAGGCGACAGTGCTGAGGCTCAGGCTGCCAAAGCCGCCATCAAGGCAGGCCAGACATATAGTAACACCATACAGCACACTGTCATGCAGACCACGGTGAAACGCATGTATGTGCCTATACAGATAGGTGCCACCACGACTCCCTGGTCTTTTGTCATCAGCGTGCCGGAAGACAAGATACTCGCAGACGTCAATTATCTGCGCAATACCGCCATCCTTATCGGTATCTTCAGTGTGCTGGTGGTATCAGCCATCCTGACTTTTGTCATCAACAAGCTGGTCATTGCGCCGCTGGGTGGTGAGCCTGATGTGGCGGTAGGCATCGCCAAAAGTGTGGCCGAAGGCGACCTGACCACGATGGTGACACTCAAGCCAGGTGATAATAGCAGCATGTTGTATGCCTTGCATGGCATGCAGCAGCAACTCAAAACCATGGTCACGCATATACGTGACAGTAGCGAGTTTGTCTCGAATGCTTCTGGCGAGATCGCCATGGGTAATATCGATCTGTCAGAAAGAACCGAGAACCAGGCATCATCGCTGGCAGAAACCGCCAACAGTGTGGAAAGCCTGAACCAGACTGTCAGGCAAAATGCAGGCAACGCAGAACAGGCCAGGCAACTGGCTGTCTCTGCTGCCCAGACAGCGCAGCGCGGCAGCACCCAGGTCGACAAAGTGGTTAATACCATGGCTGACATTTCTGGTGAATCCAGGAAGATGTTTGACATCATCGCAGCGATAGAAGGCATCGCCTTCCAGACCAATATCCTGGCCCTGAATGCAGCGGTTGAGGCAGCGCGGGCTGGAGAACAGGGCCGCGGCTTTGCGGTTGTGGCTTCCGAAGTGCGCAACCTGGCACAACGCAGCGCCATCGCTTCGAAAGAAATCAAGTCATTGATAGAAACCTCGATCGCCAAAGTCGATGTAGGTTCTGAAGTGGTTAGTCATGCAGGCAAGACCATGACCGAGATCCTGGCCTCGGTAGAAGGCCTGTCAACCATTCTTAATGAAATCTCCAGTGCTTCTGCCGAGCAAAGCCACGGCATCGCCCAGATTACCAATGAGATAGGTTTGATGGACCAGACTACCCAGCAAAATGCCGCACTGGTGGAAGAATCTGCCGCCGCCGCAGCTTCGTTAAAAGAAGAAGCCCAGAAGTTGTGGCAAGCCCTGCTGGCGTTTAAAGTGAACTGATTTCCAATATGCCAGGCAGTAAAAAGAAATGGACATCAACACTTGTGTTTGATGTCCATATTTTTTATGTAGGGCGAGACAGTTGCCTGGCGGCGTATCATTTTGCCGCCGTCTGCATCTTGGCCATGGCCTGCAAAGCCTGTTGAAATACTTCCGGCTGATAGCCACGTATCATGCTCTTACCTATGATGACGACCGGCACTCCTTCACCGCCCAGCTCCGCATGTCTGGCGGCAGCAGCAGGTGACTTTTCTACATCCAGTTCCACAAATTCGATCTTGTTTTCATCAAAATAAGCCCGTGTTTTTTGACAAAAACTGCAACTGGCTGTGCCATACAGGAGAACCTTGCTTTTGGTATTCTGGAAGTGAGTTGAATAATCGCCTTCCTGATAAGCAGGTTTCAACCACATGGGAAGACGCGGCGCGACATAGCCTATCAATAAGCCTACGGCGATTATCCCAGCATAGCTCAGTATCGTTTTTGCTATTTTCACACTGCATCCCGGATCAAATAGTTGAATGAAAAAGATAGTGATCACCAGCCTGAAGCTGATGATCACTATTTTTGACGAGTCACACGGAATGGCCTGCCCAAGAGCAGGCCTTACTCATCGCGCCTCAGTCTTTGAAACAGATTATTGTGGATAATCAGACAGGCAATCGGTCATGCATTGCTGGTATTCAGCAGAGCCGCGTGGGGCTTGCTTGATGCATTCCTTATTGCAGAAAAAATAGGGAGGCGGGTAAGCAAATGCAGCACTGCAGCCAATTGCCAAAGCCAGAGCAATTAATTTTTTTGTTGTTGATTTAAACATCTAAAGTCTCCTGATTGATTGATGAGGGAATAACACAACACCAGAGCATTCGCCCCCAAGTCAAATGCCTGGAATTCATTAAACCATTACGCTCTCGCCTGCCAAGCTCTATAAGCTCTTGCTCTCCAGAGTTTGCTTACATGTTCTTTTGAAATTATTAATTCGGCAAAATAATACCATCAAATATATTTCGATTAACACTATTTAACTATTGCACCTGCACAGAAATTTTGCTTTTTTATTATTTATTTTGTTAGCAAAAGCCAGCTCTTCAGAGGGAGGATGGCTACATCCTGAATAAAGCTGATTGTGGAAATCAGCACAGCATATTTTGCTGCATCGCAGCATATGTCTTTTTATATGAGAATTTTGTCGTGGTAAGCTACGCGCCGAATTGACGCAATTCACATCATTTCAAGGCACGCATTGAAAAAAATTTTGCGGCCGGCTGCGACTTTTATACTAAAAAACTATTGGAGAGCACTTTGAACCAAATTCAAACACCAGGTGCACACACTATTCTGGGACACCCGGATAGCTTGTTCGTCCTGTTCTTTACAGAAATGTGGGAACGGTTTTCTTACTACGGCATGCGCGCGCTGATCGTGCTGTTCCTGACCAGCAAGCTGGTTGATGGCGGTTGGGGATGGAGTGACGAGCAAGCTCTTTCCCTATATGGCTGGTATACCGGCCTGGTATATCTGACCCCTATCCTGGGTGGTTATATTGCAGACAAGATATTAGGTAGCAGACGTTCTGTTGTACTTGGAGGATTCATCATCGCAGCCGGACACGCCTGTCTGTTGTTTGAAACTCCGGCGATGTTCTACACCGGCCTGGGCCTGGTGGTTGCAGGTACTGGTTTGTTCAAACCAAATATCTCTGCCATCGTTGGTCAGTTGTATACCAAGGAAAATGAAGGTGGCCGTGATGGTGGTTATACTTTGTTCTACATGGGCGTGAACTCTGGCGCTTTCTTCGGTATCCTGTTATGCGGCTACATAGGTGAAAAAATCTCCTGGCCCATGGGCTTTGGCCTGGCCGGTGCATTCATGTTATTGGGTGCAATCCAGTTCTATTTTGGCCAGGGTATATTTGGTGACATTGGTCTGGCAAAGTCCCAGCAAACGACTCAAGTGGTAGCAGTTGAAGAAGCTGCGCCACATATAGTAGCCGACCGTCTGTTGGCGATTTGCGTATTTTCTTTCTTCACCATCTTTTTCTGGTTCGCATTTGAACAGGCTGGTGGTTCCATGACAATTTTTGCGGATAAATTTACTGACCGCACTCTGGTCGGGACCAGCGGCATGGTGTTCAAAATCATCAATAGCCTGATGACTGTCATACCTACCGTCATTCTGTCATGGCTGTTAATCAAATTATTCGCTGGCACTGCCAAACGCTACCTGCTGTCGAATGTACTGCTGGTCACCTGCATAGGAGCAATCTGGGCGCTGGTCGTCTGGATGTTGCAACGCGAGTTTGCGCTTGAGCAGTCTGATGTTCCCGCAAGTTGGTTCGGTGTATTGAACTCTTTCTTCCTGGTGATCCTGGCACCGATGTTTTCCAAGTTGTGGGAAAAACACTGGAATCCTAGTGGGCCGATCAAGTTTGGTGTTGGCCTGATACTGCTGGGCCTAGGTTTTGCTGCTTTGTCGTATGGTGCTGCGAGCATCCCCGCAGGCGCAAAAACTGCAGGCGTCAGTATGATTTTCCTGATTGCAGCTTACTTCTTCCATACCATGGGCGAGCTGTGCATCTCCCCGGTTGGCCTGTCATACATCAGTAAGCTGGCTCCACAACGTTTGCTGGGCCTGATGTTTGGCGTGTGGTTTCTGAACACAGCGATCGCGAATAAACTGGCTGGTTACAGCGGCAGTTATATCGGAGCAATCTCGAAAGAATATTCATTGTCAGTGTTCTTCCTGATATTCACGATTATCCCTATCACGGCTGGCTGCGTCCTGATGCTGTTGAATAAATGGATGGCAAAAAAAATGCACGGCATCCACTAAGCTGCGCGCTGCATAAAAAAATCCCCGCCCAATGATGATTGCGCGGGGATTTTTTATTGCACATTGCGTTTAAGCCTTGAATGTCACCCAGGGCTTGAGCCTGACTGCAGCCTTGATCAAGCCCGCGGTTTCTTGTGCTTCTATCACCGGGCCTATGGGTTTATAGGCTTGCGGCGCTTCTTCCACCCTGCGCTCTTCCCGCAATGTCACGCATTGCCAACTGGCGCCGGCATTGTCATGGCGCATACGCCTTACATCCTGTCTGCGAACGCGCCGCCCCGCACCATGGCTGCAAGACCATAACCATTCAGAGTTGCCCAGTCCCTCTACCAGGTAGCTGGCATCACCCATGGAGCCGGGTATCAGGGCCAGATCACCATTACGTGCCGGGGTTGCACCCTTCCTGTGGATATTCATGCCATGCTCACGCAAGATAACATTGTGAGGCACGTCCACAATCAGGGAAGATTTGGCATGACCCAGCACGAGCTGCAGCTGTTGCCTGACCAGTTCTGCCAGCACCATGCGATTCGCCCAGGCATAGCGCGCTGCCACGCCCATTGCTTGCAGGTATTCTTCGGCCAGTTCACCGCTAAGTCCATACAAGGCAGTGTCAGGATGCTTGAGACCAACAGGCCATTCTTCCCTGGCCCTGTCCATCCAGCGCTGCCCCACATAGAAACCGACATCGCGAGAACCGCTATGTATCATGACCACGATATCGTCCTTGGCCAGGCCAGCGCGATAAGCCAGGTGGCGATCAAAGACCTCATCGACGATCTGCAACTCGACGAAGTGATTGCCACCACCCGGCGTACCCAGGCCAGGGTCACGCACGATGCCATCACGGTTGAACCATGCCTCGGGTGCATAGCGGCGGGCGCCACCAAATTCTTGCAAGCCTATGCAGGCGGTAAGTTCTTGTTGCAGGCGGTCGCGGTCCGCCGTCGACCAGATGCCACTGTCCGGCAAACTGTCCAGAAAAGCCGAAGGACCGGCATCACTGAGCGCAGCAAAGGCTTTGGCGTGGGCAGGCACATCCCGGCCATTTTCCAGCAAGACGCGTTGTAACTGGCGTATCAACGCAGGTTTGCGCTGGCTGACCTGGGATAAATTAAAGCCTGTCGTCAGCAAACGCATGCCGCAATTGATATCCGTGCCTATGGCAGCGGGAATGACAAAACCAGCATCTGTCGCAACGATGGAACCTACCGGCGCAATACTACCGGGATGAAAGTCAGGCGTAGCGCAAGCCTTGCACACTGCATGATGGCCATCGGCGGATTTGACGGCGGCAAAAGCCATCAATTGTTTTACTGCTTTTTCTTCCAGCGGAAGAGTGTCAGGCAACAACACTGTCGCCTGCGCATGTTCATTGTGAAGTTTAAATATGCCATTGGCATGTTCAACCTGGATGCCCTGTCTTTGCAGGGCAGATTGTAAACGGGATATAGAAGTCATAGCTGCTACCAAAATTTGAAGTACAGGTGCGCCTCCGGCGATTCGGGGGCATTTGTACCTCTAGCAGCAGCGCCAAGAGGGGCGTTGTGAGTATATCCAAATTTACTGCGAGTGCAAATAATTTGCTGTCTGGTTTGTCTCTTTTGAATACTCTGGCATTGCCTCTTTGCCCAGGGAAGAAAATTTCAATCGACGATTAAAGTTCAAGATAATGTCCAAGATGAATTGTCTTTTTAGCGATGACTGAATGGCGATCTACAAAAAGCTAAAGCCCCGAAAACCAAAAAAATGAAGGTGCCCGTGTTGGGAAATATATGAGAACTAATCAAATCCGCCAGACAAAGGCATTTGCTTTCACAACACCAGCTGTTCAAATTGTTGCGCTGGAACCGGCTGAGAATACAAATAGCCCTGTGCAAAATCACAACCGGCGGTCAGCAGTAAGTCCCGTTGAGCCGTGGTCTCAACCCCCTCGGCAATCACCGCCAGGCCTAGTTTGTGCGCCATCATGATGATTGCTTCACATAAGGCCAGGTCATTGGCGTCCACATCTATATTCCGAACAAAAACCCTGTCTATCTTGATATAGTCAATATCGAATTTCTTCAAATATGCCAGAGAAGAATAGCCAGTGCCAAAATCGTCCAGGGCAACATGTGCGCCGGCATCCCGAAAACGCAACAATTTATCAGCGACGCCTTCTGTCGCATCGAGCAATAATCCTTCGGTAATTTCTATGACTATGCTGTTTGCCGGTAATCCTGAAGCCGCCAGATGTTCCAGCCATGTCTCAGTAAAGTCGCGGTCATGGCGGAATTGAACAGGCGACACGTTGACACTGATTTTGAAATCGGGGAGTTTCATTGATCGCAATCGTCTTACCTGTTCGGCCGCTTGCTTGAACACCCATTCACCAATCTCCACGATCAATCCGCTGGCTTCAGCCAGAGGAATAAAATCGACAGGACTAACCATACCTCGCACTGGATGCTTCCAGCGTATCAATGCTTCGGCCTTGAGTATTTTGCCACTGGCGAGTTCAACAATGGGTTGATAGTACACAAGAAATTCACCTGCCTTGAGTGCGTCACGCAAATCATTGCTCAAACTCATACGCGACTGAACGGCTTCTTGCAATGCGCCTGTAAACAGACAATAGCGGTTGCGCCCGGCATTCTTTGCCGCATACATTGCCTGGTCAGCGTGTCTCAGCAAATTTTCCACATCGTGACCATCGTCGGGAAATTGTGCTATGCCTATGCTGGCAGAAATGTAGGCTCTTTCCACTCCCAATTGAAATACCTGCACCAGCCTGGCAATGATCGCTTCGGCAACTGTGGTAATTTGAATCTCGTCCTGACAGTCAGGCAAAATCACGGTAAATTCATCGCCACCCAATCTCGCTATCGTCGCCGACTCATCCACACACTCTGCAATGCGACTAGCAACTTCGACGAGAAGTATGTCCCCTTTGTCGTGCCCAAGTGCATCGTTGATTTCCTTGAACTGGTCCAGGTCTATCAACAATAGTGCCAACGATTTGCCAGACTCTTTCGCAATCGATAGCTGCTTGCGCAGCTGGCTGATAAACATGTGGCGATTTGGTAATCCCGTCAACGAATCTATATTGGCCTGCTTCCAGATGACGTCGTCCTGCTTTTTTTTCTCTGTTATATCGGAAAGAAGTGCAACCCTTTGTGCAATATTTCCTGAGTCATCATATACAGTATTGATCACCAACCGCAATGCGATCGCTGCACCGTTCTTGTCTTTGTCCCACAACTCCCCATTCCAGTGACCAGAAGCGTCCAGTGCTTGCCACATTGTCCGGTAAAACTCTGCTGACTGACGCCCTGATTTAAGGACATTGGGACTTTTACCCCGCACTTCAGAAAGCTCATAACCAGTAAGCTGCGTAAATGCCTCATTGATTGCCAGGATTTTATTCGTTGCGTCCGTCACCATCATTGCATCAGAACTATGCTGATATACAAGTGACGCAATTCTCAGTGCCTCTTCAGCACGTTTGCGTTCCGTCACTTCAACCAGGGAAAATACCAGGTATTCAATTTCATCTCTGGCATCCAACACCGGTACCAGAGTCCAGTCCCAATAGGTAGTGCCGCGCTCAGGTTGATCAATAAATTCAAAGGCGCGTGTAAAAGTGATGAAAGGACGCTTGGTACGAACAACCTCATCAAAAATCAGTTGCGTATCCGAAGGGAAGAGTTCGAAATGATTACGTCCTTCAAATTCTGCTATATCAAGCCGACACGCATCGGCATAGGCTTGATTGACACGAACAAAGTTATATTCGCGATCCAGAATGACCAGGCAACTGACACTGTGATTGAAAAAAGTCTCAGCGAGTTTTAATTGTCTGATTGTTTCAGAATCTGCTGCCATTCCCGGCTTCCTAAAAAATTGACATGCAGTCATTCAATCAGAGAGTTGACGCTTTCATAGCATAGTAATAACAATACCAGCCAGGGTCAATCCTTGAACTTGTTCATCTGTGTCTTTTTGTACATTAACCGCAAACTAAATACAGTTCACCTGAGAATCTATACCTGGTGTCTATACTGATTTTTCATTTTGAAGCGCAATTCGGTACTCTTCCAATTTGGCATGGTAGTCAGCAGCATCCCCATATGCCAGGAAACGTGCATAGCGCGCATGGGAACCAAGTAATTTTTGCGCATGCTTGATGGGACAGAAATATTGCTCCGTCCTGGCTGCAATTTCGCTGACGTAGGCGAGTAAACCATTAGCGTAACTGCAGTAAACGCAGTGAAACCGCTCGAAGAAATTCAGGTATTGCAAATGCTGCCTGTCGAAACTAATGTAGTCTCCGCGTCGCACCTTCTCAATTTTATATATAGGAAAGCATATTAATTGATACAGGCTGACATACATGTCAAGGAAGACAATGGGGAATATAAGCCCATAAATCAGCGGTCCGGTTAGAAAATTCTGAGGCCGGTCAACCACGATCCAACGGAAGACATTCAACTTCAGCTTGCGATGTGCGGCGCGAATGGAGCCGGTAAACTTAACTCGTTTACCATTGAAATGGTATAGAAGCTCCGACTCTTTCTCGTCCAGAGCCGATTTCAACTCCCCTTCAAGGGCAGTGATTTGTTGAAGGATTTCCCGAATTCTTTTGTCCATGATCACTCCACGAAATTTCAAGCTTTGGAACTGGATATCACCAGAGATCAATATACGGAAACGAGGGCGTGTTAACAGTCAATAAGAGATTCTTTTGATTATTATCAAATCTTTATTCTCCTCAATGATGAAATTGGCTATGAATATACTTGCGGCAAAGATATCAATCCAGCATTGCCAGAACTCAGTTCAACAATTGGGTTGAGATGCGATCCAGGTAACAATAGGCATCGCCAAGATACCTCCCCATTCTTTATTTTGCCAGCAGCAACCTGCGGCACAAGGGCTTGTTACGTCTGATCAACCATAAAGATGCGACGATCACCTCGATCTTCAGCCCCGAACAGGCCAGCCAGGAATTTGTCGTAGCTGAAGTCAACAAGTGGCAGCAGTTCAGCGATTATATTTTTCATGGCATCTGGCATATCTGGATAGGCTTTGACCACATTCTGTTTTTATTGTCCTTATTGCTGCCTGCCGTACTGGTGCTAAAAATGGGCAAATGGGATGCTGCCAGCAGCTTTAAAGCAGCCGCCATTGATGTCTTGAAAATAGTCACGGCATTTACGCTGGCCCATTCGATTACCCTGACCCTGGCGGCCCTGAATGTATTAACCTTACCCACACGGCTGGTAGAGTCAGCGATTGCTGCATCTGTCATTTTGGCGGCGCTGAATAATCTGTTCCCACTCTTCCAGGGACGGCGCTGGATGGTGGCATTTGCTTTTGGGCTTATCCACGGCTTTGGTTTCGCCAGCGTTTTGGCCGACCTTGGCTTGCCGCAATCAGCATTGGTGCTGGCACTGCTGGGTTTCAACCTGAGCGTCGAGATTGGACAATTGATCATTGTTGCAGGCTTTTTACCCCTGGCTTACCTGTTGCGCCGCCACTGGCTATACCAGCGCGCCATCTTGCAAGTGGGCTCAGGGCTGATCATCCTCATTGCCCTGGTGTGGTTTATTGAACGCGCGTTCAATATGCGCCTTGTTTCCTAAAACTTGTATGCAACCCCTCTGCTGACTACTTTCATTAGCTATTTGGTTATGAGTGCTGAAGAAAACAGCATAATTTGGATATATTGCGGTGCTAGAATGAAGCTTTCCCCGAGCTGACTGCCGGGGCGGCTTATTAAAGTTCAACCAAGGATATTCATGAAAAGCAAACTGAGTCTGCTCTTGCTCGCCGCGCTGAGTGCCAATGCTGGTTCACAAGAAAATTTGAACTATCAAAAACCACCGCAAGCCATACTGGATCTGGCCGCCTTCCAGCGCGCCCCTGTCGTGAGCATGGACAGCAACAGGAAGACACTGCTGCTCAGTTATCGCAATACCTATAAATCATTGAATGATTTGAACCAGACAGAAATGCGCCTGGCTGGTTTGCGCATCAATCCTGTCACAAATATTTCCAGCACGCTGACCTACGTCAATAATCTCAAGCTGCGCAAAGTCGATGCAACTGATGAAGTGCAGGTCAAGGGCTTGCCAGAGAACCCGCTGATCAGTCACCTGGTCTGGTCGCCCAATGAAAAGAAAATCGCCTTTACCAATACCGCTGCCAAGGGTGTGGAGCTATGGGTCATTGACGTGGAAACAGCCACTGCGAAAAAACTGACCGAAGCCAACCTGAATGCCAATCTGGGCACTCCTTTCGACTGGTACAGGGATAGTGAAAGTCTACTCATCAAGGTCTTGCCCAAGAATCGGCCTGCGCTGCTTGATGCCAGCAAGGATTTGCCTGGCGGCCCCATCATTTCCACCTCCAGTGGCGCCACATCGCAGAACCGCACTTATGCAGATCTCTTGAAGAACCAGAATGATGAAAGTAATTTTGTAAACCTGACGACTTCTGAATTGCATAAAATAAACCTACAAGGCAAGAGCAGCTTGTTCAAAAAAGCAGACATGTTTGCTGAAGTCAGTTTTTCACCTGATGGCAAATATGTGCTGAGCAGCGCTCTGCAAAAACCTTTCTCTTACATCGTTCCGTTGCAGCGTTTTCCTTTAAAAACCATTGTCAGTGATATCAATGGCAAGCAACTTAAGGTCGTCAATGAGACACCCTTGAATGAGGTCATTCCCAAGGGTTTTAATGCAGTGGCTGTCGGTAAACGCTATATGGAATGGCGTGCCGATAAACCATCCAGCCTCAGCTATGTACAGGCTCTCGATGGTGGCGACCCGGCCAATAAAGTGGACTACCGCGATGAAGTATTTTCCTGGGATGCACCTTTCGACAAGACTGCCGTATCACTGATAAAAACTGCCCAGCGCTATGTCGGTATCAACTGGGGCAATGACAAGCTGGCCATCGTCACCGATGGCTGGTATGACACGCGCAATACCAAGGCCTATCTGTTCAATCCTTCCAGCCCGGCGGAAGCACCACGTGTCATCTCTGACCGTAATATGCAGGATATCTATTCTGACCCAGGACGTTTTGAAACAAAATTCAACCAGTACCACCGCAAGGTATTGGCCATAGAAGATAACAAAGTTTATTTGCTGGGAGCAGGTCACACCAAAAAAGGTCAGTTCCCTTTCATTGATGAGCTCGATTTGGGGAGCCTGAAAAAGACGCGTCTGTATCAGTCCGCTTACACTGACAAGATAGAAAATATCGTCTCTATTGAAGATGTAAAAAAAGGCGATGTGCTGGTGCAGATACAGTCTAAGACTGAGTACCCGAATTATTACTTCCGCAACATCAAAGGTGGCAGCCAGCTCACACCGGTGACGCAATTCAAGAACCCTTTCATGGGCCTAAAGGATGTCTCGAAAGAAGTCATCAAATACAAGCGCAAGGATGGTGTGGAATTGTCAGGCACCTTGTATCTGCCTGCCAACTACGACAAAAGCAAGAAAGAGAAACTGCCTTTACTGATCTGGGCTTACCCGGCAGAATTCAAGGACAAGGATTCAGCTGGCCAAAGCAAGCATAATGAAAACCAGTTTACTTTCCCAAGCTCTGCCTCCTTCATCTATTGGGTAGCGCGCGGTTATGCCGTCCTTGACGACGCGGCTTTCCCCATTATTGGTGAAGGCAAGACCGAGCCGAATGACAACTTCATCCCGCAACTGGTCGATAATGCTGAAGCGGCGATTGATGCTGTTGATGCACTCGGTTATATAGACCGCAAGCGTGTTGCCGTAGGCGGTCACTCTTACGGTGCTTTCATGACAGCCAACCTGCTGACGCATTCGAAATTATTTGCCTGCGGTATCGCGCGCAGTGGTGCCTACAACCGCACACTGACGCCTTTTGGCTTCCAGAGTGAGCAGCGCAATTACTGGGAGAGCCCGGACGTGTACAACAAGATGTCACCCTTCATGAGTGCCGACAAGATGAAGACACCGATGTTGCTGGTACATGGCGAAGCCGACAATAATCCCGGCACCTTCACCCTGCAAACCGAGCGCTATTTCCAGGCGTTGAAAGGACTGGGCGCACCAGTACGCATGGTGATCTTGCCCAAGGAAAGTCATAGCTATGCTGCCAAAGAAAACATCATGCATTTGTTATGGGAGCAAGATCAGTTTTTGGAGAAGTGCCTGAAAAAATAATCAGGATTACTCTGCAGTTGATGCAGGAAAAACCAAAGACTAACTTTGGTTTTTCCCTTGAGGACAGTCACTGAATCCAAACATTGCTAGTAAGGATTGGGCACTTTGCTTTGCACGTAGCTGGCTTTGATCAAGCTCCACAATACGCTTCTGTCTGCACTTTCAGCGATATTAAAAGGGCGAATTTTCTTTGCGCCCGCTTTTTCTGCGTTGATGTTTCTTGGGACATCAATACTCACAATGTTCGGCTGACCAGCTTCAAATACCAATAACTCTTTGGCAGATTGATCGTCATTCACATCTACAGCAATCACACCTTTATCGTGGAGAAAGCTGATTTTGTCGACGATGGTATGTCCCACTACGATATGGCTGGCATTAAACGCTTTCAAGACTTTTCTGACATCTTCAGTCTTTGCGCTTGGAGAGTCCGTGCTACTTGCTGGAAAATAACCCCGATATCGGCTGACGCCAGTTTGGGCCATCACTATGTCAAAACTGAGTTTGCCCGTTGACTTGCCCTGCCAGTAATCCCACATTGTTTGATTAATGTCTTCTACGCTATTGGTGTGTTGCACAAAGGCTGGATTGATACCACCATGCGCAAACAAGACGTTGCCAAACTTGGCGATCACAGTTTGCTTACGCAGCCAGTCACCAATGATGGTGTCGCTTGCATAGATGTTTGTGTATCCACCTAGTTGTTGTGCGCTATACACATGCTCGGGATGTGCGCTCTTGAGCTTACCCAGTAATAAATACTGCTCATGATTGCCCAACAACATATGAACCTTGCCCCCTGCTGCATGCGCTTGCTGTGACAAGGCATATATGCGCCAAAGCACTGCATAGGTATCGCGTCCGCGGTCAACTGAGTCACCAACGAAGATAATTTGGTTATTGGCGAAACGCCAGTTGCCCTGATCATCCACAATTTCCATTTTTTTCAAAGCAGCATCCAGGAATGTGAGATTTCCCTCGATATCACTTAGCACCACTAACCTGGCAGGTAATTCATTTTGCGTTTGTGTTGCGGCTATGGCTGGCCCTAAAGGAAATTGATGGTGCTTTCCGGCACACGTGATATCCAGCTTTGCTCCACGCCCTTCTTGAGTATATACCCGGTCTTCGCAGTACCAGCTTGCTGTCCACTTGTCTTCGCCCTGCCGCCTCACAACCGGACCATCGAGATATCCAGGAATGAAAGCCTGATCACCAGAACCTGCGTAATTGCGGATAGCCATATATGCCCCTGTCCCGACAGGCATGAGCAAACGTTGATGCACGCCACTGTGACTCAATTCCAGTTTTGCATTGGCCAGAGAAAATCCCAGCAGAATTATCATCAGCAAAACCAGCAGTGACACTATCGTTAGTATGTAAAACCAGAGCTTTCTTTTCATTTGACCAGCTATCCGAATTGTTTTTTGAGGGCAATATGCATGTATGCATAACGCGTGAATGTGTGCCAGTTAGTAAGCTGTCCAACAAAAAAGTTCCTGGTATCTGCCGAGTAGCGGGGATAGACTGTCAGCCTGATTTAGGTACGGTCAGCAGACATGAAAATATGCTGTACCACCAAAAACCAAACCCCCTCCAGCCATCAGCCGGAGGGGGTTTGAAAGTCAAACTCAAGTTCAATGACAGGCTGGCAGGCACATAATCAACGCTCTATCGCCAGCGCCACGCCCATGCCACCACCGATACACAAACTCGCCAGGCCTTTTTTGGCATCGCGACGTATCATTTCATGGATAAGGCTGACCAAAATGCGCGCACCAGATGCGCCGATAGGGTGACCAATCGCAATCGCACCGCCATTGACGTTGATCTTGCTGGTGTCCCAGCCCATTTCCTTGTTGACGCCGATGGCCTGTGCAGCGAAGGCTTCATTGATTTCCATCAGGTCCAGGTCCTGATGTGACCAGCCTGCTTTTTTCAGGCAGAGCTGGGCGGCAGGTACTGGGCCCATGCCCATGATGGTAGGGTCGATACCGGCAGAAGAATAAGCCTTGATACGGGCCAGCACTGGCAAGCCCAGTTCTTCGGCCTTTTTGGCAGACATCATGACAACGGCGGCAGCACCGTCGTTGAGGCCAGATGCATTACCGGCCGTGACTGTGCCGTTCTTGTCGAAAGCCGGACGCAGGGATGACAGGGATTCCAGCGTGGTGCCATGCTTGATGAATTCATCGCTGTCAAACACTGTCGTGCCTTTTTTGCTGACCAGCTCAAAAGGAATGATTTCATCCTTAAACTTGCCTGCTTTTTGCGCAGCTTCTGCCTTGTTTTGAGATGCCAGGGCAAACAAGTCTTGCTCTTCACGGGTGACGCCGTATTTCTTGGCGACGTTTTCTGCGGTGATGCCCATATGGTATTGGTTATACACATCCCACAGGCCGTCAACGATCATGGTATCGACCAGTTTTGCATCGCCCATGCGGAAGCCGTCGCGTGAACCATTCAAGACGTGTGGCGAAGCACTCATGTTTTCCTGACCACCAGCGATGATGATGTCAGCGTCGCCAACCTTGATGGCTTGTGCTGCCAGGTGGGTGGCTTTCAGGCCACTACCGCAAACCTTGTTGATAGTGAATGCCGGAACCATATCTGGCAGACCGGCCTTGATGACAGCCTGGCGCGCCGCATTCTGCCCCACACCTGCAGTCAATACCTGACCGAGAATCACTTCATTGATCAGATCGCCACTGAGTCCCGTTTTTTTCAGCAAGGCCTTGATGACATGCGCGCCCAAGTCGGAAGCAGCCGTTTTTGCCAAAGAGCCACCAAATTTGCCTACTGCAGTACGACCTGCAGCTACGATTACCACGTCTTGCATGTGAATTCTCCTGGTTTTACCCTTGCGAGGGTGTGGGATGGTCAAATGTTTTGCTGCTTTTAGGATACATCCTCTAGCTTACCACTGCTGGCGCTTGCCTGAGTCCGGGCATGTAAAAAAAGATGGTGTTTTGCCATGCTTGCTATTGCAGGGCGAAGATCAAACCTGAGATAAGCTGTCTGGGCTGATTGACGGGAAGGGAAAGGACGGCTTAAAACCGTATGTGGCAATCAATGCAAAAAAAATCCCCACATGCTTGCATGTGGGGATTTTTTAATTTTACTTCTGCTCAATTTTCATTGAGTCTGAATCTACAATTGCTAAATTACTTCTTTTTAGCAGTTGCTTTTTCAGCAGCTTGTGTGAATTGCTGGGTAGCCTTGGTCAGGTTTTCTTCCAGTGTTTGCACAGCTTGCTTGCTTGTTTTGGACAGTTGCTCGTAACCTGCGTTGATGTTGCCAACAACAGATTTCAAGGCTGTTACAGCTTGTTCGGAACCGGCTGGTGCATTTTTTGTCACTTCGTCGATCAGGGAAATCACTTTAGTGTTTGTTTCAGCGATGTGCGCTTCAACTGCCTTAGTGAATTCTTGCTGAGTTGCTGTTGTGATGCTTGCCAGGTGACGGCCATAAGCCAAGGCTTTTTCTGCGTTTGGCTGAGCTTGGGCTGCAGACAAAGTGAAAAATTCTTGTGGGTCTTTGGCGCTCAACAGTTGTTTAGCAGTGGCAGTACCTTCTTCGAAATTTGCCTTGGCAGCATTAACGTTCAGAGCAAACAACTGCTCCAGACCTTCAAATGCTTTTTTGTTCAGGGCAGTCAGGGAAGCAAATTGGGCTTCCAGGTTAGCTTTAGTAGTAGCGATAAATTGTTCTGGTGTATTGGTAGTCATGGCATTCTCCGGTAGATGGAATCAAGTGGCTTTAGTAATCGGCAGCGCTTTCCAGGAATTCTTGAATGGTGCACCGCAACAAATACGATTTTACACGTAGATTTTAAAACGTCAAGCACTTTTTGTGCGCCGCACCAAAATTAGCTAAATGATATTTTCAGATATCTGTATGCTTTTCCTGAAATTACTTGCACTGCCTAGTCTTTAGGCACATGCCTGGCATAGGGGGATCCACCAAGCTTGCTATTTTGAAAATTTTCTTTCCAGCATCAACAGAGCTTCCTTATTCTGTAAGCCGCCTGCATAACCAGTCAGTGCGCCGTTGCTGGCGATCACCCGGTGACAGGGGACGATGATTGATAGGGGATTACGGCCATTCGCCGCCCCCACTGCCCGCATCGCCTTGGGCCGGGCTATGCTTTGCGCCAGTGCCAGATAGCTGCTGGTCTGGGCAAAGGGGATACGGCGCAGGGCTGCCCATACTTCTTGCTGGAAATCTGTTCCGGCCGATAAATCCAGTGGCAAATCAAAATCCTGGCGCTGACCAGCAAAGTATTCCTGCAGTTGCTGACGCGCCTTTATCAGGACATGATCAGATTCATCCTCTTGCCAGCCTGCACTACCCTTGAAGTGTTTATGGTTTTCAAAATACACGCCGCTAAGACCAAGCTCACTGGCGGCTAAAAGCAATTGCCCTACCGGGCTGCTGTAAATAATGTATCTCATGATATTTCCTTTAGTCCTTGCTTACTCTTTGCTTAATGATTGCCACAGCAATAAAGCGGCGTATGCCCGCCACGGTGCCCAGGGCTGGGCAATAACCAGCAATTGTTTTTCAGTCAGGCGCTCACTTGCCGGTGTCGCCGGGGTTGCCAGTAATGCGGCGGCTTTTTGCAAACCGAGGTCGCCTGCAGGAAATGCGTCTGAGAAACGCAGGGCGCGCATGGCGATGTATTGCGCCGTCCATTCGCCTATCCCTTTGACCGTCTTCAGCTTTGCCACCATATCATCCGAGCTGGCGGCCAACTGTTTTTGCAATCCACCATCGAGCGCAAACTGGGCAATATTTTGCAGGGTGGCAGCACGGGCACCGGGTATACCTATACCTGCCAGCGCATCTATCGATAAGCCAGCTATGGTTTGCGGACTGGGAAAATGGTGGGTGACCGCCGCAAACGGAGTAAGCACCGGCAGACCAAAGCGAGTCACCAGGCGGCCAGCCACGGTAGTGGCCCCGGCCACACTGACTTGCTGGCCAAGCACCGCACGGATTGCCAGCTCAAAACTGTCGAAGGCACCCGGCACTCGCATACCGGGCGTGCGCAGGATTTGCCCGGCCAGCAAGGGGTCGCTTTGCAAGTGGCTTTGGATCACGGCAGGATTGGCTTCCAGATCAAATTGCTGCCTGACCCTGGCCATCAAGGGCATGAGTACTGGTGCCAATGAAGGTGAAACTTGCAGGCTGAGTTGCTGTTTGGCTGATAAATGCGCGACTTTGAGCCAGCCTTCCAACCCATCCATCTGCACGCTGCGGACATAGGCTTTGCCACCTTTTTCGTCGAGGACAGCTTCCAAACCGGGCATGGCGCGCCCGGCAAGGTAAGTAATCACTGCGTCCCAGGCATAAGGCGGTCGGTAAGCCAGTTTCAGGCTGACGCCTTCGCCACCACTATCTGTCGCACGCCTTATCGATCCTGGTGCCATTTGATAGCGTTCCGAGAACAAGGCGTTAAAGCGCCTGACGCTGCCAAAACCGGCAGCAAATGCGATCTCTGCCATGCCTAGCTGAGTTTCTTGCAACAGTTTTTTGGCAAACAGCAAACGCTGTGTTTGCGCCAGCTCCACCGGGGTGACACCAAATTCCTGCAACATCACGCGGCGCAACTGACGCGATGACAGGCCGACCTGACTGGAAAAACTTTCTATATCGGTTTCATTCAGGGCACCGTCAGCGATTCTTTGCCAGATGGCATGCGCCAGATTCTGCTGTATCGCATAAGGTGCAAGCTCTGGGCGACAACGCAGGCAGGGACGAAATCCGGCGGCTTCTGCAGCTGCGGCACTGCTATAGAACTCACAAGAGGATTCGCGTGGCGTCTTGACTCCACACACAGGTCGGCAATACACGCCTGTAGTTTTCACGCCAGTAAAAAACACACCGTCAAAACGGCTGTCCTTGGCGGCCAGGGCGCGGTAATAACATTGTTTTTGTGTTAAGCCATCACTGGCTTCATTGAGCATGAGGCTGGTCGCATCTGGCTGTACAACTGCTTGTTGTTTGCCAGGTGTTGTCCGTATCTGCTGTTCCATAGCCGCCACTTTCTTAGGTTGAATCATTTCCGGGATAGCTAAAGTCATGTACCCGTTTTGCAATCTGCATTACTATCCTTAGAAAACGTTATACGCGACTGCGTATCACACTTCTAGCCATTTTCGGACAAACAAATCGGGAATCATGCGCCAGGCGCTGAATTTGAATCGCAATTTACATCGCATCGTCAAGACCGCGCGCAGGCATCCGCGGCTGGCGACTTGCTTGCTTGGCCAATTGAGTCAGCAAGCCTCTGCAGCCGGCCAAACCGGCTTGCAGCTTGACGCTTGTTACCAGCGCTATCTGATACTGGAAAGGCTGGGGCAAGCGCATACCATGCAAAGCGAGCTGGAACACGGCTTGCACATCGCCGAGCAACAGCAACTGACACGCCCGGCTGGTCTGATGCTGCTGGCACTGGGACGTATTAACTACACTCAGGGTGCTTACCGCGATGCCCTGATGTATTGGACGCGTTGTGTAGACTTGAGCAAGTTCAACCGTGATCAAGTGACGCTGGTAGAAGCCCATATCGGTTTGGGGCAAATTTACGATGCCCTCGGTGACCGGAAAACTGCAGCCCGCTTTCATACCGATGCAGGCATCTTGCTGGAGCAATTGAATGAGCCTTATTTGCTTTGCAAGCAAATCATCAATCTGGGCGTCAATGAACTCAACACCGGTGAATTGCAGGCAGCAGAAGCCTGTTTTCTAAGAGCGAAATTGTTAGCCGAGCAACATGCTATTCATGAGTACCTGGCAGAGACATACTGGTATCTGGGCCAGGTCTGCAGCAGAAATGCGCAACTGGAGACAGCTGAAAGCCATATACGAACCGCGCTGGACCTGGCAGATGCCTGCAACTATGTATGGCTGAAAGGTGCAGTACTGGATACCCTGGCCGACATCCTACGCGCCGCAGGGCAATTACATGAGGCGCTGGATGCTTATGGCAAGGCACTGACATATTCAGAAAAAGTCGCTTCACGCCGGCAAAAAGTACGCAGCCTGTCGGCACTGTCAGAAATCCATGAACAACAAGGCAACTGGCAGGAAGCGCTGCACTTTGCCCGCCTGCACCAGCAAACCAGCAGTGAACTCAGTGAACTGGGCACGATGGATAAATTCCATGAATTGCGTGCCTATGACTTGTCACATAAGTCCCCGGTAGAAGTCTTGCTGGAACTTTCCTCCAAGCGCTTGCTGGAGGAAGGCCAGCAGGACGAAGCATTGCAACTGATCGCGAACACTGCCTTGGGCATTCTGAATACCGAACTGGCGGCGGTGTTTCTGATTGATGGCAATGAAGTAGGCTTGCATTGCCATGCCAAGGCCGGTGCACACCAGGCCAGGGTCAAAGCAGAGATGCCTTGCCAGAGCTTGCCGCTCCTGATGCACATGCTACAACAGGATGAAGTGCCGCTGGTAGGACATGATATGCGCCTTCATGTGGTAGCTGCCGAAATGCGGACACTGCTAGGGCAAGAGCATTTGCATTCAGCACTGGAAATTCCTTTGCGCCTGCATGGCAAGAGCGTGGGCCTGATCTGTTTTGCACAAGTCAGCGGTATGAGGAACTGGTCAAGGGAAGATGTCTTGTTTGGCTGCCATCTGGGTAATTTGATACAGCAGGTGCTCAGCCATGCAGAACATGCGCAAACCCAGAAACGACTCGAAGCCGGGGTGCTGGAACGTACTGCGCGCTTGCAATTGCAGACAGAGCAATTGCAGCAGGCACACAAGCATATCTATCAGCTCAGCGAGATAGGCAAGGAAATCACGGCCAGCCTGGACCGCGATATCATCATGGAAATCGTCTACCGCCATGTGAATGAATTAATGGGGGCAGAAGTTTTTGCCGTTGGTATCTACAGGCCAGAACAGGAGACCATAGAATTCCCCTGCAATATCTTGCGCGGCCACCGCATGTTGCCGTACATACGCGACATCAAGGAAAAAGACTTGCTCTCTGTCTGGTGTGTCTCGCATCAACAGCCGATTTTCATCAGCGACATCTATTCCGAATACCAGCATTACATCAGTGAAGCCGGCTTGAACAAGCTGACTGTGGACAGTGCCTATTTTGCCGATCTGGAAAAAATCATCCCGGTCTCGCATATCTATGTGCCCTTGACGATCAAGGGCCGTACCATAGGCTTGATCGCCATCCAGAGCACGCAAAAAAATGCCTTCCAGCGCATGCATCTGGACATTGCCATGATGCTGGCCGCTTACACCGCCATTGCCGTGGAAAATGCCGAGACGTATCAGCAATTGTTAAAGGCCCAGCAAATTCTGATCTCCCAAGAAAAACTGGCGGCCCTGGGTTCGCTGGTGGCCGGTATTGCTCATGAACTCAATACGCCGATAGGCAATAGCCTGCTGACCGCCACCACCTTGCAGGAACAATCAGCCCTATTCTTGCGCAAGTTGGCAGATAACAGTTTAAAGCGTTCTGATCTGAACCAGTTCTCGGCAACGATCAACAATGCCAATGATTTATTACTGCGTAATCTCATGAATGCCAGCGACCTGGTCAGCAGTTTCAAGCAAGTCTCGGTGGACCAGACCAGCCAGAAGCGCCGCACATTTAATTTGCGCAGAACCTCAATGGAGGTCATCCGTACCTTGCACACCCTGATACACAAGCAAGGCCATACACTGGAAATTGATATCCCCGACGATATGGAATTGAACAGCTTCCCTGGCCCCTATGGGCAGATACTGAATAATTTCATCAACAATGCCTTACTGCATGCCTTCGAAAATCGCGAGAATGGCAAGATGATCTTGCGAGCCTACAAAGCGCCGGACAATCAGGTGCAGCTGATTTTTTCTGACAATGGCAAAGGGATAGAAGAGCAGGACTTGCGGCGCATCTTTGACCCTTTCTTTACTACCAAACTGGGCCAGGGCGGTAGTGGCCTGGGTCTGAGCATCGTCCACAATCTGGTGACCACCATCATGTGTGGCAGCATCACTGTCGATAGTACACCCGGTCTGGGCACACGCTTTTGCCTGAACTTGCCGCTCAATCCCTGAATATTTGACTGCTGCCAGACACCATACCGTCATGGTGATTTGGGCAGTCCACATGGCTTTCACGATTGGCATACACTAGAGTTCATTTCTTAATGAGCAAAGCATCTATCGCCATGACTACTCAACGCGCCCCCGATCTTAAAACCGTGCTGCTGGCCAGCGGTGTCGTTATCACCTTGTCCATGGGCGTCAGACATGGTTTTGGCTTCTGGATGCAACCCATCTCGCAGGAGCATGGCTGGACCAGGGAAACCTTTTCCATGGCGATGGCTTTGCAAAACCTGATGTGGGGGGTGTTTGGTCCGCTGGCGGGCATGGTAATTGATCGCGTAGGCACGATGAAGATGATGGTTCTGGGTGCCTTTCTGTATGCCGCCGGCCTGCTGTGGATGGCCCTGGTAAATCAGTCTGGCCTGTTTATCCTGGGGACGGGGGTCTTGATCGGTGCGGCGCTGGCCTGTACCTCGTTTGGTGCAGTCAGCGGCATCATAGGCCGTACTGCGCCATTGGAAAAACGTTCCTGGGCTTTTGGTATTTCATCTGCGGCGGGTTCTTTTGGCCAGTTCATCATGATGCCGATAGAACAGCAATTGATCGCCCATGCAGGCTGGCAAAATGCTTTCTATGTCCTGGCTGCCCTGGTCGTGGTACTGATGCTGCCCATGGCCTGGAAGCTTCGTGAGCCAGCGCTGGAGCAAGTCACAGGCCCGCAGCAAAGCATCATGGAAGCCATACGCGAAGCCTTTGCCTATAAACCCTTTTTACTGCTGGTGGCAGGCTATTTCGTGTGCGGCTTCCAGCTGGTTTTCATCGGTGTACACATGCCCGCCTATTTGAAAGACAAGGGTGTCATGGACCCCAGTGTGGCAGTGTATGCGCTGGCATTGATCGGTCTGTTCAATATCTTTGGTTCTTACTATGCTGGCAAACTGGGGGGCATGTTTCCCAAACCGTATCTGCTATCGGCGATCTATCTGGCGCGCAGCATTGTCATAGGCTTGTTCTTGCTGGCACCGCTGACGCCATATTCCGTATATCTCTTCGCAGCAGCGCTGGGCTTGTTGTGGCTCTCCACCGTGCCACTCACTAACGGTGTCGTCGCCGGGATCTTTGGCGTCAAGTATTTATCCATGCTGTCGGGCTTTGTATTTTTCTCGCACCAGGTCGGCAGCTTTATTGGCGTCTGGCTGGGTGGTTATGTCTATACCAAAACCGGTAGCTATAATATGGTGTGGGGCATAGTGCTGGCTCTGGGTATCTTTGCCGCGCTGGTGAATTTACCCATCAGTGAAAAACCCATCACCCGCGTAGCGACCGCCTGAATAACTTATGTCGAGACCATTTTCCAAAAAACTGCTGCGCCTGCTCTGGGCCGCAATCATGGCAACAGTGCTGGCCCTGGTTTTCATGGCTTATTTGCGCCCGACTTTCATACTTGATCTGGCGAATCGCTTTGTCATTTGCTGAGCACGAACTCACATTAAGAAATAGCGCCTGCCTAGCGCTATTTTTTTGCCAGAAGTGAACGATATTTCCCTGCTATGGTCTGCTACACTGGGTTCCCTTTTGATCAAAGATTTTGGTAAAACTACATGAACAAACATTTACTGCTCATCATGCTGGGTACGGCACTGGCCAATCCTGCCAGCTATGCCACTACTGTTGTTGCCGAACCGGGAAGTGCCGTCACGCAGAAAAAATCTGCTGACCAACTGGTCGGCAATCCCTTTGCCCATGTCAGTACACTGGCTTACCAGTATCCGGCTTTTGACCAGATCAAAAATACGCATTACGCCCCGGCCTTTAGCGAGGGCATGCGTCAGCATGGCCTGGAGATTGTCGCGATTGCCAATAATCGTGCGGCCCCTACTTTTGAAAATACCGTCATCGCGATGGAGCGTGCAGGCCAGATGCTGAACCGTGTTTCCACGGTGTTTTTCAGCCTGACTGCCGCCAATACCAATCCCACCCTGGAAGCACTGTCACGCGACCTGGCACCCAAACTGGCGGCGCATCAGGACCAGATTTTCTTGAATGCGCGCCTGTTCCAGCGCATCAGCAAATTATATGAAGTTCGCCAGGCACTCAAGCTGGATGCAGAATCCCAGCGTTTGCTGGAACGCTATTACACAGACTTTGTGCGCGCCGGTGCCAAACTGGGTGACAAGGACAAGCAAAAACTGAAGAGCCTGAATGCCCAATTGGCCAGTCTGTCCACCAAGTTCAGCCAGAATGTGCTGAAAGAAACCAATGCCTCGGCTATCGTCGTCGATAGCAAGGCTGAGTTGCAGGGTTTGTCTGAAGAAGAAATCGCCAGCGCAGCCGAAGCTGCCAAGGCACGCGGTCTGAAAGATAAATTCGTCATTCCACTCATGAATACCACAGGCCAACCCTTTGAAGCCAGCCTGGCAAATCGTGCCCTGCGTCAGCGCCTGCATGAGGCATCCGTCAATCGTGGCAGCCATGGCGGTGAATTTGACAACCGCCAGGTCGCCATTGACCTGGCACGCCTGCGCGCTGACCGCGCCACACTGCTCGGTTATGCCAACCATGCAGCCTACGGCCTGGAAGATGAAACAGCCAAAACCACCACCGCCGTCAATAAGATGCTGAGTGAACTGGCGCCGGCAGCAGTCAATAATGCAAGAGCAGAAGGCGCGGAGCTGCAAAAGATCATTGATGCCCAGCAAGGCAATTTCAAACTGGCAGCATGGGACTGGGCCTTTTACACCGAGCAATTGCGCAAGGCAAAATACAGTTTTGATGACAGCCAGTTGCGCCCCTATTTCGAGCTGAAGAATGTATTGGAAAACGGTGTCTTCTTTGCCGCCACCAAACTGTATGGCATCACCTTCAAAGAAAGAACTGACTTGCCGGTGTATCACCCCAGCGTCAAGGTCTATGAAATATTTGATACTGATGGCAAGAGCATGGCGCTGTTCATTGCCGACATGTATGCCCGAGATACCAAGCGTGGCGGTGCCTGGATGAATGCTTATGTAGAACAATCCAGCCTGTTTGGTACCAAGCCTGTGATTGCCAATCACCTCAACATCCCGCAACCACCGGCAGGCCAGCCTACCCTGCTGACTTTTGATGAAGTGCGCACCGCTTTCCATGAATTTGGTCATGCCCTGCACGGCCTGTTTTCGAATGTGAAGTATCCACGTTTTTCTGGCACCAATGTACCGCGAGACTTTGTTGAGTATCCTTCACAAGTCAATGAGATGTGGGCAACCTGGCCAGAAGTGTTGAAGAACTATGCCAAGCACTATCAGAATACTCAAGTGATACCGCAAAGTCTGGTTGATAAAATCACGGCAGCCAATAAATTCAATCAGGGTTTTGCAACAACGGAATATCTGGCGGCATCCCTGCTGGACCAGCGCTGGCATCAATTGACTCCAGCGCAGATACCAAAAGATGCGCTGGCCTTTGAAGCAGAGGCATTGAAACAGGCAGGCGTCGACTTTGCGCCCGTGCCACCTCGCTACCGCAGTACTTATTTCTCCCACATCTTTGGCGGTGGCTATTCAGCTGGTTACTATGCCTATCTGTGGAGTGAAGTGCTGGATGCCGAAAGTGTGGAATGGTTCAAGGAAAACGGTGGCCTGAACCGCAAGAATGGTGACTGGTTCCGCCAGCAATTATTGTCCAAGGGTGGCAGCATGGACCCGCTGGAATCTTTCCGCAATTTCCGTGGACGCGAGCCAAAGATTGAACCTTTGCTGATACGACGTGGCTTGCAAAAAAAATAACTGGCTTATTGAACAAACTGCCGGCTAACTGAACTGCGCTGTTCAGTTAGCACAGTTTGCCAACTTGCGACAGATGTAAAAAAAGAGGGGACATGATGTCCCCTCTTTTCATTGATGTATCAAATTCCAGCAGTTGTTATTCAAGCTTCCAGACAAAATCAACTTTTGCCCACACTTGATCAGGTTTGCCATCCTTGGTACCTGGCTTGAACTTGCATTGACTAAGGGCGCCCAATGCCGCTTTGTCCAGGCTCTTGGAACCACTGGATTTCTCGACTTTGGAATCAACCACTTTGCCATCTGCACCGACCAGAAAACCCATCGATACTGTACCCGTTTCCTCATTCATCAAGGCAGCTTTAGGATATTTAGGTGGCTCACAGGATTTACTGTCCATGACCGGAGCAGTGTCGGCCGCCATGACCGAAGCACTGGCTGCCAGCAACAACGATGAGACAAGGATAGATATTTGAGGTTTCATGGTGATCTTCTTATTCATATTCTATTCAGTATAAAAAATTTCCAACAGATTTCAAGGCTAGACACTATTCGCAACAAATTGCGTTTTACGTACCAGCCATTACTTTTTCATTGAGGCGCAGTGCCTTGAATATTGCGTCAGAACTCTTCCCATTCATCCTTGCTATTGGCAGCGGCAGCCGTTTTCCTGGGTGCTGCTTTGGCAACTGGCAAAGATTTTACCTGATTAACTCGCGCTTTAGATTTGATTGTGGCAACCGGTTCGACACGGCGTGGCGCGAGCTGCTGTGCAGGCATTTGCTGGGTGCGTTCACCAGCATGCAGTTTGAAGACGCTGACAACTTTCGCCAACTCGGCAGCCTGGTCCTGCAAGCTTTGGGCGGCAGCAGCAGCTTCTTCCACCAGAGCTGCATTTTGCTGGGTCACGCCATCCATTTCTATAATGGCATGGTTGACGTGCTCAATACCCACGCTTTGCTCCTGGCTGGCTGCACTGATTTCGGCAATAATGTCGGTCACATGTTTCACACTTGAGACGACCTGGTCTATCGTGACACCCGCCTGACCAACCAGCTTGGTACCGACTTCGACTTTCTCTACCGAAGTGCCGATCAAAGTCTTGATTTCTTTGGCCGCCGCCGCACTGCGTTGCGCCAGGTTGCGGACTTCAGCGGCAACCACGGCAAAGCCACGGCCTTGCTCACCGGCGCGGGCAGCTTCCACCGCTGCATTCAGGGCCAGGATATTGGTCTGGAAGGCGATGCCATCAATCACACTGATGATATCGACAATTTTCTTGGAAGATTCGTTAATCGAACCCATGGTATCAACCACCTGGGCCACCACGACACCACCCTGGCGTGCCACTTCAGATGCCGATGCAGCCAGTTGATTGGCTTCACGTGCATTATCGGCATTTTGTTTAACTGTGGTCGTCAATTCTTTCATCGACGAGGTCGTTTTTTCCAGTGAACTGGCTTGCTGTTCAGTACGGGAAGACAGATCAAGATTACCCGTGGCGATTTCGCTGGATGCCGTAGCTATCGTGTCAGTTCCGGTACGCACTTGGGCAACGATATTCACCAGACTGTCACGCATGTTTTTCATTTCAAACAACAGGCTGTTAGTGTCACCAGACTTCAAATCGATAGGTGAAGTCAAATCGCCAGCAGCAATTTGACCAGCAATGCTGGCTGCATAATCTGGCTCACCACCAAGCTGTTTCAACAAGCTGCGACTAATCGCAAAGGCAGCAAATATGCCTGCCACCAAGGCCAGGCCACCCAGGGTCAGCATCAGCGTCGTCGCTGCCTTGAAGGCAGCACTGGCTTCTTCTGCAGTCTGTGTATTGAGTTTATCTTCCAGCGTGACGAGTTCATCCAGAGTATCCAGCCATTTTTTCTGTACCGGACGCAGTTTTTTGATCAGCGTAATTGTGGCAGCTTCAGCATTGTTAGCCAAACCCAGTTCCTGGGCTTTGGCCGGCAAAGAAGCAGCGGCAGTTTCTGCTTCCTTCAGCTTGCCAAGCAAGCTTTTTTTCTCACCTGAAATTGCTTCCTCTTCGTTCGCCATCTTGCTCAGTTTTTCATTTGCGGCAGCATACTGCTTGCTTTGCTCAGCGATTTTTTTCAGTTCTGGTTCCATGTCTGCCGCATCATTCAACAAAGTCAAATTGCGCAACGACACCATGCGGTCGTACACCACAGCACGCATATCCAGTGCCAGACGAGTCTCGGCATTGCTGACATTGACGATCTTTTCCAGACGCCCCTGAATTTGTGCCATTCTCGAAATGCCGACAACGGTTACGGCAATTAAAAACGCTAAAACCAGAGCAAAGCCCAGCCTTAGACGATTACTTACTGTCATTTTTGATAAATTCATTTGCGTGACTGGTGTGAAAAGAGGTTGAAGAGGGAGAGAACTAAAATCTTAACAAATACTACTCTGCTTGTTTGCCCCTGCACCATTAATTGCCACCAGGACACTTATTTTTACAAATGCGTGACGAAGCATACATTTATTGCAAAAAAGCTGGTCATTCAAGGGAAAAGCAAGGAACAAAGTTAGAAATATACTCGATTTTTGCTCAGTAGCAAGGGCTTTTTACTGGTATTCCCCCCTAGCAAAGCGGGATGGGAAAGAAATTATTTGCATTTATACAGCTCAACAAATTTGCCTGTTTTTTACGCAGAAAAACTATACTTGCCCGCCTTGGCGACTGACTAAATTTTGTTCACATTTTCTTCAATTTCCCCATGGCAATATCGTTTTATTGGCAAATGACTCTCTTATCAAATTGCCTAGTGGTCTTATGGATAGGGCAAGAAAAAATATTTTCAGAATTGATGTTTCATTTAAAGAATTTGAAATAATTTTTGACAAAAAACCCGGACGAGTCCGGGTTTTTTGTCTGTTTATAAAATAATGAACAAAATGATCAATATTTATAGGCAGCTGTAAGGTAGAAGGTACGGCCCAGAGGGTCGGTATAGCGACCATCGTAACCAACTTGATTACCACCACCTGTATTACGGATAGTGAATGGTGGGTCTACATTGAACAGATTACGGATACCACCAGTAATTGTCAGATTTTTGATAGGCTTGGCTTGCAATTGATAATCAAAGGTCATGTAGTTGCTGACATCACGTTCCATATCGACCAAACCACCAACTGAACCATCTGCATTCACGGCGCGAACATAGCCATCACCCGCTTTGGCGACTTTGTCGTGATAGCCAGAACGGTAATTCATGGTCAGGCTATGGGTGTATTGCTCGGACACTTTCAGGGACGTCACCAGTCTGGAAATGATACGGAAAGTCACATCATCGTAGGAGTCGAAGCGACCCAGACTGCTTTCTACCTTGGCACCCGGTACATCTTTTTCTGCTGTCAGCATATAAGTGCCTGACCAGTTCATGTTCAGTCTGCCGATAGGCGTAGCAGATTTGAAAGTTGCATCCCAGTCAAGACCAGAATAACGTGAGCTGGCCAGATTCACCGGGCTACGATTGGCCACCAGAACTTTGGATTTCTGGATAGGATCATAGTACAGGGAGATATATTGCTCAGCCAGTGCCGGTGTCGTGAAAATCAAATCTTGAGACAACTTCTGAATCTGGTTTTTCAGCTTTACATCCCACCAGTCAAGACCCAGAGACAAGTTGCTGCTTGGTTCCAGGCGGAAACCGAAGGCTGCCTGTTTGGATTCTTCTGCTTTCAAAGCATCCGAGCCTGTGCTTGGATTACCTTTTTTCAACAGACCATATTCAGACGTACCACGGCAATATGGGAAGCGTGGATCTGTTGCTTTGGTGATAGGGCAAGGGAAGAAATTGGAAGAACCATCATTTTTCAATGGATCAGAAATATCGTTCAGTGTCGGTGCCTTGAAACCAGTGCCATACGAACCGCGCAACATCAGATTTTGCATAGGCTGATACCGTGCAGACAATTTATACGTTGCTTTGGACACAGCGATCCCTTGCGTACCAGGCTGGGAAGCGTTGCCATTGACGTCGTAGCTGACGTTGTCTTTCTTGACTGCGTCATAACTGTCATAACGGATAGCTGCTGTAACATCCATGTTTTTGATGACAGGCATCAGCAATTCGCCGAATGTACCCCAGCTCTTGCGAGAAGCAACCAGGCCTTGTGAACCAGTAGCTCCACCGATGATCACGTCTGTCCAGGCTGGGTGCTGAGGACCAGGACCTTGTACCAGTTCGGACGGTGCATCATCGAATGACTGCTTGGTCATGTCTGCGCCCAGACCCAGTTGCGCCTTGCCGCCTGCCATTTCGAACAATTCTCTTGAGGCGTTGGCTTTCAGTACATCAATCTTGGATTTGGTAACGCTGAGGTTTTCCTTCAATACAGCAGGTGCCAGGATGGAAGCGGCATTCTGATTCACAATATAAGGATTGTAAGCACCCGATTTGACCAATGCATCGAAGCGGTTGGCGCTCATGTAACCGGAAACCGCGTCATCTTTCTCGGTATTTTCAGAATGGGTGTAGCTGGCGCTCAAATCCCAGCCCATGTAATTGCTGTCCAGACCCAGTACCAGATGACGGGCTTCGGTCTGGTAATCATCAGCACGGCCGCCTGCATCATTGGCGCGATAGTAGAAGAATGCATCAGTCACATCATTAGGATTGATGCCTTGTCCTGCCAGCAGCGGTACCACTGATTTGTTGTAAGCACCGATGTAATTCGGGTTGACGACTTTTTGGCCAGTGACCGGATCGGTACTGAAAGTAGTCAAAGGCTGGGCTGGCGCTGCATAACGTGCCTTGTTGGAGAAGTTGGACATGACCAATTCACCAAACAAAGTTGTGTCCTTGCCCAATTTCAAATTACCTGATGCAAAGAAGCTATCGCGCTTCAACTCTGGCAGCAGATGCACGGTAGAAGCATAGTCATAGCGGCACACGCCGCCTCGCTCGAAAGTGTTAGGACCGTTACACTTGCCAGTATTCACCAGATCGACGGAAAAAGTCGCATTATTGCCCAGGGAATCATAGATGTCAGCATTTGCCGGGATGGAATTGATACTGGTTTGCCAAGTGGCAAAATGCTTGCCATCTTTCATAAATCTCAAGACACCTGATTTGGAAAACTCGCGTTGCGATGCTTCCAGGGGTTTTTGCTCATCATGGCTATAGGCGAGCAAGACATTGAAACCATCTTTATCTGGATCACCAAAACCTTTGGAAATAGAGAAGTTGCTACTGCGGCCCCCTTTTTGTTGAGGGCTGGTCAGGGTGGCCTCTACATTCAGGTCTGTCTGATTCTTTTTCAGGATGAAGTTGATAACACCGGCAATCGCATCTGAACCATACAGGGTGGAAGCACCATCGGTCAGAATTTCGACGCGCTCAACTGCGGACAAAGGAATGCTGCCCAGATTGACTGCACTACCCGTGCCATACGGTGCCATGCGGCGACCATTCAACAGTACCAATGTATAGTCAGTACCAATGGCGTGAATGGAAGCAGACTGACGACCAGCACCGCCACCGTTGACCGATGCCGACGCAGTAATGAAGCCTTGCATGGCTGGTAAGGCAGCGACCAGGTCGGCCACATTGTTTACACCACTTTGTTCTATGTCTTTACGGCTCAGGGTTTGCACAGGCAATGCGCCTTCTTGTGCAATCCTTTTGATCGAGGAACCGGTAATTTCCACTTTCTGTACTGCGTCTTGCGACATCGCTGGTTGTGCCAGCAATCCCGCACCCACCGCAAAACCGCCAACAAACATCATGCGTACTGATCGGGCCAACATTTTTTCTACCATGACTAAACCCCCAAAAATGGAACTGATGAGCGATGCTACCCAGGCAAGATCCTGACTTTCGCCAGAACCCCCTATTTGCCCTGGTAGCAATATTTTCTTTGGGAATTTCTTTACGGAAACTGCAAAAAGTGTACGCGTCAGTACTTTTTTGTAGATTGAATGAATGCTTCTTTTTTGCTTTTTTGTTCCGTAAAAAAATCTCCTTATTTATGGAACCATTTGAAAACTTTGCTGTCAAGCTTCGCTAATATATTTCTTTTTATCTCACGGACACGCTGCAATGCAGATCATTTTTAATGATTCGGAATGTTAATTAAGGCAAGTAGATATGTTGCTAAATTACGTCGCACCAAAACATTTATATTTAATTTAGCTATTTTTTCATGGCCTGAATTATTGAGTCCTTGAAAGTTAATTTTCAGTATAAAAATCGGATGATTTTTTTCTCTGCACAAGTTTAGTGATTTCTCGCCGACGTTTATTTGACTTTCAACGCCTGCCCGCCTTGATTGGCAGTTTGTCAAAAAAAATATAGTCCGATTTATTTTTCTGGACGTCACTAAAAAATTGGTATGTACAACTTTTTCACTTGTCTCTTATGCACAACAAGGGCGATCTTGGCCATGCATGGAAATTGCGTTAATAGCATCTTTTTAAGGCTGACTCCAGCAAGAGTTTGCCGCAGTATCTGATATGAAGTGGGCTGGCAAATTTACTCTTACTACGCTCTTGCAGCCTCAACTGTTCATTGCCAGCAACAACAGCAGATATGCTACTCACGCTCTATACCCGTCCCTAAACAGCTATAGACGCTGCTGCGAAACTGCGCAGTTTCATGTACCGAGTGTACCTCTCAGCTAAATCCAGGTTGTACCGCCAGTGTTCTTCCCTCTGCGGCTGCTGAAAGCGCATGAAAAAAGCCCCGCAAGCAAGCTTGCGGGGCTTTCATTCAACATTGCATTGGCAGTGCCTTTGCCGGGACTACGGATCCGGCGAAGGCATTACTTAAACATGCTGTGCCGCTACATCATCAGAATGTGTAACGAGCACCGATGTTCCAGTAACGGCCAACTGCGCCGGACTGATGCAGGGATGGGTTGTAGTTGATACGGCCATAAGTCTGGACGTCCAGCGGTGCCATCTTGTCAAACAAGTTGGTGATGGATGCTGTGAATTCCAGGTTTTTGGACATTTTCCATTTACCGAACACGTCAACTGTCGTGAAGGCAGCAATACGGCAACCGAGGTAAGGATTGTGGTTTGCATCTGTATCCAGGCACTCGCCACCGATTTCATTGGTGCCGCTGATGCTGGATACATGGTTGATGTTACCGGACACTGTCCAAGGACCACGGTCCCAACCCAGGCTCAAACTAACTTTAGTACGCGGTGTACCGCCGTTACCGGACAGGTTGATATCACCGTGAGTACCAGCGAATTCGTGCGTAGTACCATCAGAATCAGTACGCTTGAATTCATGCATGTAAGTCACAACCACGCCGGCATTCAACTTACCGTTGGCGCCCAGGTCAAACTTGCTGCGCATGTCCAGATCCAGACCGGATGTTTGTGTCTTACCAGCGTTCAGGTAAGGCGCTTTCACCATCAGGATAGGACCAGCCAGGCCAGGGAAGTTGGAAGTTGCTTCGCCACGGACAATTTGTGCATCTGGGTAGCCAGCTGGATTGGCAACAATCGCGCTAGGATCAGAACCACCGATTTCGCCGTCACGTTCAATTTTCCACCAGTCCAGGGAGATACTGAAGTTCTTGACTGGTTCTACGACGAAGCCCAAGCTATAGCTCTTGGATGTTTCTGGCTTGATGTTTTTGTTACCAACTGTGATAGCACCAACTTGTTGGGAAGAACAATCGATAGGCAGTTTAGTTACCGGGCAACGGATAGGATCATTAGGGATATTGGTAAATGCTGCTACAGCGGAATCACCATTCTCAGCCGCGCTAGGAGCACGGAAACCTTCAGCATAAGTACCGCGTAATGCGAAGGTGTTGGTCGGTGTAAATTTGAAGCCAGCTTTTGGTGTAGTCGAGCGACCATAGTCAGAGTATTTGTCTGTACGGGCAGCCAGCTGGAATTCCAGGGATTTCAGTACAGGGATAGCCAACTCAGTATACAGCGCTGTCACATTGCGGGAACCCTTGGAAGCGGAGTAGCCCAAGCCTGCGATGTCATTGATATTAGTGTATGGAGTTGGATCGCTGTTGGTTTCTTCTTTGCGATACTCTGCACCAACCGCAATGCCCATCGCACCACCAGGCAATTGCATCAATTCACGGGTCGCTTTGAAGTCTACCGATGTGCTCTTGGTCACGCCAGAGTTTTGCAAAGTTGGAGAAACCAATGCCAGCACTTCAGGTGTATTGACACGGCCCTGACCAATACGGAAACTACCATTTGCTACTGCTGCTTTCAGAGCAGATTGGCGATAGTAACCGTTTTGTGTCTTGTCTGTTTTGCTTTCAGCATACAGGAAGCCAGCGTCGTAATCCCACTCAGCAACTGTACCCTTTACGCCAGCCAGGAAGCGGGTCACTGTAGTTTCCAGATCGGAAGTACGTGGGCGTGCCGCATCTACCCAACGTGGACGTGCGCGGTTAGCAGCAAACGGATTGTCCGGGTGGCCGATAGGCAGCAACAACTGGTCAGGACCAGTATTGGTGTTGTTAACACGGGCGTTGACCAGGTCAAAGCCAGCGCCTGTCAAACCGGAAGGTGTAGTCTGGGTTTTTGCCTTGCTGTTGAACAAGCCCAGTTCTGTGTACGCTGTGGTTTTGTCATTGATGGCAAAAGTACCGCGTGCATAGATGTTCAGATTTTCTGTTTCAGGCTGGATAGTCTGGAATTGAACCGGATCCCACAAGCAACCGCCCAAGGCGTTGTCGAGTGAAGTACCACCAACTGGGTCCAGATTTGCAGCAGAGCAAGTACCTGGCAATTGTTTGACATTGCCAGCAGCGCCAGTGAGCGTACCACCAGTAGCATTCACTGGGCGTACTGTGCCCAGGAAGTTGGAACCGCCACCGTTACCGGCTGTAATTTGGCCTCCGCGCTGATCGCGGCCACCCCATGGACGTGCATCGGCTTGGCCGATATAGTCGTCACGGTCTTTTTGCCAGATTTTTTCTTGCTTCTTGGCATCAATCGTCATGAAGACATTGTATTTGTCTTGTTGCAGATTACCAAAACCAAGAGCTGCAGAAGCGCTCATCACGCGGCCATCGCCACGGGAAGATTGACCGATATTGGCAGCAACAGACTGACCAACATAGTTTTGACGCAGGATAACGTTAACCACGCCTGCAATAGCGTCGGAGCCGTAGATCGCGGATGCGCCGTCTTTCAGGATCTCGATGCGATCAACTGCATCCAGAGGAATGGAGTTCAAATCGACGAAGCTGCGTTGACCGTCATCACCGAAGCCATAAGGCGCAGTACGGCGACCATTGATCAACACCAGCGTGGAGCTAACGCTCAGACCACGCAGGGAAACGCCAGAAGCACTACCGGCAAAGCCGTTAGTGAAAGAACCACTGATACTGCCGTTGTTATCTGCAGAAATACTGCGGACTACGTCAGCGATGGAAGTTTTGCCAGTTTGCTCGATGTCTTTACGGCTCAGAATCTGGGTCGTTGCAACACCTTCAGTTTCAGTACGCTTGATACTGGAACCAGTGATTTCAACTTTTTGTACCGCTTCTTGCGCGAAGCTTGGCTGGGCCAGCATACCCATACTCAACAGCAAACCACTAGAACAGATCAATCGTACCGATCTTGATATCGTTTTTTCTCTTATCATTATTGCGCTCCGTTATATATATGTTCCTAACAAATTTTGTGACAACTAAACAAAGTTTGTTAATTTGCAAAACCACCAAATAAAAATGGAAATTTTTTTCGGCGTGGGGAAAATTTTGAGAAATTTCTTTCAGAAAATTTGCCTCAGCATGAGAACATTTAAGAGATTCCGTTGTCAATATTGATAAAAAACATGCAGCAAAAAAACAACACCTAGCTACAAAAATATGACATTTGCATAGAGCCCCACCGGGGTTTGACTATGAAATGTCGCCAAAGTTTCAAAAACGGCTTAAAATTTTTGCGCTTGTGCAGGAAGCTAGAATTTATTGCCAGTGAGATATTATTGATTTTTGCGGAGCATTTGCCCACATATATTAAACGCAAACACTTGCGCACCAAAAAGGAGCACAAATAAGTAATGCCGTCATGCCCCTTGTAATAAATACAGGAAAATATGGGCGCAAGCTTGGCGATCCAGGCCCGTAGCAAACAAAAAACCCCGGATTTCCGGGGTTTTTTGTTTGACTGTTCAGGTAATACTTACTTTGCAGATGCCTCGGCAGAAGCTGCTGCTGCCGGCTTGACTTCAGGCTCCTTGAATTTAGCGCCTGCAGAATTAGCCAAATGCACTACAGCACGGGCCACTTCGATATCGTCCAGGTCAGGGTTGCCGCCTTTGGCAGGCATGGCACGCAAGCCACCTATCGCATTGGCGACCACTTTGTCGTAGCCCTGCGCAATACGTGGACCCCAGTCAGCGGCATTTCCAAATTTAGGTGCGCTGGCAGCACCAGTGTCGTGACAAGCAGCACAGATGGTTTTATAGACAGCTTCGCCGGATTGCAGGGTTTTAGGGCCGCTGGCATCCTTGAAGTTAAAACCCTGGTCAGCTACCGGGCTGATACGGGTAGCAATTGCTTCAGGTGTGAGTGCAGAAGAACCTGCACCTACTTTTTTGTCATTCGATACATACTGTACCAGTAAGACAATGGCAATAATGGGTACCAGGAATCCGGCGAGAACTGCAACGATTAGTTGCTTAGGGGTCTTGATCGCTGATTCGTGTTCGTCGTGCGCGTCGCTCATGGTTTCCTCAATGCAAATAAATTAGGTACTGAAAGTCGTTAGCCTATGCAGCTCGGCAACCTACCGCGGCAAGTGCCAAAGCTTGGGATTATAGAGCGAAAGCGCCGTGTTTGGAATGAAAAGCAGGTTGTGTGCGCCAAGAATCAGGAAAATCTGCCCGCTTTAACGACAAATTCCCTGCTTTGATGCGCAAGACCCGCTTGAAATTGAGTTAGAATGTTGCCCTTGGATTACTTAAGTCTCACTTATGCATTTCCATGCATAGCCCACGCGCCAGTAGCTCAGTTGGATAGAGTACAGCCCTCCGAAGGCTGGGGTCGCACGTTCGATTCGTGTCTGGCGCGCCATGATTTTTTCTTATCCCTCTTTATCCCTGCACGGCCAACTATTCGCAAGTTTGCTTGTCGACCTTGCCGCATTTGTACTAAGCTTGTCCACTTTGCAATTATTTCTGGATTGAACCAGAATCTGATTTGCATGGTCACAGCCTGCGTATTATCTGCAGGCGAATACACTGACATTCACCATTTTGCATTTACCTCATCTATAAAGGTCGCTACATGAAATCATCGCGCATGCAACTCAGCAGCTTGAGCCTCTCCCTGGCATTGGCTTTTACTACCCTGGTCCATCTCCCGCCAGCCATCGCGGCTGAAAATGCAGCGACAGCCAAAGCTGCCCTGCCTGCGGGCGTACAGTTTGTGCGCCAGGTAGAGGGGATAGACGAGTACCAGTTGTTGAATGGCATGCGTGTCTTGCTGGTGCAAGATGCCAGCAAACCGACTACCACCGTAAATATTACTTACCGGGTAGGCTCGCGCCATGAAAACTATGGCGAAACTGGCATGGCGCATTTGCTCGAACATCTGATGTTCAAGGGCAGCAAGGCCCATCCACGTCTGTGGGAAGAAATGTCACAGCGCGGCGTGCAATTCAATGGTACGACCTGGCTGGACCGCACCAATTACTATGAAACCTTTGCTGCCAAGCCGGAAACCCTGGCCTGGGCCATCAGTATGGAAGCCGACCGTATGGTCAACTCACGCATCTCCGGCGAAGACCTGAAGACAGAATTCACCGTCGTGCGCAATGAAATGGAAAAGAATGAGAACTCCGGCATCGCTATCCTGATACAGCGCATCATGTCGGCCGCCCATCAATGGCATAACTATGGCAAGGACACCATAGGCGCACGTACTGATGTGGAAAACGTCAACATCCCGCACCTGCAAGCTTTCTGGCGCAAATACTACCAGCCTGACAATGCCACCCTGATCGTAGCTGGTGCCTTTGATGCCAAACAGGCTCTGCAATTGATTGCGACCAAATTTGGCAAAATACCAAAACCAAAACGTGCGCTGGAACCTACGTACACATTAGATCCCGTGCAAGATGGTGAGCGCGATGTCATTGTCCGTCGCGTTGGTGATTCACAAGCCATCGCAGCTTTGTACCACACCGTACCTGCAGCCCACCCTGATTATGCCGCGACTGAGGCGCTGGCCCTGATCCTGGGCGACACACCCAATGGCCGCCTGTACAAGGCCCTGGTTGAAACCAAGAAAACTGCCGATGTATTCCCGTGGGCCGCAAATCTGGAAGAACCAGGTTTCCTGATGCTGGGCGCCAACTTGCGTACTGAGCAAAACCTGCCAGAAGCCAAGCAAATCTTGCTGGAAACCATAGAAGGCTTTGACAAGGTTCCTGTCACAGAAGCAGAACTGACACGTGCCAAGGCCAAGCTGGATTCAGATATCGCGCAGATTTTCAATGATCCTGAAAAATTTGCCGTGGCTCTTTCGGAAAGTATCGCCGCTGGTGACTGGCGTTTGTTCTTCTTGTTCCGCGACCGCGTCAAGGCACTCAAGGCTGAAGATGTACAGCGCGTCGCCACTACCTGGCTGAAGTCAAGCAACCGCACCTCAGGCAGTTTTATCCCGACAGAAAAGCCGGACCGCTCACCTGCCCCGGCCAAAGTTGCTGTGGATGAGCAAATCAAGCAATTCAAACCTGGCGTGGCCATCGCCCAGGCAGAAAATTTTATCGCTTCGGCTGACAATATCGACAAGCGCACTATCACAGGCGCACTCAGCAATGGCATGCAATACGCCTTGCTGCCCAAGACGACACGTGGCAATACTGTTGTGCTGTCGATGATGTTGAATTTTGGCGATGAAAACAGCCTGAAAGGCAAGGCCGGTGCTGCCGAGCTGGCCGCTGCCATGCTCAACCGTGGTACGGAAAAACTCAGCCGTCAACAATTCACCGAAGAATTGGACAAACTCAAGACCAAGTTGCAAATCAGTGGTTCAGTTTCTACCGCCAACGTACAGGTGGAAACCATACGTGACAATCTGCCCAGAGTACTGGAATTATTGCGCGATGCCCTGCGTCAGCCTGCCTTCAATGAAGCCGAGTTCACACAATTGCTCAATTCTCAGTTGGCACAACTGGAAGAGTCACGCAAGGAACCTCAAGCTGTCGCCGTAGATGCAGGCAGGAAAGCACAAAATACCTATCCCAGCGATGACGCCCGCTACTATCGCAGCATAGATGAACAGATTGCCTATCTGAAAACAGCCAAACTGGCAGATGCCAAGGCATTCTGGAAACAGTTTTATGGTGCCAATCATGCAAAACAGGCACAAATTGCTGTCGTCGGCGAATTTGATGCCAACGGCTTGAAAGCAGAATTGCAAAAAACCTTCGGTGACTGGAACACATCACAAAAATTCACCCGTCTCCCCAAACCTTTCCTGGCAACTAAGGCCGATGACAAGCAAATCATCACACCGGACAAGGCCAACGCCTTCTTCTTTGCAACCATGCTGGTACCTGTTGGCACCAAACATCCTGATTATCCGGCATTAGTACTTGGCAATTACCTCATGGGTGGCAGCGCCAATTCACGCATACTGAACCGCATACGTCAAAAAGATGGGGTCAGCTATGGTGGTGGTTCCAGCTTTAGTGGTTCATCGGTAGAAGAAGTGGGGGCCTTCAATGCCGGTGCTATTTACGCACCGCAAAACCGAGTCAAGCTTGAAACTGGCATACGTGAAGAAATGGCCCGCGTACAGACGGAAGGCTTTACAGCAGCGGAACTGGAAGATGGCAAGAAGAGCCTGATCCAGCAATATCAACTCGAACGCAGCCAGGACGCCGCACTGGCCAATAGTCTGGTCAACAACCTCTATCTTGGTCGTAATATGCAATTCCAGGCGGATATAGAAAAGAAGATACAGTCACTGACTGTGGCTCAAGTCAAAGAAGCCATGACTAAACATCTGGGATTTGAAAAAACCTTGCGCGTGTTTGCGGGCGACTTCAAATAAGCTTTTTAAGTAACGGACAGGCTTGCACAGGATGCTGTGCAAGCCTTTTTTATTATTGTTTAATTGTTTTTTTGATTGCTCACCATGCTTAACACTAAAGCAGAGGCCTACCAGTTGCTGTCAAGCCTGGGGGCATCAGAGCGCTTGCTGACTCACGTGAAACTGGTTGGCGAAGCAGCTGATTTATTGATTACAAACTTTGAAGATATGGATGTGCAGTTCGATGCAAATCTGATACGTCTTGGTACTGCCATCCATGACGCAGGCAAAATCCTGCACCCTCATGAACTGGATGGCCCTGGCTCAATGCATGAACCTGCTGGTGAAAAAATGCTGCTGGCGAAAGGTGTACAAACCGCAGCGGCAAGGTGTTGCGTGACACACGCGCAATGGCACCATGGCGACCTGAGTCTGGAAGAATTAGCCGTCGCTGCTGCCGACAAATTATGGAAGGGCAAGCGAGAAGCGGAACTGGAGCTCAAACTAATCCAGGCCATTGCGCTACAAAAACAAGTTGATCACTGGGATGTGTTCACCAGGCTGGACGATGTATTTGAAACAATCGCTGCTGATGGCAGTGAAAGATTACAGCGCAGCAGGCTTGTAACTATCTCTTAAAATCTGGGCAGCAGACTTGGGCTACACTGAGTTTTTGCCAACGCAAAGCCACCACCATGAGTGTCCGGTTTTTTCGCTCTCTTGTTATTATTGCTAGCTGCCTTTCTGGTAGCGCATCACTGGCGACCGGCAGACCTGTCATGCAACTGGCTTCGCTGGAATGGGCACCGTATGTTGGCAAACATCTGCCTGATGAAGGATTAACTTCGGTCATCGTCAAGGCAGCTGCCTTGCAAGCGGGGATGGATACCCAAATCAGTTACACCCCGTGGAGCCGTGCTGTGCAACTGGGGCAAAAGGACCCTGCTTACGCTGGATATTTCCCGGCCTTTTATTTGAAGGAGCGGGAAAAAACCTGTTATTTTTCCGGCCCGCTGGGGAATAGCATCGTTGGCCTGGCTGCTGTCAAAAACAGGCATTTCGACTGGAAAAATTACGCCGACCTGAAGGGCTTGACCATAGGGGTTGTGCGAGACTATGCCAATGGCGAGGAATTTGATGCCCAGGTTAAAAAAGAACAATTAAAACTGGATGTGGCACCTTCAGACATCAGCAATTTGCGCAAATTGATGGCTGGACGTGTCGACCTGGTGGTCATCAGCAAGGATGTCTTGCGGCAGTTGCTGATTACCGAACCAAGCCTCAAAAGCGGCCAGGAAAGCATTATTTTCCACCCCAAGGAAATCATCAATTTTTCGTTGCACATTTGCTTCCAGCGCAATGAACGTGGGTTGAAATATCAGCAACTCATCAATCCCTATCTGGAAAAACTCAATCTCAGAAGAATAGAAAACCTGTACTTCCAACAAATGCAAAGTGCCCAGCCATAAAGTTCAATTTATGGATCCTCAAACAACATACCCTGGCTCACCTGGCGCTCATTGATGACGTCTGCTTCTCTCACCAGGGCACTGGCCCTGACTCCTAACAAGCGAAAGCGGTTTTCCAGTGCCACCCGACGCAGACATTCCCCGGCTGCCTTGCGTATGATGGCGGGATCGGCAGTTGCTACAGGGATGGTCATGTCGCGTGTCGAAATACGGAAATCCGTGTAACGGATCTTAATGCCTACAGTTTTGCAGCGGTATCCCTTCACTGTCAAATCCTTCGCCAGGCGATAACAAAGATCGGTGAAAATATCGGTTAATACTGCCTTGTCATGAACGGCATGCAAGTCGCGGTCAAACGTGGTTTCCCTGCTGATGACCTTGGGTTCTGACTCAGTTGATATCTCCCTGTCATCAATGCCACGGGCCGCATTGTATAGCCAACCGGCGTAATTACTGCCGAAGGTAGTTTGCAGCAAACCCAGGTCTGCATTTGCCAGCTCGCCAACGGTGTTGATACCCAGGCTCGCCAGGCGCTCAGTTGATTTTGGACCTATCCCATTCACCTTTTTCACAGACAAAGGCCATATACGTGTTGGCACGTCTTCCAAATCCAGGATAGTCAGACCATCAGGTTTATCCAGATCGGATCCGATTTTTGCCAACAACTTATTTGGTGCAACACAAATGGAGCAGGTCAGGCCAGTTGCTTCATTCACTGCCTGTTTCAAACTGCTTGCCAGGGCGTGGGTTTCTTGCGGATGATCGGTCAGGTCGATATAAATTTCATCTATACCGCGATTTTCAATTTTGGGAGCAATCTTGCCAACTGCTTCTTTAAAAAGACGCGAATAATGACGATAAGACTCAAAATCTGTAGGCAGTAAATACACATCCGGTGCCAGCTTCGCAGCCTTCATGATACCCATTGCGGAAAATATGCCGAGCGCCCGCGCAGCATAGGTCGAAGTGGTTGCAACACCACGCCCGACATAGTCCTTTATCCGTGAAAATTCATGCGTGCCATCGCCTTTTGGAATCGGGCGATGTGAGGAACCCCCACCTATGAGTACGGCTTGCCCCCGTAGCTCTGGATATCTCAATAGTTCCACAGATGCATAAAAGGCATCCATGTCCAGATGAGCAATCCTGCGTGATTTATTATTCATAGCAATCAATAATCGCCATCCGTCGATCATCTTTTTCAAAAGGTCCTGGCAGGTTCACAAGGAAATACACTATTTTATCCTGAAACAGCGAAATAACTGAATATACATACAGCAAAACAAGATTTACCAACAACAAGAAATTACAGCCAGATACGGTTTAAGCTAAGATAGACTGACCATGCATGTATTGCTTTTTCTCTTGAATTTTCTGATGGAACGATGATGAAAAAACTGCTTTCCCTGATTTTCACACTGAGTCTGGCATGGCTTATCAACCCGGCCAGCGCCGCTCCACCGCAAGCTTATGACGAAACGGCCGATGCCAAGGCGGCTGTCAGCCAGGCGCTGGCGGAAGCCAGAAAAGTGGATAAAAAAGTCCTGGTCATCTTTGGCGCAAACTGGTGCAAGGATTGCCTGGAACTCGATAAATCCATGCACGGCAAAAACGAGGCCCTGCTGGCCAGCAAGTTCATTACGGTCAAAGTGAATGTAGGCCAGTTTGATAAAAACAAGGAACTGGTCGACTTGTACGGCAATCCCACCAAAAAAGGCATACCGGCGGCAGTCTTGCTACGCCCTGACAACAGTGTGCTGTATGCCTCCAAAGGCGGTGAATTGTCGAATGCGCGCAAGATGAGTGAGCAAGGCGTCTACGATTTTTTTGATGAAATCACGGCACTGTATCGCTGATTAACAAGTGAACTGGCATGTCTGAAGACCCTGCAATGTCAGCCAAGCTAACGCCGGAAGAAACTGATCTGGCGGCATTGCAGCGCAGTCACGCCTTGTTGTCGAATTTTTCGCGCTGCCTGCCCGGTATGTTTTATCAATTCCGGCGCTACCCTGATGGGCGGTTTTGCCTGCCCTATGCCAGCGATGCGGTAGAAGCCTTTTTTGGCGTCAAGGCAGAACAATTGCGGGAAGATGCCAGCTTCATGTTTGCCAAAGTCCATCCTGAAGACCTGCCACGGATGGTGGCAACGGTACGCAAGTCTTTTGCCGAACTCAGCCTCTGGCATCAGGAATACCGCATCATTTCTGACGATGGCCTGGACCGCTGGGTAGTTGGCGATGCCACGCCTGAAGCACTACCGGATGGCAGCGTGCTCTGGCATGGTTTCCTGAGTGACAATACCGAACGCAAACTGACCGAGCAAAGATTGCAGGCCGCCGAACGCCAGCGCCGCCTGGTGATGAAGGCCTCAAACCAGGGTTTGTATGACATCAACCTGCAAACTGGTGCAGGTAATTTCAGTGCTGAATATTTGCAGATGCTGGGCTATGAGCCCGGTGATTTTGACCAACCCCAACAGTTCTGGAAATATTTCTGGGGAACGGCGGTGCATCCCGATGATGTCGCTCATCTCAAGCGCGCCTATAAAAGCCATGCCGCAACCCAGGGCAATACCGATTACCACGCTGAATTCCGGCAAAAAAACAAGGCAGGTGAGTGGCGCTGGATCATGTCGCTCGGCAGCATCGTCGAATGGGATAGCAAGGGCAAGCCTTTGCGCATGGTAGGTACGCATATCGATATCACCGAACGCAAACAAACCGAGGAAATGCTCAGGCATAACCAGGAGTTGCTCGAAGCTAACAAGAACCGCTACAAGGAGTTAGCCAGGGAACTGGAAATCCTCATCACCAATGCGCCAGTAGGCATCATGTTTGTCAGCGATGGCGCCATCGTCAGGGCCAACAAGGCACTGGCAGAACTCTGCCGCTTCCCTGACGCCCAGGCCATGATAGGTGTGAAGACCACTTTCCTTTATCAGGGACCGGAAGATTACCAGGCTTTTAGCGCCCGGGTTGTCCCAGGCTTGCTGGCGGATGAACTGGTGGAACTGGAATGGCAGTTGCGCCGCTTTAATGGTGAAACCTTCACTGGCCGCGTAGCAGGACGCGCCTTGCCGATGGAAAGCTATGTCCGTGGCGCGGTCTGGATGATAGAAGATGTCACCGAACAAAGATTGACGCTGGATGCCTTGCGCACCAGTGAACAACGCCTGCAAAGGTTGATGAATTCCAGCCTGATCGGCATTATCCAGGGCAATGAAGCCGGCCAGATACTGGATGTGAATGATGTGTTTACCCAGTTCAGTGGCTATGACCGCGACTATTTGCTGACCCAGAATACCGCCTGGGACACCCTGCTGTCCCATCAGGATTTGAAAATCTGCCAGCAGGCATATAAGGAATTGATACAGACTGGCACTACCGCGCCTTTCGAAATCATGTTGCAACAGGGTGAGAATGTTGGTGTGCCCATCCTGGTCGGCCTCAGCCACCTGGAAAACTCTGAACGGGACTGGGTTGCCTTTGCCATGGATATCAGCGACAGGTTGCGCATGAACCGTTTGAAGACTGAATTCATTTCTGTCGTCAGCCATGAGTTGCGCACCCCGCTGACCTCGATACGCGGTTCACTGAGCCTGCTGGAATCGGGTGTCAGTGGTGTGCTGCCGAAACAGGCGGAGCATCTGATACGCATCGCCCACAATAACAGCAAACGTCTGATTACCCTGGTCAATGATATTCTGGATATGGACAAGCTGGCCAGCGGCAAGATGATTTTCAAATCAGAAGCCATGGACCTGGTGGCCCTGGTCAAAAATTCCCTGGAATCGAATATGGCCTATGCCGCCTCGCTCAAGGTCGGCCTGCAACTGGAACGACATCCCCAGCAAGCCTGGATACTGGCTGACCATGACAGGCTCATGCAAGTGATGGCCAACCTGATCTCAAATGCGGCGAAATTTTCCAAAGAAGGTGAAGCCGTCATACTGCGCATCCTCAATACTGAATCCCGCTTTCGTGTCGAAGTCAGCGACTGCGGTGCGGGCATTGCACCAGAGTTTCAAGAACACTTGTTTGAACCTTTCACCCAGGCCGATGGTACCGATACCCGGCAAAAAGGTGGCACTGGCCTGGGCTTATCGATTACCAAGGCCATGCTGGAAAAAATGCATGGACAAATTGGATTCACCAGCGCCCCAGGGGAGGGGACAACTTTCTGGTTTGAGTTTGATGTTTATCGTTAAATTGTTGTATAGTCCTGAAAGATAATAATTATCTTTAATACAATTTAATTTCCAGGTATGCTACCAGCTCAAATACGCTGCACACACCATTTAGCTTTCTCTTGCCTGCTCATTGCTGTACTGTTGTCTGCCTGTGGTGGAGGGAGCAGTAACACCGCTACTCATGTAGTCAATGACAAACCTGCCAGTGCGATTTCAGTATTTGCAGGCGCAATTGATGCTCCAGGCTACCAGGACGGGGCTGCCAGCAATGCCCGGTTTGCGCACGACTCCCTCTCAGGGATGGCAATCGATATTGCCGGCAATATCTATGTCGCAGATCGTGGCAGCAACACAATACGCAAAATTACCCCAGGTGGTAATGTGACAACGCTGGCAGGTACCGCAGGTATGAGGGAGGGAAAAGACGGCAATGGCGCTGCAGCTGGCTTTTTTGACCCATCTGGAATAGCTGTTGACCGTAGCGGTAACGTCTACGTCGCTGATTTTTCGATTCGTAAAATTACCCCTGACGGCAAGGTAAGCACCTTACCTGACAGCGGTGCACCGCTGGGCTGGGATGGCATGGGCAACACTTTTGGAACGCCTTACCGCGCCAGAGGTGTCGCTGTTGACAGCAGCGGGAACGTCTATGCCAGCTACACCGGTTACACGAATACCACGATACAAAAAATCAGCCCTACTGGTGTCGTCACTACTTTTGCAGGCATGCTCAAGGCATCTGGCTCAGAAGATGGCACAGGCGCTGCAGCAAGATTTTCAGGCAGCAGTTTTCTGGCCACTGACAATAACGATAATGTGTATGTCGCTGAAACAAATTCCCTACGCAAGATCACTCCTGCCGGAGTGGTGACGACTGTGGCAGGCAGTAGTGGCAATTACGGCACAACTGATGGCACAGGAGCGGCAGCAAGATTCACACGTGTGAACCAGCTGGTGCTGGACAAGGCTGGCAGTATCTATGTCAGTGACGAGAATGTCATACGAAAAATCAGCCCGAATGGGACTGTGACCAATCTGACAGGTACACGTGGCAACAGCGCTACACAGACAGGCAATTTGCCGGGTTCTTTCCAAAACCTGGGTGGTCTGGCAGTCGGGCCAGACAATCAGTTATATGCCGTGACTACAGGTGCGATCCTGAAAATACCGACTCAATAAAAATGCTGGAAAACAGACTTACTGCTGCCTGAATTCCGAAGGCGTCATATGTACTGCCCGTTTGAACGCACGGCGAAAACTGCGGCTGTCTGAATAATGTAATAGCGCTGCAATATCGTCCAGGCTGATGCTGGTATTGCGCAGAAAATGCTTGGCTTTCTCCATGCGCAGGCTTTCTGCAATTTGAAAATAAGAGCAGCCTTCGCGCACCAGCAGACGGTGCAGGGAACGTTCGCTGATGCCCAGTGCTTGCGCCAGTTCAGGCACGCTGCGGTAATCGCATTGCAGGTTGACCAGCTTGTGCAAGAGGCTTTGCCTGCCTGTCAGACCGACTGCGGCCAGCTCTGCATCACAGCGCATTTTACTATCTGCCGCAAGCTCTGGATCAGGGTTGATCAACAAGGTGGAGAGTGCGCTGTTGTTGACGATGATGCGACTGACATCGGCACCATAGACAACCGGGCAGCCAAAAAAATCTTCGGCAACTGAGCGGCTGGCCTGGTGCTTGCCACGCAACTCTACCCGTTCGATTTGCAGGGCATGGCCGCACAGTGCTCGGCTGACATTAATGGCAGTTGCCAGGTGGTCGGTATCGAGGAAATCCTGTAACTCGCTATCATCAAACAACGGGCGGGCTGTCAGTATCGATGTGCGCTCACCGTGTTCCAGTTGTAATTGCACCATGGCACCGGCGATCAACTGGTATTCCAGGCCGAAGTGCATGGCGTCTGACAGTGTTGCCTGGGCCAGCATGCCGCTGCCCATCGCTCCCAGTGCGGGCAGGGATTTGCGGGCACCGGACAATATCCCCAGGTCTGCCCCGCCATGATGAAGCGCCCTCAGCAAACTCTCCCTGGCTTGCATGTAGCTGATGCGTACATCGCCGCATGTCTGTCCTTCTGCATCCAGCTCAAGCGCCGGGAATATCTCTTGCAAACGCCAGTCACGCTCGCGACCTATCGCCAGCAAACCCGAGAACGGGTGAGCCGGAAATACCGCATCCTGTACTGAAAGCACCTTGTTGTTCATCCTTGCTTTAGCTGCAACCTGGCAGTATTTGTCCTTACTTTCTGGAGCCTGAAGATTTAATATCTTAAGCTACACCGGAATATAAAATTCGGCAATACTGTAAAAACTAAAAATATTTAAGAGACAATATGACAACAACACCTGACTACATCGTCGTCGGTGGCGGTTCCGGCGCTTGTGCCGTGGCTGGCCGCCTGACGGAAGACCCTGATCTGCATGTGACCGTACTGGAATCCGGTGGCAAGGGTGACAGTTGGGTGGTGAATACACCGGCAGGTGTGGTGGCGATGTTGCCGACCAAGCTGAACAATTGGGCTTTTGAAACCGTGCCGCAGCCCGGCCTGAATGGCAGGCGCGGATACCAGCCGCGCGGCAAGATGCTGGGTGGTTCGTCGGGCATCAATGCCATGGTGTATATCCGTGGCCACAGGCAGGATTATGATCAGTGGGCGGCGCTCGGCAATACTGGCTGGTCTTTCGATGAAGTCTTGCCTTACTTCAAAAAATCAGAAAACAATGAAACCCATGGCGGCCATTATCATGGCCAGTCTGGGCCGCTGCATGTCAGTGAATTGCGCAGCGACAATCCATACCAGAAAATTTACCTGGAAGCAGCCCGCCAGGCTGGCTTCAACATCAATACCGACTTCAATGGTGAAGAGCAGGAAGGTGTAGGGATCTATCAGGTGACCCAGCACAATGGTGAACGCTGGACAGCCGCACGCGGCTACCTGCACCCACACATGGGCAAGCGCAATAATCTGCAAGTAGAAACCGGCTGTCATGTGACGCGCATCCTGTTTGAAGGCAAGCGCGCTATCGGCGTTGAATACCGGCAGGGCGGACAGCTCAGGACCTTGAAGGCAGGCAGGGAAGTTTTATTGGCGGCAGGTGCCTTCCAGACACCGCAATTGCTGATGCTGTCTGGCGTGGGAGATGGCAAGGCTTTGCAAGCGCTGGGGATACCGGTAGTTCACGACTTGCCTGGCGTAGGCCAGAATTTGCAGGACCATCCTGATTTCGTCTTCAAATACCGCGCCAAGAGCCTGGATTTGCTGGGCGTATCCGCAGGTGGCAGCCTGCGGATGCTGAAGGAATTCCGACGCTATCAAAGCCAGCGACGCGGCTTGCTGACTTCCAATGGTGCTGAAGGCGGTGGCTTTTTAAAAACTGATCCCAACCTGTCCGCGCCTGACATACAACTGCATTTTGTCCTGGCCATGCTGGATGACCATGCGCGCAAGCTGCATCTGGGCCATGGCTATTCCTGCCATATGTGTTTATTGCGTCCAAAGAGCATAGGAGAAGTGACACTGGCCAGCAAAGATCCTATGGCTGCACCACTCATCAACCCGCGCTTCCTGGAACACCCGGATGATATAGAAAACATGGTCAAGGGCTTCAAACTCACGCGCAAGCTGATGGATGCACCAGCTCTGGTAGCAGCGCGTACCAGTGACTTCCAGACAGCGAATGTGCATACAGATGACGAAATACGTGCGGTCTTGCGCCAGACCAGCGACACCGTGTATCACCCCATAGGCACCTGCAAGATGGGTGTGGATGCCATGGCCGTGGTCGACCCGCAATTAAAGGTACATGGCATGACAGGTTTGCGTGTGGTGGATGCCTCCATCATGCCTACCCTGATAGGCGGCAATACCAATGCCCCTACCATGATGATAGGCGAAAAGGCGGCGGATATGATCAGGGCCGGCTTGTAGTTGACAAGACAGCTTAGCTTACTTGGCCGCCGCAGTCGCCGTAGTAGTCAGGCTGGGTGCAGGCAGGGCTGGCCTGGCCTGCTCAAAGGCATAACCCATGTTCAGCAATTTTGCTTCTGACCAGGCACCGGCAAACAGTGACAAACCAACCGGCAAGCCCCGGACCTGGCCCATGGGCACGGTCAGGTGGGGGTAACCGGCAATCGCCGCCGGGCTGCTGGAACTGCCTTCGACAATATCACCAGCCTTATAGTCGATCAGCCAGGCTGTGCCTGTGGTCGGCGCGATCAGGGCGTCGAGCTTGTATTTTTTCAGCACGGCATCTATGCCCTGTTTGCCGGCACGCAGCTTGACGCGAGCGCTGGCCTGGCGGTAGGCGGCGTCGCTGAGCTTGCCTTTGGCCTGCGCCTGCTCCATCAGTTCCTGGGCGAAATAAGGCATGACAGTATCGGCATGCTGCTGGTTGTAGGCAATCACATCAGCCATGCTACGGGTCTTGACGGTTGCGGGCGTCTTGGCCAGATAGGCATCCAGGTCAGCCTTGAATTCATAGAGCAAGACAGTCAGTTCATCCTTGTCAAGTTCTTCGAGATAAGGCAAGTCTATCTGGTCTACTACGGTTGCCCCCTGGGCGATCAGGATAGCCAGGCTTTTGTCGAACAAGGCTTTGGTGTCAACATCATAGCCATCCACCATTTTGCGTACGATGCCCAGACGCTTGCCCTGCAGGGCCGTAGCTTGCAAGCCCGCCGTATAGTCCTTGCTGCGGCGCTGGTCTGCCTGGCGGGTGGCAGCATCTTGCGGGTCACTGCCTGCCATGGCATTCAGGAGCATGGCGGCATCACGGACATTCAAGGTCATGGGCCCGGCGGTATCCTGGCTATGGCTGAGTGGCACTATGCCGGTGCGGCTCACCAGGCCCAGGGTGGGTTTCAAGCCAACCAGGCCATTGACTGATGCCGGGCAGACGATCGAGCCATCTGTCTCCGTGCCTATCGCTGCCGGGATCAAACGCGCGGCCACCGCAGCGCCAGAGCCTGAACTGGAACCGCAGGGGCTGCGTTCAGGCGCATAGGGATTGCGGGTTTGTCCACCCGCACTGCTCCAGCCGCTGCTGGACTGGCTGGAACGCAAGTTGGCCCATTCACTGAGATTGGCCTTGCCCATAATAATGGCACCAGCCGCTCGCAAGCGGGCTACCAGCGGGGCATCTTGTGCTGCCCAATTATCTGCCAGCGCCACTGAGCCTGCCGTAGTAACCATGCCCTGGACGGCAATATTGTCTTTCAAGAGCAAGGGCAAACCAGCCAGGCTGCCGTGTGGTGCTTTTTGCTGGTCTGCTGTCTTTGCATCCTGCCTGGCATTCGGATTGCGCGTAGTCACCGCCTGTATGCCGGGGTTGTAGATATTGATGCGCGCATCATACAAGTCATAAATCTGGCTGGCTGTGGTCTTGCCCGCCTTGATATCTTGCGCCAGCTCATGCAGAGTCTCGCTGGCACAGGCGTGTCCTGGCAGCACAGACAATGCAGACATGACAGCCAGAGTGCTGAAACTGAGAACAGGTGATTTCATGTGCTTGCTTTCCTTCAATCAAAATGGAATTGGCTGGCGGCTCAGGGCCACGCTGATGATATAAATAAAAGTCAGGATGGCGGCGATAAAGGCAGCCATCCGTATGGCCGGGGTCTTGCCGCGCTTGAGGGCCAGGGTGCCAAAAGCGATATAGACCAATAATGCCAGCAGTTTGGCCGTCAGCCAGTTTTGCTGGAAGGGGTATTGCCCGCTCCACCAGGCCAACGCTATGGCACTGCCCAGCAAGACAGTATCGACAATATGCGGCAAGATTTTTACCCAGCGTTGTTGCAGCATGGCTGAGTCTCGTATCTTCCAGAAGCCGCGCAACAGGAACAAGCTGCCGCTCAATCCTACACAGGTCAGATGCACATGTTTGATGGCGAGATAGCTGAGGGACATGTTGGTTTCGATATCTGAGTAATTTTTTTGTGTCTGCAATACTAACCGAAAGCAATTGTTTTTTGTCGTAGCAAATTGATGCTAAAGCAATACCGTTTGCACGACTATCCATTACACTGATGGATATCAACATTTACTGAAAGAAAGCCTGCATGAATTTTCTCAGTCTCCGGTCACAAGACGGTGCTACCGCAAAAATTGCCAGCCAGGGTGCGCATGTATGTTCCTGGATACCTGCCGGTGGAGTGGAGCAATTATTCATGAGTAAAAGCTCGGCTTTTCAGGATGGTGTCGCCATACGTGGCGGTGTGCCGGTGGTGTTCCCACAGTTTTCCAATCAGGGCACCTTACCCAAGCATGGCTTTGCCCGTACCTCGGAATGGAAGCTCTTGCAGTCTGGCCTGGCAGAGCATGGCACAGCGGTTGCAGTCTATGAACTCAGGGAAAACATTGCCCGCCTGACGATATGGCCGCATGTCTTCCGCGCCCAGTTGCGCATCAGCATACTCGCTAACGCCTTGCAGATGGCACTGGAGGTAGAAAATACCGGCGACACCAATTTCAGCTTTAGCACTGCCCTGCATACCTATCTGGCCGTACAGGATATTGCCAGCGTCAGCCTGCACGGGCTGCAGGGCCTGCGTTACCGCGACACTGTCAGCGGCGCGGATCATTGCCTGGAAGCGGATCCTTTCCTGCGCATCAATGGCGAGACGGACCGCATCTACAGCTATGCCCCGGCGCAACTGGAGCTCCATCAGCCACATCAGCGCACCCTCATACGCAGCAATGGTTTTGACGATGCCGTGGTCTGGAACCCTGGTGCTGGTGCATCAAAGATCAATGATCTGCATGCGGGAGGCGAGCAACACATGCTATGCGTAGAAGCAGCAACGATATTGCGCCCTGTCAGCCTGGCACCCGGTGAAAGCTGGGGGGCCACCCAGACACTGGAAGTTGTCGCCACAATTGATTGACAAATAACTACATTTAACAGATAGTGACAATCTAACTTTTTTGCAGATACGGCGATTATCACCTATCCATATTACAAAATAGCTGCAACTTTCATTATTTCCACCAATCATATCCGTCGGCGCACTCCGCCTGACGGATTTATTATTTTCACAACCTGAAATCATAAAAGGATTTTATGCCTCAACTACGCACCGGTAAGCAGCTTTCACTCAAACCCGTCTTGCGCGCCCTGGTTTTGGGTGGCGTGTTTCTGTTCACTGCGCCGGTTGCGCTGGCAGACAAGCTGCCCAACGGTGTCAGTCAGGTTACCAGCGTGGAAGGGATTACAGAATACCGTTTGCCGAATGGCTTGCGCGTTTTGCTGATGCCGGATGCATCAAAACCTACCGTTACTGTCAATATCACTTATCTGGTTGGTTCACGTCATGAAAGCTATGGTGAAACCGGTATGGCGCATTTGCTTGAGCATTTGCTTTTCAAGGGCACGCCGACCAACCCCAAAATTACTGAAGAATTCAATAAGCGTGGCATGCGCATCAATGGCACCACGTCCATGGACCGCACCAATTATTTTGAATTGTTCCAGGCCAGTGATGACAATCTGAAATGGGCGCTGGAAATGGAAGCCGACCGCATGGTCAATTCCAATATCGCAAAAAAAGATCTCGACACCGAGATGACGGTAGTGCGCAATGAATATGAAAGGGGTGAAAATTCACCCGGCGCAGTGCTGATGAAACGCATGCAGAGCGTGGCCTTTGACTGGCATAACTATGGCAATTCCACCATCGGCAATCGCAGTGATATAGAAAACGTCAAGATAGAAAACCTGCAAGCCTTTTACCGCAACTACTACCAGCCAGACAATGCCGTGCTGTTAGTAGCAGGTAAGTTTGAAGCTGAAAAAGCCTTGCAATGGATTAACGCCTCCTTTGGCAAAATCACCAAGCCAACGCGCAGTCTGCCCCAGTTCTGGACCACTGAGCCAACCCAGGATGGCGAGCGCAGTTTTGTCGTGCGCCGCAAAGGTGATGTACAGATGGTGATGATCGCCTACAAGGTGCCGGCTGGCTTGCACCATGACCGCGATGCGCTGAACTATGCTGGCAGCATACTGGCCAGTGCACCGCATGGTCGCTTGCACAAACAACTGGTGGAAAGTGGCAAACTAGTGCAAGTGTTTTCCACCAGCCTGGGCCATGTTGAGCCTGGGCTCGCCATCATCGGTGCCGTCGTCAAGAAAGGTGAATCTGTCGATGCTGCCAGGGATGCCCTGCTGGCAGGTATAGAAGACTTCAAGAATAATCCACCGACAAAGGAAGAACTGGAACGCCTGAAACGCGACAATGCCAACTTCTATGAAAAGCTGTTGAACAACCATGAGTCCATAGGCGTCAGCATGTCTGAATATATCGCCATGGGTGACTGGCGTTATCTGTTCAAGGACAGGGATGATGCAGGCAACGTCAGCTCTGAAGAAGTCACTGCTGCGGTGAAAAAGTATCTGGTGCGCGACAACCGTACTGTCGGTACGTTTATCCCGGAAGACAACCCGCAGCGCGCCGAAGTACCTGTCGCACCAGGCATTGCCGAGGCAATGAAAGACTTCAAACCCAAAGCAGCGACACTGACTGGCGAAGTGTTTGACCCGTCACCGGCAAACATAGACAAGCGTACGAAAATAAGTAATATCGGCAATCTGCAAGTGGCGCTCTTGCCCAAAAAGACCCGTGGCGAAACTGTCAATGTCTCGCTGAATTTGCATTGGGGTGATGAGAAAACCCTGTTTGGCAAATCCACTGTCATGGGCTTTACGGGCGGCTTGCTGAGCACAGGTACCAGCAAATATTCACGCGCCCAGTTGGCAGATGAAATGTCCAAACTGAAAATGAGCGGGGGCCTGTATTCATTCCAGACCACCAAGGCGAATTTGCCAGCAGCATTGGAACTGGTGGCGCATGTATTGAAAGAAGCCAACTTCCCGGAAAGTGAATTCAAGCAACTGAAAGAAAGAGCTTTGGTCAACACTGAGGCTTCACGCAATGAGCCTTCTGCCGTTGCCAGCCGTGCGATGGCGCAGCATTTCAATACCTATCCAAAAGGCGATGTGCGCGCCTCCATGACGCTGGAAGAAACACTGGATGCCTTGCGCAATGTCAAGCTGGAAGATATCAAGGCTTTCCATAAAGATTTTTATGGTGTTTCCAAGGGTGAATTGTCCATTGTTGGTGATTTTGATGTGGACAGCACCAAACAGACTGTCGCCAAGGTATTTGATGGCTGGGCCAGCAAGGCTCCGTTCAGCCGCCTGGTCAGCAAGCGCAAAGAAATTTCTGCGATACGCAAAACTTTCAACACACCTGACAAGGAAAATGGCGTCTATTCCAGCCGTATGAATCTGAGCTTACGCGAAGATGATGCTGACTTTGCCGCACTGCGTGTGGCCAATTATATTTTTGGTGGTGGCGCAGGCATGAACTCGCGCGTGATGGAGCGCATACGTCAAAAAGATGGCCTGTCTTATGGCGGTGGTTCCAGCCTGACTGCAGGTGAAATTGATCCGGTAGGCAGCTTCAGTATCAGTGCTACGGCAGCACCGCAGAATCTGGAAAAACTGGAAATCGCTGTCAAGGAAGAATTGACACGCGCACTCAAAGAAGGTTTCACTGCCGACGAACTGGCCAAGGCCAAATCCGGGCTCTTGCAGCAGCGCGTACAGGGCCGCAGCAGCGATGGTGCGGTTGCCAGCGGCTGGAATAGCAATCTGTATCTGAAACGCACATGGGCCTGGTCACAAGCCATGGATGACAAGATACAGACGCTGACTGTGGAGCAGGTCAATGATGCCTTCCGCCGCTATATAGACCCGGCCAAAATGAGTGTCTTTATTGCAGCGGATGAAGCCAAGGCCAAAGCTGCTGCAAGCAAATAAGCTGCTTTCCATAAAACCGGAAATCTAAGATTTCCGGTTTTTTTATACCCATTTTTTCAGACATCATGCCTCACATCAAAACCCCGGCTTTAGCGATTGTTCTTGCCATACACCTGCTGTTCTCCAACAGTCACGCACAGGCAGCAACAAGCTTGCCGGCAAATGTAGAAAAGCTCAGTACCGTAGAAGGTATCAGTGAATATCGTTTGCCAAATGGTTTGAAAGTCTTGCTAATACCTGACAACTCCAAGCCGACAACAACCGTTAGCATGATTTACCAGGTGGGGTCAAAACATGAAAGCGTGGGGCAAACAGGCTATGCCCATTTGCTGGAACACATGATGTGCAAGGGTAGCAAGAACTACCCGCAAATCCTGCAGCAATTGCTTAACCGTGGCATGAAATCGAATGCGTTCACGTTTCAGGACTACACCTTGTACTACGCCACGTTTGAATCCAGTGAGAATGAGCTCAACTGGGTCTTGAGCATGGAAGCAGACCTCATGCAAAACGCCAAGGTATTAAAGTCCGAGCTTGATACAGAAATGACGGTGGTGCGTAATGAGCTGGAACGCAGGGAAAATAATTCCTACGACATGCTGTTCAAGCGCGTACAGGCTGTGGCCTTTGACTGGCACGGTTACGGTCACAGCACGATAGGCGAAAAGAGTGATATCGAAAACGTTAATATTGAACAGCTCAAACAGTGTTATCACACGTATTATCGCCCGGATAATGCGGTGCTCGTGGTGGCAGGAAAATTTGATGTCGATGCTGCCTTGCCAGTCATTTCCCGTCAGTTTGGCAGTATCGCGGCACCCAAATCTGCCCTGCCAAAAATAGCCACCGTAGAGCCAGCTCAGCAAGGAGAACGACAGGTTTTCGTCAGAAAAAAATCGAACGAAGGCTGCATGATAGTGGCTTACCACAAACCCTCACTATTGCATCCTGACTATGCTGCCTTGAAAATGGCAGGGGCGATGTTGTCATCTGGCCGAGAACAGCAAAATAAAGCGGGCGAGATTTTCCTCAGTAATATCGCGCCAGGATTTCATATGGCTGGTAATGTAGAAAATGGACTGGTCGTTTTTTTCAGTAACGGCTTCATCACCAAGGACACAGAAGAAGGACCAAAAGAATTTATCAAGGTAGTCGAGAATTTTGGTAAGAATTCCCTGGGCCAGAAAGAGCTGGACTTATTCAAAAACGCTTATGTGCGTAACTTCACCAGCACCATGAACAATCCTCAGGCGCTGAGCCTGGCCTTGTCTGAATTTATTGCCGCTGGTGACTGGCGCTTGCTGCTTGTAGAAAAAAACCGCATTGCCAGCCTGACGACAACACAGGTAGAGGATGCGGCAAAACGTTATTTCGCCAGAGAGAACTGCACGACAGGTATTTTGTTGCCAGAGGAAAAAAGTACGGACAGCCACATACCTCCTTCACCCTCGGTTGCCGAAATAATGAAAGACTTTTCCTATGTCGACCAGTATGCCGCAGTTGCTGAATTCAATCGTACGATAAGTAACATCGAGAAAAATACTGAAAGACTAAAGATAGGAAATATAGAAACCGCTTTGCTGAGCAAGCCCAGGCGTGGACAGTCAGTCGAAGTTGACCTGGTGCTGCACTGGGGTGATGAAAACACTCTGTTCAAATAACGCTGGGTAGAATTCTTGACAGCAAAGAATTTACTGAATGGCACAAATCGCTATGGCAAGGAAAGCCTGCAGGCTGCACGGCAAAACGCGCATATAAGCGGCGAATTGACCAGATTCACAACCGATCGCAGCCATCTCAAGCAAGCCCTGCAATTGATGATGGAAAACCTGAAACAACCTAGCTTTGCCCAAGCTTACAATCAGGTTACCAAGCTTAAGGAAGAATTTCAGAAATTGCGTGCTGATCCCATGCAATTGATACTGGACGATTTGGCCAGACATTTCAATGCCTATCCTGCTGGCGACATGCGTGCCCATGAAACTTCAGAACAGATGGTTGCCGCCCTCAGCACCATCAAGCCAGCGGACCTGATAGATTTCCATAAGAATTTTTATGGTGCCAGTAGTGGTCATCTCACCATCATCGGTGATTTTGATGCAGAAGAAGTCAAGGCGGTACTCAGCCAGGAATTCAATGGCTGGGAAAGTAAATTCCCTTATGTACAAAGCCATAAGACTTATGTAGAGCGGCCAGCATTGCATAAATTCATCGATACGCCCGGCAAGGAAAATGGGCTTTTCCTTGCCCGTCTGGATTTGCCGGTAGGTATCAAGGATGAAGATTTTATTGCCTTGCAAGTCGTCGATCATTTGATTGGTGGCAATACATTTGGATCCCGGTTGGGGCAACGCGTGCGTGTGAAAGAGGGCTGGAGTTATGGCATCAATTCAGATATTGCGTCATTCGAGACAGATTCTTGCAGCAGTTGGACAATCAAGGCCAGTGCGGCATCAGCCAATATAGACAAACTCAAACAGGCAGTGCTGGAAGAATTGCAGCTCGCCGTCAACAAGGGTTTTAGTCAGGAGGAACTGGCCACGGCAAAGACCGTATTACTGCAACAAGAGCAGCATGAACGAAATAATGACAAGTCCCTGAGCGAGCAATGGACTCAAGTCATGCATATGAATGAAGACTATTCCTGGTACGCCAGAAGAGAGCAGGCCTTGCAAAGCCTGGACCTGGAGCAATTAAACAAGGCTGCAAAAAAATATCTGCAACCCGAACGCTGGAGCATCTTTACCACGGGCGACGCCAGCAAGATTCCGAAACAACCATAAGCTGCTGTCCAGAATCTGCCAGTCTGACAGACTCAACCCTTCCAGCTTCTCTGCAAACCGGTATCGGTATGTATCCAGCCACCATTGGCGGTCTGGCGATAATAAAAACCGACGCCGCCCTGACGGAAACTCTGTATCAGTTCACCCAGAATTTCTTCATGCAACTGGGGAATGCGTATGTCGGCGGCCTTGCCTTCCATATGCAGGGATTTGCGGGCTGCTGGTACGCCTTGTTCTATCAGGCGCATATTGGATGCCTGGGTACGGTAGCCGGACAGGATCTCCAGCGGTTTGGTCATGCCCAGGCGCGAAATATAAGCCTGGGTGGCCCACAGGGTTTCCAGCAATTTGGGGTCGATAGGCGCGCTTTGCTTGCCATTCACATCGCGCAGCAAGTGGCATAGTTGCTGGTAAGCTGATTCCAGCACTTCGCCATCTTTCCAGTACAGAAGTTTGCTTCGCTCACCGGTAGCAGGACGTATCAGGTCCAGGGTACGTGGCTTGACCCAGAACTCTATGTCCAGCGCCTGAGAATCAAACAGATCAGGCGGTGGGGTTGGCTGTGCAGGTTTTTCATTGCTGCTATCGGCGGCATGCAGAAGGGTATGCGGAGCAGCCATGCCGGCGGTGCCGAGCAAAAGCCCTCTTTTTAATAACTGGCGGCGCGTAGGTATCATTCTTGATTCTGGTTTGTGCGATGAAAACAGCTTAGTGTACATCTTGGCGAAAAACAAATGCTGGCTGTTGCAAAGGCTTACGTTTCATCCTGCAAATTTGCAGTTGATGGCTAGGAAATTACATTCTGTCTTGTAGACCGGTGAAATCCGGATAAAAGAACATTACACTGGGCACTTGTTTACTCTTTCCCATACGATATCATGTTTAAATCATTCGGATACCTTGCACTGGCGACTGTTTTACTTGGCGCTTGTGAGGTCAAGGTTAATAGCGATGCCATCAAGGGCAGTGGCAAACTCCTTACCGAGCAGCGCGCCGTAACTGAATTCGATGCCATAGAAAACTCTGGTTTTTTTGACGTGGTCGTGACGAATGGTGTCACCGCTGCAGTAGAAATCAGCGGTGATGATAATCTGGTGCCGGAAATAGAAACCGTTGTGGAGAACAAGGTCTTGATCATACGCAGCAAGCGCAAGTCGTATAATTTTACCTGGAATGACAGACCCGGCACGGTCAGGGTCACTGCCACTGGCCTCACTCGTATCAATAATAATGGCAGCGGTGATATGGATGTGCGCGGCGTGCAGGCTGACAGTATGGCACTGAACTTGAATGGTTCTGGTGATGTCAAGCTCAGCGGCAAGGTAGCGGCCTTGAAACTGATCTCGAATGGCAGCAGTGACCTGGATTTGCAGCAACTGCAGGTAGCCAGGGCCGATGTGGAAATTCACGGCTCTGGTGATACTCATATGCACACCATCAGCCAGTCACTTGATGCCAGCCTGAATGGCAGCGGTGGCTTGAGAGCCGACAATTTGCAATCTGCCAGCGTCAAGATGACACAGCATGGGCCCGCCGATGTGAAATTATCGGGCAGCATCAAGGCACTGGAGCTGGATATGTCTGGTTCCGGGGATATCCAGATTGAGGATATCAAGGCTGAGCAAGTCACTATCCGCAGCAATGGCCCTGGCGAGTTAGTGCTCAGTGGTGAAACAGGCACGCTGGCCATCAACAGTAACGGTTCAGGCGATATCAGTGCAGAACATTTGAAGATCAGGGACCTGCAAGTAGTCAACCACGGGCCGTCCAACCAAAGTTACCGTGGCATCTCTGGTATACTGAAACTGGAGAATTCTGGTTCTGGTGACTTTAGTGCAGAATTGCAATCCGGGGCTGCGCTGGAAATTACCATGAATGGCCCAGGTGCCACCAGTCTGAACGGCAAGGCCAAAAGCCTGAATGCCAAATTGCTGGGCAGCGGTGATTTGCACGCCAGGGAATTATTGCTCGACAGTGCCAGCATCAAGGTCACGGGCCCTGGCGAAGCTGAAGTCAATGTCAAAAAAGCAGGTGGCTCGCGCATAGTCAAAATAGACAGGAATGGTGTGGCGAATTAGTCATCCATCACCACAACAAAAAGGGTTCATGTCAATAAGGCATGAACCCTTTTGTTTTTTTCATATTACCTGACTACGCGTATTTGCCATATTTAACAGCGATTGTGGTGTGTAGACCTGCCTTCACCCGAAGGGCAGCAGCCAAAGCAAGTAAATTGCGCTAAGATAAAGTGACAGATATCAGCCCGGAAATACAATGCTACGCTACTTGCGCTTACTTGCCTGTCTCATGCTAGTAGGCACATGCTGGGCCGGTTTGGCCCATGCGCAGGCCAGGCAAAAAACAGTATTGCTGATGAGTGAAGAACTGGATGGTAGAGGGGCGGTGATTCCCCTATCAGCAGAAGTCACAGAATTGCTGCGTTACCTGGAACAGCACAGCAAACTCACATTCGAAGTAAGACGGTATCCCTGGAAGCGGGCAGTAGAAAATGCGGCGAATGGTGAAGGCCTGATTTTTGGCATTTCAAAAACCCGCGAACGCCAGCGCCTGTTCAAATTCAGCCTGCCCATTTTTTCCGATCAGGCCTTGCTGGTCACATTATGCAGTGCAAAATTCAGTTATAACACCGTGAATGATTTGAAGGGCAAGACCATAGGCATAGTACGCGGCACCAGCTATGGCGAAGAGTTTGACCGCCTTAGCAATGTCGTGTTCAAGGTCGAGGATGACACCAGCAACAATTTAGGGCGCTTCAGGAAATTATTCCTGCGCCGCATGGATGCTTTTTTGTTGTACAGCTCGGTGGCCAATACCAGCCGGCTGGAAAATTATGTCAATCAACAATATGCTGCAGAAATAGCTGGTAAATCATCAGGCAAATTATTTTGCATATTGCCCAAGCCAGTTTCTTCTGTGGATATCCACATTGCCATAAGCCAGTCTGGCGGGCTTGCTGAGGCGAGCCAGTTGCAAAAAATAGACCAGGCTATCTTGCAAGCACGCCATGATGGTGCGCTGGCGCGAATTTATTCCCCCAGGTGATCAAGCAGTAGCTACCCTGGCACCCTTGTATTGATGCCGCAAAACCAGGCGACTGCTGGCGATCAGAGTATTCAGACCGAGTATTAACTGTATCAGCACATGCCCAGGCAAACCCCAGACTTGCCCCTTGGGTGGTGTGCTACGGGTGACTGCGGTCAGCACAGGCGCCACCCATTGCGCGTCTTCTGTCAGGTCCAGCAAGACATCGCCATCCGAATTGGTATGCAGGTAAAGCTCGCCGCCATGAACCAGAGTCAGGCAGATGCCCTGGCCAGTCGTCGGCTTGTCCCCCAGGGCTTGCTGCAGTTCTCGATGTTGCAAATCCATCCACGCCTCTACATCAAGCGCGGTTTCCAGGGATATCCATGGGTGCTCTTGCAAATCAGGAGCTGAATCAGATTGCTGGTTTTCATTAAACATTATCTTGCTTGATTACTTTCTTTACCGCTGAATTTCTTGCACATGCTTTGCTAAAGCCGCATTCTGACACAAATATCCAGTCTCCAGCCTGATCAGATAATTTAACCTTGGACAAAATTTCGGCTCAATAAGCCTGAATATCTGGCGCGCTTCATGCCTGAGTAAATATTCACTCTCAGCAGCCCTGCTGTCGTACAAAAACGACGGCAGGGCTGCTTCAGGTATCTTTCTGTTGCTGGCGCTCTTACGGAGAGCTTACGCAAGCACGATAAAATCACTTTCTTTTACATCAATCGCGCTGCCAATGTTGCGTTTGTAAACTATTCTGCATATTGGTGTCTGGCTCAGCTGCCAAACTCACCAACTGAACAATAGGCAAAACGCTGGTATCCAACTTCTCACGACAGGATAATGTCAGCACCCGGCATTGACAGCAACAATGATTTTTTATTCAATTTACTTGGGAATAACATCATGACCACCACTGTCTCCACCCAAAAGGAAACTGTCATCGTCAATCCTTACAGCGGCGATTACAGGGTAGATGTACTCCTGCCCTCGGCCACTGCCCGCTGGAACAATGGCAGCGCCGTCGGCACTGCTGTGGAAGTCACTTACAGCTTCATGAGTGCAGCCCCCAGTTACGCACAAGACGCGGACAAGAAAGGCTTCAGTGTATTCACTGATGAACAAAAAATTGCTAGCAGAAAAATTTTTGATTTGATTTCCCAGCAATTTGGCATCACTTTCAAGGAAGTAACGGATACCGAGAGCAATTACGGCTACATACGCCTGGGCAACAATGCCCAGGGCGAAACCAGCGCTGGCTATGCCTCGTATCCGGATACGACAGACCCCAAGGCCAGCGGAGATGTCTATATCAATAATGAAGCCAGTGACAATCTGAGCAATCTCGTCCCAGGCACCAATAGCTGGGCCACGCTGGTGCATGAAATCGGCCATGCCATAGGACTCAAGCATCCGGGCAATTACAATGCCGGTGAACCGGCATCAACGGCTGCTGACAATTTCCTGGCGGCGGCAGAGGATAGTGAAGCCAATACCGTCATGTCTTATGTGAAGGCCCCGCAAGGCCAGGAAAGGGATTTCTTTGGCAAATATGATTACCTGGCCCTGAAATACTTGTACGGCAGCAAGGCCTATAACGCAGAATCGACAAATTACCTGATCAATGATACGGATGGCCGTTTACTGAAGCTCATCCATGATACCGGCGGTATCGACACCATCAATTTATCGGCACTGAGTATTGCGGCCAGCATCAACCTCAATCCTGGTGCCAATAGTTCAGTCGGGAGACTGGCCAGTGATACGGTATCGCAAAATAATTTATCGCTGAGCTTTGATACCGTCATAGAAAACGTGGTGGGCACACGCTACAGTGATGTCATGACAGGCAATAGCGTCAATAACCGTTTTGACAGCAATGGCGGCGGCGATACGGTGGACGGTGGTGCCGGTTTTGATTTGCTGGTCATCAAGGAAAACCGCGCCACATTCAGCATACAGAAAAACGCTGGTGATGTGAGTTTTCGCAACACGACAAACAGTGAGATCACGTCTGTCGTAAATGTTGAAAGAGTGCAGCTGAATGATGGCATGGTCGCTTTTGACCTCGAAGGCAATGCCGGACAAATGTACAGACTGTACCAGGCAGCTTTTGACCGCAAACCGGATGCGGCTGGACTGGGTTACTGGATCGCAGACATGGACAAGGGTTCCAGCTTGCTGACTGTGGCCGCAGGTTTCTTTCAATCGCCAGAATTCCAAAAACTGTATGGCGCCAACCCATCAACGACGACATTGATCACCAATTTTTACCAGAATGTTTTGCACAGGGCACCAGACCAGGCTGGTTTTGATTACTGGAACAAGGAGCTCAGTTCTGGAGTAAGCACTCCTGCAAGTGCGCTCGCCAGTTTTTGCGAAAGTGCAGAAAACAAGACTCAAGTGCTGGGGTCCATACAAAACGGCATAGAATACACCTTATGGCTGGGATAAATGCTGGCAATGGCAGGTAGGGAAAGGTAAGGATACTTGCAGGAATTTTTTTAAGCAGCACTTACATCGATACTAGTGGACTGTTACAGTCCACTAGAACTCATTTCATAAATAGGAGTGAGTGCGAACAAGGCAATTCAGGAAGCAGTGCAAGGCGCAAGGGTGATACTGGCAGCTAAGACTCCTGCCCTAGCAAGCACGAAGTGACACACTGCACCTTGCAAAGTAACCAAATTGTCTATATCCGAAGATAACAATACCTGATTTCCAGCCAATATGTTTAAGTGAAGTTAACAACAGACAATTTATAAATTGACGGTCAATTTATCAAAACCTAAATGTCATTCCTGAGCGGCCTTTGAAAGATTCCATTTTTTGATACTCTTTTTCCGAGAAAATTTGTCGGTTTTTCTATAAAAATATGAATCGCATAGGCAAGGGCGGCGACGACCAGAATAGTCAACGATACAGATAAATAAAATGAGCAGGCGAAGGACATCAGTATTTTTATCATGACGTAACCAACGAGTGAATGCACGAGATATAAAGGAAAACTAATATCCGCAGTCAAATCTAACAATCTGTTTTTTCTGAATTTATGCCTGAAAATATAGGCAAAAGAAAAGAGAGCAAGTCCATAAAAATAGATCATCGGAACTACAGGGAATTGATTTTTCATGCTGCTGAGCGACCAGGTCCATGAAAATATCATCAATTGTATTAGCACGTAGAAAATCAACTTATTGTTCGATATCCTTTGTTGATATGAATAATAATAAAACAATCCGATCAGCATGAATTGAACATACACAAACCCAGAAGCCAGCATCTTCAGGATAGATAAAAACGCACTAATATCCGAAGTATCATGTGATCTGTTCAAAAACCAGTTCAACATCAATATCGCCGTGGAAAAAATAAAAACTGGAAGGACTTTTCCACTCCTGATTGATGTGCTCAGGCATGCGGCAACGAGATAGAATTTCAATTCCACCGCAAGTGTCCAGTTGACCAGATCAACACTCGGCAACAAGAAAAAATCATTGACCAGGAAAATATTGGTTGCCAAAATTTTCGTGTTCCAAAAAAGAGGCACTCCCCAAAATTGACTGGAGCAATAGACGAATAGCAAGCCGATTGCCAAGCTTATCCAGTAAGTAGGAAATATCCTGAAAAACCGCATGATCAAAAATTTCAGCGAGGAATTTTTTTCAAGGGAAAGAGGAATCACAAAGCCACTGATCAAGAAAAATATAGCCACGCCAAAAGGCCCAAGACCAAAATTTGGATTAACGGAGACAATGTCGTATGCAAGCGGGTTAACACCACTATGAATGGGTGATGCGGTGTAATAAGAAACTGTTTCCCTCATACCCCAGTACACACCAAACCAATGTGATATCAGCACAAGAAAAGCGGCTAAACCTCTTAGCTGATGCGCAAATAGAATCTTATTTTTTTCAGTTGACATGTTTTACGGTATTTTAAATTTTGCGCATTCTAACAACAAATTGAGAGACATCATTTCTTAAATAAGCGTGCGATGCGCTGTACTGTAAAGTAGACGGACCGTTTTCCAACATCAGCCATGAAGAGCCAAATGCTATTGGACGTATTTTATGGATAAAGTAAAAACAAAAGGCGCGGAGTTCAAAAACACCGCGCCTTGTTTACGAGCTTTACATAAATATGTTATTTGATTTGCCTGACTTCCAGCCCCTGTTTTTCCAGTAATTCGGTAATGCTGTTGGCGCCGGTCAAATGCCCTGCACCTACGACGATGAATAATTTCTTGCCTTCCTCCAGCATGGACAGGATTTTCTTGGTCATGCCCATATTGCGGTCATCCAGCAATAATTTCATCAGCTTTTTCGAACCGGCATCCTTGTTTGCGGCATCTTGCAGGATTTTCGCCAGTCCTTCTGCATCGCCGCCTTTCCAGGCACTGATCATCCCGGCTGTTTCACGCAGGGTGTCACCACTCTTCAAGCCTTCCAGGGTTTGCGCCAGCATGGCGTCGCCATCTTCATCAGGCAAGCCGCCTAGTACACTGGCTTGAAATGCCGTGCTTTCCAGTTCGACGATGTCTTTTTTATCCTGCTTGGCGCGCAGGACATAATGCAAGTCCACGCCCTTGGAGGCATCATAGCCCTGCTGCCTGAAGACGCCGATACTGAGTGCCGTGGCAACGATGGTCGGTTTCAGGCTCTGGAATTGTGCGGCAGCCGGGCCAACCAGGGATTGCAAGCTTTCCCAGGTGGTTTTTTTGATGTGATTTTCCAGCTTGTCGGGTGCAGTGTAGACAAAGTAAGGCATGGCTTTTTCGCTGGCCTTGGCATCGGTGGTATCGACTTCCACGACCAGAGTGTCGGCCTGTTTATAGGCTTTTTCGACTGCTTCAGGCAAAGGGTAGAAACTGGCTTTGGCGAGGTGAATCGAGCCAAACAGATAGGCAGTATTTTTTTCTGATTTAACTTCCCACATTACACCTTTGGCCGGAGTTTCCGCCTGGGCAAATGCCTGGCTGGCAGCCAGCGCCAAGCCTAATGCGGTCAGGCACTGGAGTGCCAGCTGAGAAAGCGAAGTCTTCAATTTCATTATCAATATTTCCATGTCAATAGTTGGTCTGCCAGATAAGCTGATGTAGCATCAAGCGGCACAGGATACCAGAAAGTGGCTGTACAAAAGCGTTAATGCAATAGCTTCAATACAGCGTGGCTCGCTGTCTGGCTGGCAATTCGATATCGTATTTGTCACCGCCGATCTCAGCGTTGCTGAGTGCCGCGAGGATAGTACCGGGACTGGGTAGCTGGGCCAGCTCACCAGCACTGGCGCACTGCCATAACCGGGAACGCAGGATAGCGCGGGCGCACTGAAAATAGACGGTATCGACAGAAATACGCAACACGCATTTGGGCGCTTTGCCATCCACTGCCAGTCTGTCCAGCAAGGCAGGATCGACAGAAATCGTGGCCCTACCATTCACGCGCAAAGTCTCACCTATGCCGGGGATCAGGAACAAGAGGCCAACCTGTGGATCAAACAAAATATTACGCAGACTGTCGATGCGGTTATTGCCGCGCCGTTCGGGCAATAGCAGGGTCTTTTCATCTTCAACCACGATGAAGCCAGGGGCATCGCCACGGGGCGAGGCATCCAGGCCATCTGCCCCGCGAGTAGCCAGCACCGCAAAAGGCGAGGCCTCTATCATGGCACGGTAATGAGCATGTATATACGGTACCTCCTTCCTGATGGAAGCAGCACCAACGGCATCAAACATATTTTCCAACTGTTCAGTGCTGGTAATCTGGTGTGGAGATGAAGAGTTTGACATAGGGATAGCTGACGAATTTGATGACAGTGATATGTAGAGCGGCTTATGTGCCTGCGATATTAACATTCCCTGCCCTCCTGTTGCTGCCAGCGCCTATTCTCTGGGCTTGCTCAATAATGCTTTTAAACCAGCCAGTCTTTCCTTGGGTGTCATGACTTCGCCTTCGGCAGGTACAGCATCGCCTTCATCAAGTTTCATTTCCTTGATAAAGCGGGAAGGATCGCAATGCACTTGCACACCCGCACGTTTGCGTTTTTTGCACCAGGTAATATGCAGGCTGCGCTGGGCGCGGGTAATGCCTACGTACATCAGACGGCGCTCTTCTTCTATGCGCGCGGCAAAAGTCTCTATTGGCGCATCAGGGTCACCCTTGTGCGGCAAGATACCTTCTTCGACGCCTACCAGAAATACATGAGGATATTCCAGCCCCTTGGATGCATGCAGGGTGGACATGCGCACGGCGTCCGGCTCTTCATCCTTGCCTTCCATCATGGTCATCAGGGCGACCATCTGGGTCAGGTCGAGCAGGCTGCGGTGATCGTCATTGCCGTCCTTGCCGCCACTGCCCTTGGTTTTCAGCCACTGGGTAAAGTCGAGCACATTCTGCCATTTGTTTTGCGCAGCACGGTCTTCAAAACTGTCGTAGAGATAGCCTTCGTAATTGATTTCTTTCATCAAGTCATCCAGCAATTCGCTGGCATGACTTTCCCTGTGGGCATGGGCCTCAACCTGGTTGATGAAAGTACAGAAATTCCGAAGTGGCCTTAACTGTTTATCAGGTAACTTGGCTTCTATGCCGCCTTTGAAAACGGCGGCGAACAGCGAGCATTGCCATTGACCTGCAAATTCGCCCAGCACTTCCAATGTAGCCAGGCCGACACCGCGCTTGGGTGTGGTAATGGCGCGGATGAAAGCCGGATCATCATCTTCATTGGCGATCAGGCGCAGATAGGCAATGATGTCCTTGATCTCGGCGCGGTCAAAGAAACTCTGGCCGCCAGAGATAGTGTAAGGAATACGCTCACGCCGTAGCGCCTGCTCAATGACGCGCGCCTGGTGATTGCCACGGTACAAAATCGCATAATCAGAATATTTGGCCTGGCGCTCGAAGCGATGGGCAGAGATCATGATGGCGACTTGTTCAGCTTCCTGTTCATCATCCTGCATGCCCAGTACCTTGACTGGATCACCCAGGCCATGCTCTGACCATAGTGACTTTTCAAACAGCTTGGGATTGTTGCCGATAACGGAGTTCGCTGCCTGCAAGATACGGGTACTGGAACGATAATTCTGTTCCAGCTTGATGATTTCCAGATTGGGGAAATCCACCTGTAAAGTCTTCAGGTTTTCTATGGTGGCGCCACGCCAGGCATAGATAGCCTGGTCATCATCACCCACGGCGGTGAACATGGGCTTCTTACCTATGCCACTCACCAGTAATTTCACCAGTTCATACTGGCAGGTATTGGTATCCTGGTATTCATCGACAAGCAGGTAACGCAGGCGGCGCTGCCATTTGTCACGTACCTGTTCATTGCTGCGGAAGAGTTCTACCGGCAAGCGTATCAAATCATCAAAGTCCACTGCCTGATAGGCTGAGAGGGTGGCGACATAGCTGCGGTAAACCCTGGCGGCAATCGCCTCGTCTTCATCCTGAGCCTGCTTTAATGCTAACTCTGGGTCGATCAGACCATTTTTCCACAGTGACATGGCAGTCTGTATGCGCCGTATCAATTGCTTGTCAGTGGTAATTGCCAGATCCTGCACTAGAGAAAAACAGTCATCGCTATCCATGATGGAAAAGCGGTCTTTGAGGCCCAGGGCTTGCGCCTCCTGCCTGAGTATCTTGACCCCCAGCGAGTGAAAGGTGGACACCGTCAATTGCCTGGCCTGGCGCGGCTCGGCCAGCAGTTTGCCTATGCGCTCCTGCATTTCCAGCGCTGCCTTGTTGGTGAACGTCAGGGCGGCAATATGTTTTGGATCATAGCCATGCAGCTCGATCAAATTGACGATTTTCTGGGTAATCACGCGCGTCTTGCCAGAGCCAGCCCCGGCCAGCACAAGGCAAGGGCCGTCCATATAATTGACTGCATTACGCTGGGGAGTATTCAGACCATGAGACATAGGGAAGACGGAGCTGATCCGCAAAAACTTGCAGGCGCTATTGTAGCCTGCAATACACAGAGAACCTGAATACGCCGGTGGATAAGTGCATATCCACTGAGATAAACGCGCAACACATCATAGCCTGTGCAAATCCTGATGATTTATCTGTGAAAACAAAGATTTTGTTGCCAAAAAGATAGAAATAAAGGCTAGACAATTGGATAAGCTGGGACTATTCTCTTACTCAGGAGGATGCCTTTTATGAAAGACCAGAAACCTGCTCGTATCCTGCTGGTGGACGACGAAGAAAGAAATATTAGACTTCTGGAAGCGTTGTTACATTCTGAAGGCTATTCTACTCTGAGTGCGAGTAATGGGCGTGATGCCCTCAAAGTTGCAGCTTTCGCGCAACCTGATCTGATTCTGCTCGACATCATGATGCCAGGCATGGATGGTTTTGCCACTGTCGCAGAACTCAAGGCAAATCCCCTGACGCAACCCGTACCGGTCATCATGCTGACGGCGCTGGATGACCGCAACTCCAAACTACGCGCCCTCGAAGCGGGTGCCGAAGAATTTCTGACCAAGCCGATAGACCGTGCTGATCTCAGCGTGCGAGTGCGCAATCTCTTGCGTCTCAAGGAATATGGCGACTTCCTGACTGATCATAACCGCATACTGGAAAGTCAGGTAGTACAGCGTACGGCACAATTGGAAAACGCCTACCGCGATACTGTATTTACCCTGGTGCGCGCCGCCGAGCACAAGGATGAAGAAACTGGGCATCATGTGCGCCGTATCAGCTATTACTGCCGCACCCTGTCTGAAGCCATGGATTTGCCTGCTGATTTTCATGATGCCATCTTCCAGGCCAGCCCGATGCACGACATAGGCAAGATAGGCATACCTGATCATGTGCTGCTGAAACCTGGCAGCTTCAATCTTGATGAGTGGAATATCATGCGCACCCATTGTGCGCTTGGTGCCAGCATACTCTCCAGCGGCACTTCCCCCTATACAGAAATGGGCGCGGAAATTGCCCTGAATCATCATGAACGCTGGGATGGCACAGGCTATCCGAATGGTCTCAAAGGTGCAGCCATTCCCATCGCTGCCAGAGTCATGCAAATCTGCGATGTGTATGATGCCTTGCGCAGTCGCCGTCCGTATAAGCCCCCACTTGATCATGAACACAGCATGAATATCATCATCGAAGGGGATGGTCGTACCCAGCCTGAACATTTTGATCCTGAAGTATTTTCCTGCTTTGTCGCACAGGCCGGACGTTTTGCTGCTATCTACGACCAGCATGCCGATGCCTGATGCCCAACACCCCGGTATTTTGCTGATCGATGATGAACCAGATCTGCAGCAAGCATTAGTGCGTTTACTCAGGCCTTTGCAGCATCCCATGTTCACCGCCAGCAATGCAGGTGAGGCGCATACCCACATGGCTGCGCAACGCATAGGTGTATTAATCTGTGAACCGCGGGATGAACGCCTGGCTGCTTTCCTGATCGCGGCCAGGGAAAAACATCCCGACGTGGTACGCCTGATACTGACAGGCTATCCAGATTTGGGCAGCGTTTTAAGAGCAGTCAACCAGGCTCATCCTTTCAAGTTATTGGTCAAACCCTGGCTGAATGAAGAATTGCTGGCGACAGTTCGTCTGGCACTTGAGCAATATGTATTGAATCGCGAACGTGAGCGTTTGCTAAAGGAATACAACGGTATCCTGAACAATGCAGAAGGTGCACATGCTTTCCGCACGCTGGATGCGCTCATGCATTCGATACACAAGGACATGGCGGTGGATGCCATACACCATCTTCCCATGGGCGCTTGCCTACTGGTGAATGGAGTGGTCAGTGTATGTAATGCCAATGCCCATCGTTTTCTCGGGGAACTTGATCAAGTGTCACTCACTACCGGTACTTTAGCGGAGGAATTGCCGGCAGCACTCAAGCCAGCCTATAGCGCAGCACGCAAGCAACGCATACGGTTGCATTTGAATGAACAGCAAAGGCTGGATTATTTTGTTCTGGATCTGAGCATAGGCACCCTGATTGCGTTTGCTCCTGAACCCAAACTCGGCAGGCCGCCGGACCCGGCATAATCATCGCCAAGGCTGTTTCAATTTGCATGTATTCAACAGGAAAATTGCATATGAAAAAACTCAGTACCGAATTCAGACTGCTCGCAGGGCTTATGTTCGGGCTGGCGCTACTTCTCTCAGCTGGCTGGCAACTGTATCGCTCGCTGCAAGACTATCGTGAGAATTCACTTCTGGTGACGCATACTTATCAGGTCCTGGATCAGTTATATGAAGTCAAGTCTGGCGTACTTGAGCTGGAAAGCATACAACGCCTGTACTTTATCACTGGTGACGACGTCTTCACCAGCCAGCGCGACAGCAAATCAGCGCAAATACGTCAGGCAGAAAAAAAGATCGCCGAACTGACGGTGGATAATCCACGCCAACAATTATTATACAAAAATCTGGCACTGAAACTGAACGAGAGATTAATTGCTCTCGACAAAGTCCTGCAAATTTACCAGGCGGAGGGTTACCCGGCGGTGCGCAAGCATCTGGTCAGCGGCACACCACGCATTGTCATGGAAGGTCTGCTGGTGCAAATCAGCAGCATGGAAGAAGAAGAACGAGTCTTGCAGCAACAACGCCGGACCCAGGTGGAAAACAGTTTCGTGCAGGCGCGCCATATAGGCATACTGGTACTCATCATCACCCTGGCTGGCGGTGTCTTGCTATGGTGGCAATTCAAGCGTGACCAGATCCAGCGTGCTGAAGCTGAAACAGCGGTACGCGATAGCGAGTCACTGCTCAAACAAGTTTTGGATATCCTGCCGGTCGGTGTCCTGATTTGCAACCGCGAAGGCTCACTGACCACGATCAATCCTGGTGCCAAGCTCATCTGGGGCGGTAGCCGCCAGGTCAATCTGGACCAATATGGCGAATATGCAGGCTGGTGGCCAGATACCGGCAAACGCATAACCTCGGATGAATGGGCGCTGGCACGCACCATGAAAACTGGCGAAACCATACTGGCTGAACTGGCAGACATACGCTGCTTTGATGGTAGCCGCAAAACCATCACCAACAGTACCGCTCCTTTACGCGATGACAATGGCAATATCGTCGGTGGCCTGTCTGTGAATGTGGATGTCACCGAATTCACTATGACAGAGCGCAAACTCAGGACTGCGGCCCATTATGATGATACGCAGGTCAAGGCACAAATCCTGTTCACTGCAAGTTTTGAACGCAACAAGATTTTCGACAGCCTGTTGACCTTGCTGGCAGAACGCCATGGTTACCAAATGTCGGCGCTGTATAGCTTTGATGAATGGTATGCGCGTTTTCGTTGCGAAGCCAGCCATGGTCTGGGGCGGGATATTCCGCGTGAATTTGAACTGGGCGAAGGCTTGCTGGGGCAGGCCGCCCTGACTGGAAAAAGTAATTCCCTGGATACCAGCCGCCTGAGTCTGCAAACCGGACTGGCAGATTTCAGCCCCAAACATGTCTTGATGATACCCGTGATGTATCAGGAACACCGCCTGGCCGTCATGGTGCTGGCCACCACCAATAATGTGATTCCTGGTGAACAGGCATTCCTGGAAAGACTGGCTGGCCAGCTTGGCGTTGCCCTGCACAATCTGCGTCAATACAATGACCTGAAACTACTGGCCGACCAATTACGCACCAGTAGCGACGAAATCGCCGCCAAAAATCAGCAACTGGAACAAGCCAGCCGCATGAAATCAGAATTTTTGGCGAATATGTCGCATGAATTGCGCACACCTTTGAATGCCATCGTCGGTTTTTCAGAAATACTCAAGGATGGTTTGATGGGAAGTTTGTCCAGTCAGCAAAAAGATGCTGCAGTGGATATCTTCAATAGCGGCAAACACTTGCTGGCTTTGATCAATGACATTCTCGATCTGTCCAAGATAGAAGCAGGCAAGATGCAGATCAACCTGGAACCCACCGACATTGCCAGCCTGGTGCAATCCAGCCTGCAAGTCATACGTGAACAGGCGACCCTGCAAAACCTTCAAGTCACTGCCAAAATCCAGGAAGGCATGGGCGAAATCTGGCTGGATGAAGTCAAACTGAAACAAATTATCTACAACCTCTTGTCGAATGCCGTCAAATTCACTCCTGAGGGGGGCAGGGTGCATCTGTCAGCACGCCGCATTGATGGCTATCAGGCGGCGGGGGGGCGCTTTGAACATTATCTGGAAATCACGGTCAGCGACAGCGGCATAGGCATACCGCAAGAGGCACAACCACTATTATTCCAAGCCTTTACCCAGATAGACAGTAGCCTCTCGCGCAAGCATCAGGGCACGGGCCTGGGACTGGCCATGGTAAAACGCATGGCCGAATTGCACGAAGGCAGTGTCAGCATGAGCAGTATCGTTGGCAAGGGTTCGACTTTCTCGATCTTGCTGCCCTGGCGCACTGCCAATCTGCCAGGCAAGTACGGCACGGCGCCAGCGACTCCGTCAGTTGTTAACAGTGTAAGTAGTGACAATAGCCTGGCGAGTGGCGAGTTGCTGGCCCTGATCATCGAAGATGATGACCAGGCTGCTGAAGTCTTGCGCGTACAACTGGAGAGCGAAGGTTTTCGCATTCTGCGTGCCAGCACAGCCGAAGCTGCACTGAACCTGGCCGAAGAAACCCATCCTGACCTGATTACCCTGGATATATTGTTGCCGGGCATGGATGGCTGGGAATTTCTGGAGCGCTTCAAACAACACCCACTGTTTGCATTTACCCCTGTGGTCATCATTTCCATCGTCGCTGACCGGGGCCGCGGCTTGTCACTGGGTGCTGCCCATGTCATGCAAAAACCCATCGCCAGAGAAAACCTGACCACGGCCTTGACGGTGCTTGGTTTTTGCAACGACCCGAAGGCGACGCAAAAAATTGCCCTGGTCGTCGATGATGATCCCAAAGCAGTGAAACTGGTCACTACCCAGCTCGATTCATTTGGCTATCGCACCCTGGGCGCACTAGGAGGGCAAGAAGGTATTAATATGGCAAGGCAATATACGCCTGATCTCATCGTACTGGACTTGATGATGCCTGAAATCAATGGTTTTGATGTGGTGGAAGCCTTGAAAAGTGATACAGTCACTGCAAGTATTCCGATTATTGTCCTGACTGCAAAACAAGTGACCGCCGAAGACAGGATACGTCTGAGTGGCGATGTCAAAAAAGTCATGGAAAAATCCGATTTCAATCATGGCAGATTCATCGGCGAAGTCAGACGGGCCATGACCGGCAGGGGTAAATGAAATGACGCGCGTACTGATCATAGAAGACAATCCCGTGAACATGAAGCTGGCCGCATTTCTATTGCAAAATGCCGGCCATGAAGTGCTGCAAGCCGTAGATGCAGAGCTGGGCTTGCAAATTGCCAGGGAAGAATTACCTGAATTAATCCTGATGGATATGCAGTTGCCAGGCATCGACGGCATCACCGCTACTCGCCAGCTCAAAGCTGACGCAGCAACCAAGCACATCAAGATCGTCGCCCTGACCGCCTTTGCCATGAGCGGCGATGAAGAGCGTTTCCGTGCTGCAGGTTGTGATGCCTATATGGCAAAGCCGATACGCTATCAGGCATTCTTGTCCCTGGTTGAATCCATACTCAAGACTTGAACACCCGCTGACAGCCTGTGGCGTGTAGAGTAAACTGACGGCATCAGAACAAAGGTGCTCCATGAAATTTGAACATTTAGTTGAAATCAACGATCTCAGCAATCCCACAATAGAGGTCATCAGCCGCGAACAGTTGTGGCGCGGCCTGGTCTTGCGGGCAGAAATGCCAAAGCTGTTTGTCTCTTACCTGGATGACGCCAGCATCATGGACCGTACTGAGGCCAGCATGAAACGCACCCTGAAGTACGGTACGTTGGAAGTCACCGACCGGGTCAGCTTTACCCACCTGGAACACGTGCATTATGATGTAGCAGCCCAGAAGGACATACCCCAGTCTTCATTGCGCATGAGCATAGAAGAGCCGCAACCAGATGCGCTGTTTGTCCGTTTCGCCTATGACAGTGGCAACGTTGAGCCAGAAGATGCGGAAGCGAAAATGTATAACGAATACCGCAAATCCGCCTATCAGGAAGCAGATGTGGAAACCGTGCGCATCATCCGTGAACTGGCAGAAAGCGGGCGGCTGGATGCACTGCCGTCCTGAACAAGATTAACAAAGGCACAAGGATTGCTGAGCCGCCTGCATTTCGGGGATAATGCGGCTCTGTAATTCCATTCCTCATTTAGCCCATCTATCACTACTCCAAGGTTCCCATGACCAAGCGCACTACTCCTGCTACAAAGAAGCCTGTCCTGGCTGCTCTGGACTTACCTGCTCCGGTACAAACCACACGCTTGAAGCGCAAGCAGTTTGCCAGCACTGGCGACGTGCATATCCAGGGTGATGCCGTGATTGCCACCCAGTTCATCGTCGGCGGTGATTGCCTGATTGATGGCGATTTAGAGGCGGAAGAAGTGTTTTGCCTGGGCAAGCTGACTGTCACTGGTGATATCCGCGTGCAATCCCTGTATGTCGGCCATGCGCTCGACGCCGGTGGCAATATTGACGTGGAATACCTCATCAAGACTGGTTGCAGCGCCGACTGGATGGCCCGCATGCTGGAACTTGACCAGCGCAAACCCGCGGCAGATGGCAGCAGCTATATGGACATACTGGTACATCCCGCCATCCTGGCGCGCTATGACCATCATGATGCCTTTGGCGGCTTTGGCGATATCCAGGCACTGGGTTATGTTGCCTGTGCCGACCTTGATTGCCATGGCAATGTGCAACTCGATGATGTGCTGGAAGTCGGTGAAATCCAGTTTGTTGGCGGCCACTTGTCGGCGGCAGCCATCCATGTTGCGGGTGATTGCAATTGCCAGGGCGAGTTGTTCAGTGAAACCGATATCCAGGTCGAAGGCGCTCTGTTTGCTGCCAACCTGATTTGCCAGGGTAATCTGGATGTGGCCAGTATCCACAGCCAGGGCGACATCAGCAACTGGGGCTATCTGCGTGCCACCGGCGAAATCAGCAGCTTGCGCGGTGAAATCCACAGCGGTCGCTGGATCGCCACCAAGGGCAGCATTTATGCCGCCAAATACATCAAGTCTGGTGAATCCATCGTCGCCGAAAAAGGCATTAGCTGCGGCGCGGATTATGGCATCCTGGCAGCCACCAGCCTGCCACGCTCACGCTGGGCAACTCATGGCTTTGTGTCTGCGGCAAGCAAACCGCGCCTGCTCTTGTCTGGCCAGTTCGTTGAAGGCAAAAAACTCAAGCATATCGATGCACTGGAAAAAAAGCGTGAGACCGAACTTGACTGGGAAGTGCCACGCCGCCTGAAGCGTGAAATGCAGCCCGTTTGAAGCTGATCCTTTGATCAGGTAATGATGAAAAAAGGCGCTGCAAGCAATGGCTTCCAGTGCCTTTTTGGTGAGCACCTACAAACCAGGATCGCTGTCGCTCGCCCACAAGCGTCGCAATAAGTATATTCCCAGAGCGGCAGACAGCAAGGCCGCCATGTAGGCTCCTGCAGTGGGTTGCCAGGCAACATTTCCCCCCTTTGAAACCGTCATTCTGTAAACGCAGATGGCAGCGCCATTAGAAGCCGAATGCAAGATGATGCCCGGCCACAGGGAGCGTGTTTTCTGATACAGCCACGCGCACAATACGCCGACTATCGTGGCACAAAGAAACTGGTAGATGTTCATATGTGCCAGGCCAAACAGGCAGGCAGAACCCAGGATTGCTACCCAGCGCGAATACTGTTGCAGGAAACTGCGCAGGATAAGGCCGCGAAACAGCATCTCTTCCAGCACAGGAGCAACCAGGCAGGCCGTGATGATGGAGTGCACACCATTGGCCATCATGTCATCGAATATTCTTTGCTGGCCATCAGGCACTGGTTGCCAGGCTTCCAGCCAGCCGCCCAGAACACCCAGCACCATCTCCAACCCCGGCACCAGCAATAGTACCGGCACGATCAATAGTAAGGTCCTGTTCCTGGAAACAGCAGAGGAGTGGAACAATTCTGCATAACTCATGCCCTTGTAGTGCAATACGCCTGTGAACAACACGGCATTGGACAAGACCATGATGACTGCATCGACTTCATCCGGGCTTATGCCGGTCCAGCTGCTGCTGTCCTGTACCAGAAGACCGACCATGAACTCTATCCCCAACAAGAAGACGAGCAATAAGCAGGCTTCCAGCCCTGAAGGGAAATTTTCGTGTTTAGGTGTCATTGCTGTTGGCCAGCTTCATCTGGCCTGGAAACCAGAACAATGCAGACCTGAACTTGAGCCACCATCGGTACACACAGGCGCATTGTCTTGTCATCAGGGTTCATCAGTTAAGGCCAGGCTTTCATGGGGAGTTCATTATATTCGATGCGCTGGCCTAAGCATTTTCCGCATATTTGCCGCATATCACTTTTTTCAATACGGCAAGATTAATCTTCAGGTTACAATTACTCACATTTTCTGTCCCAGACAACCAAACTGCTTTACTTCCCTGAATTTCATTGAATTTGTGCAAACATTACAAGATTTTTTACAGCGATGGCAGCAGCGAGGAGTCTATACCCGTTTATTCCTCCCCATCTTTGTATTGATCGTCTTAGTCAGTGGCTTGCGGTACTACCTGATGATCAATGCAGAAGTCAGCGATGCCAGACAAAGACTGACTACAGAATTACGCCATACCGCGCACTATCTGATCCCTGTACTCAGCAGCTTGTCCATTCAGGGCAATACAGCTGCGATACACAAACTGCTGGTACAAGAGGTGGAAGTCAGCCCGGCACTCTCACGCATCAGTTGGCAATACAGCCAGCATCAAATCCAGGCTGAGGATGCCAGCGCACCGGCATCCGGTGCCCCAGCATGGTTTGTCAAACTTTTATCCTGGGAGGCTGAAAATTCAGCCAGGGAAGTCAGGTTGCAGGATGGGAATATCGCTGTCTTGCATTTAGAAACCAGCATTGCTGGTGAAAACCGGCATGTCTGGCAAAAAGTCATGGACCAGGCAAAAATTTCGCTACTCACCATATTTACGATTTATTTCCTGCTGGGTCTGTTGTTGCGCTCGAATGCTCGCAGCATGCACAGTCTGGCTGAGGCAACTGACAAGTTCAAGAGAGGCCAGCATAGCGTACGTATGGCCATCACCGGTACGGCAGAAGCGCGCGCCCTGGCGAGGACTTTCAACAGTATGGCTGATGAAGTGCAAGCCTTGTTACTGAGCTTGCAACGCAGCCAGCGCGCCAATAGCGAGCAACTCCACTTCACCTGGCAATTGATACATGCCTTGCCGATACCAATTTTTTTTCAGGACCAGTATGGTATTTGCCAGCGCATCAACCACGCCTGGGAAGAACTGTTCGGCTTGCGCGCTGCCGATGTGGTTGGCAAACCCATGCCTGTACTGGCACTGCATGCCAGCAAGCGACCGCAACAAGAAAGCGGGCAAGACAAGCTGGTCATGGAAATGCAGATACAGGCAGCCGGAAAAATTCTGGATGTGATTTACTACCAGGCCAGTTTCACCAATGTCGATGGCAATGCCATAGGCAGCATAGGTGCACTGATTGATATCAGCGAGCGCAACCAGGCACAAGCAACACTGGCTGCGGAAAATGTCAGGGTAGAAACCACCCTGGCATCCATCGGTGATGCTGTTATCAGTACCGATGTGCATGGACGCATACTGATGCTCAACAAGGTTGCTCAGCAGATCTGCGGCTGGAGTCGCAAAGAGGCACAGTCGCACGCACTGGCAGACGTGTTTTCCCTGACAGATAGCCAGCAACGTAGGCAGTTACAAGAATTCTTGCAGCAAATTTGCCAGGGCACCGACATCTTGCAGGCAAATAATCAGATCTTGAGCGCGCGTACAGGTCAGCGATTTGAAGTCGACTTTACGGCAGCGCCAATACGGCAAAAGAATGGCAAGGTCATGGGTTGCGTGCTGGTGTTTCGTGATGTGAGCGAAAAACATCAACTCATGCAACAACTGCGCTGGCAAGCTGGCCATGATGTACTGACTGGACTGGAAAACCGTGCCGCCCTGAGTGAAAGGTTCAGCGCAGCGATACAAACGGCGCACACTCATCAACAATGGCTGGCTGTATGCCTGCTGGACCTGGATCATTTTCAGGCCATCAATGAAAGCCATGGCCAGGAATTCGCCAACAAATTATTGCAGCAGGTAGCCCGCCGTCTGGAGAGCAGTGCAGGTACTGAGCACCATGTTGCACGCCTGGGTGGTGATGAGTTTGTGGTGCTGCTGCAAAACCAGCAAGATGTCGCAGGCGTGGAATTGAATCTGGCCCTGCTGCTGGCTGAGCTGGCGCAGCCGTATGAGATAGAACTGCAAAGCATCAGTCTGTCTGCCAGCATAGGCGTGGCCATTTATCCACGCGATGATGTCAATGCTGACACCTTGCTGCGCTGTGCCGACCAGGCAATGTACCAGGCCAAACTGAACGGCCGCAATCAATTTCATTTGTTCGATGCCGAGCAAGACCAGCAATTACGCACCCATCATAATCAGCGGGCGCGCATACGCCAAGCCCTGCAACAGGATGAATTGCGGCTGTATTTTCAGCCCAAGGTGAATATGCGTCAGGGCCGTATCATAGGCATGGAAGCCCTGTTACGCTGGCAACATCCCGAACAGGGCATCGTCGGGCCGCTGCAATTCTTGCCGCTGATAGAACATACCGATCTGATTATTGACGTCGGTGACTGGGTCCTGCATCAAGCCATGGCACAATTGCGCGCCTGGACCGCCCTGCATGCAGAATGGGTCATCAGCGTGAATATCGCAGCCCGCCATTTTCAGTGCAAGGACTTCGTCGAACGCCTGCGCAAGATACTTGCCGCTTACCCTGATGTTGCACCAGAAAGGCTGGAAATCGAGATACTGGAATCTGCCGCCATCCAGGATATCCAGCATGTACGCGAAGTCATGCTGGCTTGCCAGAAAATCGGCGTCAGCTTTGCCCTCGATGATTTTGGCACTGGCTATTCATCCCTGTCTTACCTGAAGCGCCTGCCTGCCGATACCCTGAAAATCGATCAGAGCTTTGTACGGGATATGCTGGAAGACAAGGATGACCTGGCGGTCATCAGCGCCATCATCGGCCTGGCGGATGCATTCAATCGCGCAGTGATAGCCGAAGGCGTGGAAACTGCAGAACACGGTGTCGCGCTCTTGCGCCTGGGTTGCGACCTGGTACAAGGTTATGGCATAGCCCGCCCCATGCCAGCCACACAGATTGAGGCATGGGCAAAAAATTATGTTGCCCCCACCGTCTGGGACCATGGTAAGGATCTGGAATGGGAAGGTGCGTGACAGCTGGCCAAAGTTAACCTATCGGAGACTTTATGAAAACAATATCCGGGCAATGCAGTTGTGGAGAAATTGCCTATCATCACCCTGCTCCGGCAGTACAAATCGTTGCTTGTCACTGCAGCCTGTGCCGCCGCATGACAGGAGCCGCATTATCTTCTTATGTAGTCGTGAAGTCTGCTGAGCTGGTCTTCACTCGGGGCCAGCAACTGTTGAAAACCTACGCCGTTACCTCACATACCCAGCGCCATTTTTGTACAGCCTGCGGCACATCCATCTATAACACCAATCAGGAAAAATACACTGGCCTGAGCATGCTGTATCTGGGTACTGTGAACCTGCATGAAAGCTTGTCGCCACGCATGGATATTTATTGTGAAAACAAACTATCCTGGTTGAGCATCACAGATAGCAGCCGGCATTTTGAAAACACACCCACCAGGCCTTGAAAAGAAAAAAGCGTATCAATTGCAGGATACGCTTTTTTTCACGGCTACTGATCGCTTATTTTTCAGGATACCTGATCGTCATTTCCTTCAACAAATTATCGGCATGATCAACTTCTTTCATGACCCATAACATGTAGCGGATATCTACCTGGATAGCGCGTGTGATGGCGGTATCGAAATACCAGTCCTTGGTGATGGACTCATACGTGGAATCAAAATTCAAACCCACCAGTTCACCATTTTTATTCAAGACGGCAGAACCGGAATTACCACCGGTAGTATCTGCACTGGACAAGAAATTGACGGGCACGGTTTGCAAAACTGCGTCCTTGAAGACGCCATAGCGTTTTTCTTTTACCGCAGTCAACAAACTTTCCTGCATATTAAATGGTGACTTGCCGGTGTGCTTCTGGACTATACCTTCGACTGTCGTAAATGGCCCTTTGCTGATGCCGTCACGTGGTGAGTAAGGTGCTACCGTGCCGTAAGTCACGCGCAGGGTGGAATTGGCATCGGGGTACACAGGCTTGCCCTGGGATTTTTTCCACTCGATAACAGCTTGCATATACTGGGGAATGACGCGCTCCAGATTGCCATCAAGTTCCTTGCGACGGTTTTCCAGCGACATTGCAGTGTCATGCAATTTCACTGCCAGGCGGATGAAGGCATCATCTGACTGTTCGAACGCTTTACGGTCCTTGCTCATCCAGCCCAGGCGTTTCGCGGTTTCATTCAAAGAACTCTGCTGATACAAGCCAGCGACGCTTTCCGGTGTGGGCAACAATACATCCAGGCCTTGTATGTGGGACTTGGCAGCTAATTTATTATATCTTTGCAGCGCAGCAGTGAACCTGGCCTGATCCACATTCGGCAGATACGATTGTTCCAGACGGCTGAGTTTGCCAGCAATGATGGTCATGTCCCGCTGCTGATAGCCGGTATGGCGCTCAGCATCCGGTTTTTCAATTTCAATGGCGAGGCGATACAGGGTACGCGCACTCTTCAGCAACTCACTGGTGCTGGCGACGGACCAGGCGAACTCTTCTTCCGACATGGCCATGTCGGCCGTGATCAGAGTATCTAGTTCCTTGAGCAAATCCTGCTTGCTGCCATGCTGAGCATACCAGCGACGGAATTCAGCATCTTGCCCATCCTTGATGGCAGCAATGTCTTTACGTGCAAAACCATCAAGCAAGCCTTCGGTCTTTTTCAAACCATTGCTGATTCCCTTGACCACACTGGCATAACGCACAGCGGCAGCGGCATTGCCTTGGGTAGCTGCGGCGATGACGGCCAAGTCTGCCCTGGATTCTGTTACTTTGGCAGGGTAGCTGACGTCACGGGCAAAGCGTATCTCTGCTGGCAATTTATAGCGGCTGGTACGGCCAGGATAACCGGCCATCAAAATCGGGTCGCCATTTTTTAAGCCCTGGGCAGATACCACCAAAAAGTCTTTTGATTGATAAGGTACATTGTCAGCAGACGGGTCGGCAGGGCGACCATCCTTGCCTACATAAGCACGCAGGAAAGAGTAATCACCGGTATGACGCGGCCATTCAAAATTATCGACGTCACCACCAAAATTGCCTATCTTGTCTGACGGCGCATAGACCAGACGCACGTCACGTATCATCATCTGGCGTATACGGTAATACTCCAGGCCACGGTGAAAACTGGGAACGGAACAACGGTATGCCTTGTCTTGTTCACATTCAGCGACCAGGGCCTTGATGCGACTTTCCACATGTTCTGCCCTGGCACGGCCTGACATGGCAGCATTCAGGCCCTGGCTCACCAGTTCCGTCACATTTTCGACTTTGTCGGTAATGTACATGCGCGCATCGGGGCCAGCAGGCAATTCCTCAGCCAAGGTTTTCGCCAAAAATCCATTGGCGATGTAATTTTTTTCTGCTGTCGAATTTCTTTGTACCGCACCATAAGCACAATGATGATTGGTCACCACCAGACCGGTACTGGAAACAAAACTTGCCGAACACCCACCCAGCGACACCATGGCAGACATGGGATGCTTGTTCAAGTCTGCCAGTTTTTCTGCTGGCATATTGATGCCTATGCGTTTTAACTCAGCCTTCAGTTGGGGCAATTGATACGGTTGCCACTGACCTTCGTCAGCATGAGCAAATGAAAAAACGCCCGCAAGGGCCACAGGAAAAGCAAGGGTTTTAAACAAAATACACTCCAAAATGAGTTCTGACAGTACGGTATGACATCAGGCCGCAGTATAGCTGCGCCCATCAGGCCAGTCATCGCCAGTGGTGGGATTTTTCTGAGATTTCTCTAAAAATTATGCTGGTCTATTGGCTATTTATTATTAATTCAGCACAACTAGGCTTAATTACAGACAAATCTACTGGCAATTAGTTCATGCTGTTTTTCATGGCGGCCACGGATAAGCTTTTTATTATTCCATTTTACGAAATAATCAATTCAACATGAAGGCTATTCTTATATTTCAATGAAAGGCTCAAACTAAGCACTGCGCAATAGGGCGCTTTGGATACTGATACTTAACACTTAGGAAAAATCATGAGCCGCATCAATCTCGTCACTAAAGAAACTGCCAATGCTGAACAACTGGCCTTGCTGGAAGCAATACAAACAAAACTGGGCATGGTCCCAAATTTCTTGAAAGCATTCGCCAATTCACCTGCTGCCTTGCGCGCTTTTCTCGGCTTGCACGGCATCGCTGGTGAAGGTAGCCTGGACCCGCAAACCCGCGAACGTATCGCCCTGGCTGTAGCACAAAAAAATTCCTGTGAATATTGCGTTTCTGCCCATACCGCCATAGGTCGTGGCACGGGCTTGAACAATGAAGAAATGGCGGCCAATCGTGCTGGCAGCAGTCAGGATGCCAAAGCAGCCATCGCCGTGAAATTCGCCCGTTCGCTAGTCGAGCACGGTGGTGAAGTCACTACAGCAGAAATTCTGGAAATGCGCGACACGGGTTATAGCGATGCAGATATCGTCGAAGTGATCACCCATGTGGGTATGAATATCCTGACAAATATCCTGGGTAAGGCCAGCCGCCTGGAAATCGACTTCCCTAAAGTCAATCTGTAATTGCAGTCAGAAACCCGTCCCGTAACAGCAAGGAGATCACCATGTCACGCGCATTCGCCGATATCAGTTTTACCCCCAGCGTAAAGGCAGCACAAAGCCTGTATGGCAGCCGTGAGGCCAATCGTGGTTTTGAACTGGTGGAAGAAAAACGTGACTACTTGCTGGAACGGGACACGGAATTCATTATTGCCCGCGACAGTTTTTATCAGGCAACAATTTCGGAAAACGGTTGGCCCTATGTACAACACCGTGGTGGCCCAGCCGGCTTTCTCAAAGTCATTGATGAAAAAACCATAGGCTATGCCGATTTTTCGGGCAATGCCCAGTACTTAAGTGTAGGCAACCTGTTTGCCAGCGACAAGATTTCTTTGATACTCATGGATTATGCCAACCGCCGCCGCTTAAAAATTTGGGGCAGGGCGAAAATCGTTCATGAAATTGAAGACCCGCGCCTGATCGCCAGGCTGGAAATGTCCAGTTACCGCGCTCGTGTCGAACGTGCCGTGGTCATCACGGTGGAAGCCATAGAATGGAACTGCCCCCAACATATCACACCCAGGTTCACCGACAAGGAAGTACAAGTCATGCTGGCCAGTCTTCAGGCTGAAAACCATCTGTTGCAAGAGCAATTAAAGCAACAGACTCTGCCTGTAAAACCAGCCCGTCTTGGCAATGGCCCATTGGAGCTGGTCATTACTGGCGTGCGCCAGTTGAGCCCGCGCATACGCGCATATGAGCTGCGTGATCCGGCAGGTAAAGACTTGCCTGCCGTGGGTGCTGGAGCACATTTGCGCGTGCCAGTTTTGCTGGCCAATGGACAAGCTGGCACACGCCAATATTCCATCAGTTCCGCCGCGAGCAAGTCTGACGTATATGAAATTGCTGTACTGGCCGAACCTGAGGGCCGCGGTGGTTCGATGGCCGTACATGAACTGTATGGGCTGGGAATGCATCTGTATTGCGATTTACCACGCAATGACTTCGAGCTGCTTGCACATGCGGCACCAACCATACTGATTGCCGGTGGCATAGGCATCACGGCCATCAAGCCCATGGCTGAGCAATTGAAGGCCCAAGGGCAGCCATTCACATTGCATTACGCTGGTCGTCAACGCCAGGCCATGGCATATCGAGCAGAGTTGCAGGAAAATTTGGGCGATGCCTTGCATCTGTATGCGACTGACCATGCCCAACGACTGGATATCCACCGGACGGTGGCTGAAGCCAGCGAAGAAAGCCTGATCTATGTTTGTGGCCCTGCCAGCATGATCGCTGCCGTGCTGAATGCGGCAGCAGCATTGGGCATGGACAGGGAGAGAGTGCGCTATGAAAGATTTGCTGCACAAAAATCAGCAGATGATGAAGAAATTCGGGTGGAGCTGGTGCGTAGTAAAAAAGTTATCCAAGTCCGTGCCGACCAAAGTATCTTGCAAGCAGTACGTGCGCACGGCATCACTGCAGATGCCGAATGTGAAACTGGAAATTGCGGTACATGCGCTGTGAAGCTGCTGGGCGGACAAGCCCAGCACAGGGACTCGGTGTTGACAGAGGCAGAGCAAAAAGACCGCATCTGCATCTGCGTTTCACGTGCACAGGCTGGAGAACTGGTGCTTGACCTGTAAATTTATTCTTGCAGAGATAAGAATATATCGGTCACCATCTGATGTTCAGGCACATCCGGGAAAATACTGATGCGCTGAAAAAATAAGGGGAAGTCACGCAGACTACGCTGGCTTTGCGGCAGCCAGCTGCCATACATAAAGCGCACAGCGCCAGCCAGTTGCGCATCGCTGCCAGTGTGTCGCAACACAGCGCACTCCCCGGCTGGAATAATTTTGTTGACGATCCCATATTCATTCTCTGCCACTGGCGCAGTGACTGCGGCCGCGAGATCAAAACGAAAATCGGCTGCGGGCGTTTGCTCAGGATCGTCATAGATGAGATTAAAAGTCGCACTGAAGCTGGGCGGCAGTTTGTTGAGCTTGCGCCAGGTTATGAAACGCAGAATGCTGTTGGGCAGCAAACCGGGGGCACCGCGATGTTCCAGCACGGCGATACGGGTTTCCGGAAAATTAACGAAGCGTACATCGCTGTTTTGATATGTCATGGGCATATACTGTTCTCTCCAATGGTTGATGGTCAGATTGCTGTTCTGCCAGTTGTCCCACTGAGGCTGTTTCCTGAATTGTGCCGGACTTAGACCAAGGCTTTTTTTAAAAGCGCGTGAAAAAGCTTCGCTGCTTTCATAGCCATTATCCAGGGCAATATTGATGACCTGCTTATGGTGACGAAAAGCCAGTTCATACATGGCCTTCCTGAGTTTCAATAGCTGCACATAGCGAAATGCCGCGACACCAATGTATTCAGAAAACTGTCTGTGGAAGTGAAATTTTGAGAAAGCAGCAACTTCACTTAAACAATCAAGCGTCAAGTCTTCATCCAGATGTGTATCGATGTATTGCAGCACCCTTAGCATACGCGTTTGATAGCTGGACTTGCTCAATGATTTCTCCCTGGCAGGCTGCAGAATAAACAGTCTTGCGTCATTCCGCATGATAGTTCTTGCTCAGTATTGCTCCGCTGTGCTCAGTCATGTTGGTGCCGCATGCGTTCCAGCAAGGCCTGTTCACACAGTTTGAATAGCATATAGGCAGCCATGGCAGCACAGGCTGAAAGTATCAGTTCCAGCAATTGTTGCAAGCCGCCATCGACCATGCCTGTCCATCCATTGTCGAGCAAGTATTCTGCATTTGCACTGAACAGGTGGACGATATCAAAGGACAGCTTGCCAAACACCACAAAACTCAGCGTCAGTAAAAGAAAGCTGACAAGACTATGCTGACATAGCCAGGTAAACATTTTTCGCTGTCTTGCCATTTTTCATCCTTTCGACAATGCATCCAGATTCGTCTGCTGTGGTTTCCATCGTCTTGTCAGCCATAGCCTGGCACGCATTGCAGGTTCTTCTATGACATGCCATGAGCTAATGGAAAAAATCATGGTAAACGCTGTCGCAAAAACTGTCAGTATCACGACTGGCATCTGTGGCGCAAGGGATAACAGGGCTTGCTGTATGGGGAAGGCATAGATATACACGCCATAAGAGTAATCACCGACTCGGTTATACATGCGCAGTCTGCCTGCCGGTATATAAGCAAGATACAATAAAAGATAGGGCAGGCTCAGATAATAGGCCAGGGTGAACACTGGCGGATTGATATAGTGACTGAGGACGAGTGCCAGCATGGTGCCTATGGCAAATCCATGCTTCAGCTGTATATGTTTACGCAAAAGAAAATACGCGGCACCGGAAAAAAACATAAAGAACAGCCGGTCAAATTCAGCCATGTTCAGTAGATAATGATGACGCACGACGTAGATCGCTAATGCAGAAAAAGCCAGCACAAGCACGCGCGCTAACCAGTGTCTGTAGCGCTTCCAGACATAGGCATGCAAGCCCCAAAATACCGCCAGCAAGGCATACATGACCAGTTCATAGAGTAAAGTCCAGAGCGAGCCATTGACAGCAGCAGGGTAGGGATTGTGCTCAAACAAGCCGGGCAGGGTGTACCACATACCTGTGACGATGCTTGCGCACTTGAACAGATATTGATAGGTAGCAGAACTGGAAAAATAGCTGGTCGCAGGCAAAGAAGTGAATACCGCACCGAGCGCAAACACGCTCAATAACACCATGCAGATCAAACCAGGAAATATTCTCAATACACGCGCCAGGAAATAATCAGGCAATTTCTGCCGTGTCATGAGGCTACCTGTCACCAGGTAACCGCTGGTGACAAAAAACAGGTCAACCGCAATACTGCCTATGCTCATGCCCAGGCTGGCTCCCAAGGGTTCGGGTTGGCGCAGCAAGGCATAGCTGTGCCCAAACAATACTGCCAGCGCCGCCAGCAGGCGTATCAGGTTGAAATTATTATCTCTGCTTTGGCTAAAGTCAGCCAGATACTTCATTTGTCGCATATTCAAAAATTTCAGGATTTCTCGGCGATGTTTTTCAGACTAAGCAAGCCCTCATCGAATTTTGTACCGACCATCTTATCCATGCTGAAAAACAAGCTCATCAGTTTGGATATGAAATTGCAGGGACCGAACATGGCTTGACTGACTAAAGTCGTAGCACCCTTGTCTTCGAGACGGAATTCGATGATGTTTTGTGCTGCGAAAGGCTTGTAGAAATTGATTTGTATGCGTAAATAGCTAAAGGGCTGGGTTTCAAGGATTTCCATCCTGCCTTCACCAAGTTGCTTATTGCCATTCCATGCATACACTGCCCCCTTACCCTGCGCGGGGCCGTCATAAGTGCGCCTTACTGCCGGATCTATCTTTTCCCAGGGTGACCAGGCTTCCCATTCGTGAAAGTCATTGATCAATGGAAAAATCTGTTCAGGTGTAGCCCGCAATGCCAGGGAACGCTCAACTCGAAACTGATCAGGCAGTGCAGCAACATATAGCAAGAAAGCAGCAAGCAAAAGCACAATGATGGCGATGATCATGGTATTTCTCCTGTAGAGACTCACAGCTTAATTTGCCTGGCGCATATTTGCCACTCCTTATTTGCCAGTAAATCATTGCCCATATAGCAACAACCAAGCACCTCTGGTTCTCGTGTTTGCTGTTTCTCAGGCATTAATTGGCTATACTGGAGCTTATCAGTCTTACTCACGATCATTCTTATGCCATTACCCAGCGATGCAGGTCAAGTTACCGTTTTCAATATCTCAGGCGTCACCCTGATAGACGCCCTGCTGCATGGCATTAAATGGGGAGGGCTGAACGAGGCTGTTGTTACTTACAGTTTTCCCTGGACAAATGGGGATTCGTATTTTTATGGCCGTAACAAGTCCAGCGATTACACCTCAGAGAATGAACCCACTGCGGGAACCCACTATGCCCTGAGTACGGAACAGCAAAATGCGACTAAGGCTGCCTTGCAGTCATGGGCCAATGTTGCCGACCTGCAGTTTATCCAGGTTGCAGACAATAGCAGCAGCGCGGGGACTATACGGGTGGGCTGGACTTCGATAGCAGACACCACCTCAACTGGAGGTAAAGCCTGGGGCTGGGCCTACAGACCTAGCAGTGTCAGCCCTTCTGGCGGCGACATCTGGCTTTCTGGCAATGGCAATAAAGCCAATACCAACTGGAATGCAGGTTCCTTCAATTATTCAGCATTGATCCATGAAATTGGACATGCGCTAGGGCTCAAGCATACTTTCGAGGGTGATGTGAGAATGCCCTCGACTTACGATACGGCGCAATATTCCATCATGTCTTACACTGAACAGAGCAATGACTTGTTCAGAACCATTACCTACGATACGTCTGGAAAGCCGATATTCATCTTTAAAAGTATCGTGCCGGAAACACCCATGGTGCTGGATATCGCTGCCATGCAATATGTTTATGGTGTCAATAAAACCTATAGAACTGGCAATGATGTCTACACATTTGACCCAAATACGCCCTTTTTAAAGGCCATCTGGGATGCCGGTGGCAATGATACGATTTCTGTCGCCAATTTTACCCTCGGCTGTATGATAGACCTTACCCCTGGTGCTTATTCTGATATCCGCATGGTATCAGCGCCAAATCCACCTGGCTATACCGGTGGCACCGTGCCTACCTATGATGGCCGGGGTAATCTCGGTATCGCTTATGGAGCCTACATAGAGAATGCCATAGGGGGTGCCGGCAGTGACACTTTGTATGGCAACAAGCTCAATAATAGCTTTACCGGCAATGGCGGCAATGATGCGATCGATGGAGATCTGGGCCTTGATACCGCCATCTATAACGGCCTGCACACAAACTACAGCGTCAGCGTCAAAAGCGGCTCTGCCGTCGTCGCCGCCAGGAGTGGTACCGAAGGCACAGATACCCTGATCAATGTAGAACGCCTGCATTTCACAGACGAAAACATCGCTCTGGATATCAATGGGATAGCAGGGCAGGCTTATCGCCTGTACCAGGCGGCTTTTGACCGCAAGCCAGACTTGAAGGGACTGGGCTACTGGATCAATGACATGGACCAGGGCTCCAGCCTGACAACGGTTGCCGCTGGCTTCATGTTGTCACCTGAGTTCCAGAAACTGTATGGCAGCAAACCAACAAATACCGTGCTGGTGACCAATTTTTATCAAAACGTCTTGCACCGCACCCCGGATCAAGCTGGCTTCAATTATTGGCTGGATCAGCTCAACACCAATAAAATCACTGCTGCCGGCGCACTCGCCAGCTTCTGCGAAAGTGCCGAAAACCAGGCTCTGGTCATAGGTTCTATACAAAATGGCATTGAATATCTGGTCTGGCCTGCATAAATACCTGGTTTCAGTCTTTCCTGCACCAAAGCCCGCCACGCTGGCGGCAGCTTACCCTACAATGACGACATATCCGCCGGGCTGCTCATAAACTAAGCAGCCTGTTGTCGCCATCTTCATACAAAAATACACCCCATGTCAGAATCCACCGCCTTCAATACCCTGCCGCTATCCGCGCCCATGCTTGCCAATCTGGACAGCCTGGGCTACAAGGAAATGACGGCGATACAGGCAGCCAGCCTGCCCATCATCCTGCAACAGCAAGATCTGATCGCGCAGGCCAAGACCGGTAGCGGCAAGACTGCGGCCTTTGGCATAGGCATACTAGCCAAGCTCAATCCCACTTACTTTGCAGTGCAGGGCCTGGTGATTTGCCCTACCCGTGAGCTGGCGGATCAGGTCGCCAATGAATTGCGCCGTCTGGCCAGAACCATGCCGAACGTCAAGGTTGTCACTCTGTGTGGTGGCACCCCCATGCGCCCACAGATTGCTTCACTCGAATATGGAGCACATATCGTGGTTGGTACGCCGGGCCGCCTGATCGACCATATCAGCCGTAACACGATCAACCTGAAAACCGTACAGACCCTGGTGCTGGATGAAGCCGACCGCATGGTCGACATGGGCTTTTATGATGATATCTACGACATTGTCGCCGCCACACCAACGCGCAGGCAAACCCTGCTGTTCTCGGCCACCTACCCGGATGATATCCGCCAGGCCAGCGAGCAACTGCTGCGCGACCCGGTTGAGATCAAGGTTGAGTCCCAGCATGCAGCCAATCACATAGAGCAATTGTTTTACCTGGTGACACCAGAAGGTCGCAATACCGCTGTAGCCACCCTGCTGCATCATTACCAGCCTACGTCCACCATTGCTTTTTGCAACACCAAGATTCACTGCCGCGAACTGACAGAAGAATTGCACGCCCAGGGCATCAGCGCCCTGGCCTTGCATGGCGACCTCGAACAGCGCGACCGCGATGAAGTCTTGATACGCTTTGCCAACCAAAGTTGCTCCGTCCTCGTCGCCACCGACGTCGCCGCCCGCGGCCTGGACATACAAACCCTGGGTGCTGTCATCAATGTCGATGTCTCGAAAGACACCGAAGTCCACATCCACCGCATAGGCCGCACTGGCCGCGCTGGCGAAAAAGGCCTGGCACTCAGCCTGGCCACACCCGGCGAAAAAAAGTGGGTGAAACTCATCGAAGAATATCAGGGCGAGCCAGCCCACTGGGGCGACATTCACGCACTTGAAGCCGGCCCGGAAAGAGACTTGCAAGCCCCGATGATGACCATTTGTATCATGGGCGGCAAAAAAGACAAACTCCGCCCCGGTGATTTACTCGGCGCACTGACTGCTGACCTGGGTTTGAAGAAAGAACAGGTAGGCAAAATCAATGTCTCGGAATTCGTCACCTACGTCGCCATAGACAGACAAGTTGCAGAAAAGACCGTGGACAGACTGAGCCGTACCAACATCAAGGGCAGGCAATTCAGGATGCGGATTATTGATTGATAGACGCTACGTTAAAAAATGAAAACACCGGTCGCGCTGACATCGTGCTTGGGTTGTTTTTGACTTTGGGGTTGCTTTGATTTTGACTTCCCGCAGTTCCCATGTGTCGATGCCTTTGCTGCAAGGCAGAAAATGGAAAAAGAAAGGTCGATGTTTGAGGTGTAGCAGGGGTTTTGGGCAGCATGCTGCCCGCCAGCGTAACGGCAATCGCTTGCAAGCGATTGTGCGCCCTGCAAGGGAAGCGAGTTTTCGGACTTTCCCATTTTTTGACTTGCAGCAAAGGGGACCCCCTTTAGGGGGCAGCGACGCCTGGGTCGCCTTTTTGGCGCACCTTTTTGGCGAAGCAAAATGGTGTGTAGCCGCCGGTCTACCACCGGCCGGCAATCTTAAATTACGTGTTTAGGTATTTAATTGCACAGACGCATAAAACACAATAAGTCTGAAACTAAGTCACTCGATAGTTTGCCACGAACACCACTAGAGTCCAGCCAAAAGCTCGCAGGAATGACGTTAATGAGTCTGTAAAAGTTTGAAGAATGTTACGTCCTAAACATGCCTCAAAAATAGCTTGCCAACATCCACATCCCCCGCCAAGCGCATTCCAAAATACTTCAGCAACAAGGCCCTGTATTCACCTTCACCATGTATAGTATGCACATGCCGCCCGTATCTATCAGTGACTATGCACTTGTTATTCGACATACTGACACGCCCCGCGACAGTCGCGATAGAACAAATCGACTTCTGCGTAAAATGCGATAAAGGCGACGTCTGCTGATACTCACACATTTCAAAAAAATCTTCTATCGCATGAGCTTGCAAACTGAATCGATATTGCGCATGCCCTGTACCACCATCCTTGCCCTGCATGAGCACATAATGCTGCTCACCATCTGCAAGCAGATAATAATGCAGACCAAATTCATGCACACCATCTCCTCCTAATTGCAGAGGGCTACGGAAGCAATCACCAAAACCCACATCGGCCAGATAGTCTTTTCCATCCACATCTACCAGCAACAACATATGGTCAAAGTCCGGCCCAAAGTCCTTGCCATTATGTACGCGCGCCGACAAGCGGCTGACGGTAAATCCCAGTGCTTCCAGCAAGAGCGCAAAAGCCTGGTTCAGCTCATAGCAAAAACCGCCACGGCCCTGCCGCAGTAATTTATCCAGCAAGGCATCCGTCGACAGATCCAGTTTCGTGCCCAGACTGATATCGAGGTTTTCAAAAGCAATCTGCTGCAGATGTGCCTGATGCAAAGCGGTAAGTGTCGCCAGATCCACCGCGCGTGGACCACTGTATTCCAGTCTGTGCAGATAGGCATCGATTTGCGTTTCATTCAGCATTCAAGACCTCCGTAAACCGCTCTATGGCAAGCAGATGCTCGCCATGGATAAATTCATCCTCACAACTTGTATACAGCATGCCCTGATAGGCCATGCCGAGATAATCAAAAGTAAGCTGGAACACTTGCTCAAAACAGGTGGCAGGTATGGCATCTGAACCCGTGCCCAACAACGCCGCCTTCTTGGTACGCAATTGCCGCCCCAGGTCTTTCTCGACCTTCAGCAAGTCAGAAATTCTGTCCATGAAAGTCTTCATGATGGCGCTGGGGGCATACCAATACATGGGGGTAGCCAGTATGATGCGGTCAAAGCTGAGTACCTGCTTCATCAACGCCAGGAAGTCATCGTCCCGATTCTTGAATTCATAATCAAAGGGGGCGATCTGGTATTGATTCAGGTCGATGACGCTGGCCTGGAGTTTGCTGGCAACAGCAAGTGCTAGTTCAGAGGTATTGCCTTTGCTTCTCGAACTGCCAACAATGATGACGGTGCTGAGTTCAGACATGGATACAATGAGCAAGTTAGAAAACCTGAATATACTCCGCTACGGCATTTCTTGCAGATCAGGTCAGCATGGCCTTGTGCCGATTACAATGCTTGGTATCTACGGAAATGAAATGTGTCTTACTTTACCCACTGGAAAAACATGTCCAAGCTCGCATTCGACCCCTCCCAGACCGATTGGAACCTGATACGCAGTTTCGTCGCCGTGGTCGAACATGGTTCACTGACCCGTGCGGCAGAGGCCATGGGCCTGAGCCAGCCCACCCTGTCGCGCCAGATTGCCGAACTGGAAAGCAGTTTAGGGGCAGCCTTGTTTGAAAGAGTAGCCCGCGGCCTGAAGCTGACACCCACGGGTGAAAACCTGGTTGAACCTGCGCGCTACATGATGGCAGCGGCGCGCTCGCTCGGTATGGCTGCAGCCACGCAAAATCATGATATGCACGGCACTGTCAGGATCACCGCCAGTGAAATGGTTTCAGCCTTTGTATTGCCAGCCCTGCTGCGCCAGTTGGCGCAACTGCATCCTGAAATCCAGATAGAACTGGTCGCCAGCAACCAGATCAGTAATTTGCTGGAGCGCGAGGCCGACATCGCCATACGCATGGTCAGGCCAGCCCAGTCTGCCCTGATCGCCCGCCATCTGACCGACTGGCCCATAGCCATCTATGCGCATAGAGATTATCTGGCGGAATTGCCCAGCTGGCCAGAACATGAGCAGGTCACTTCGCTGGCAATGATGCAAAGATTTCGCTGGCTGGGTCTGGATCAGTCCGAACAGTTTATTAGCGGCTTTCGTGCAGCAGGCTTACAGATAGACCGCAGCTTTTTTGATTTCCGTTGCGATAACTACCTGGTCAACTGGCAAGCCTTGCAGCAAGGTCTGGGTGTAGGCATTACCATGCGCTGGCTTGCAGAGCGAAGTCCTGACCTGGAACAAATCCTGGTCGAGCAAGAATTACCATCTCTACCTGTATGGCTGACCACCCACAGAGAACTCAAGTCCAGCAAACGTATCAGGACAGTGTTTGATTTTTTGGCTGAGGGCTTGCAGCAACAACGGTTTTAGCAACCGCAGATGCTATATCGATCAATATCAAATATATACCAGCGACCGGCTGCATTGACAAAGATCACCCTGTAAGCGGGCTGATCAACGGCACTATCAAGCCCGGCATTACGGTGCCAGGCTTCAGCTATGGCAAAATCAGCGACGCCATCCTTATCCAGGTCTATGCTGGTCATGCTTGCCTGCGAAAAATGTTCGAAGGTATTCGACTTTGCCTTGGTATCGTATTGCAATTTGTATGGTGCTTGCGTAGTCACCTGCGCCGCGCCATTCAATGCAGGCAATTCACCAGAAGTATAAAAATGAAAGACTGCTTCATCTCTCGCTTTAGGCGCCAGCCTTCTCTGCGCCAGGCTCTTAACAGGTTCGGTTTGCACATCCAGGCCGACAAAACGAAACCCCTCTTTGCAGTTATCCGTGCCCAGACTGTATTTCAAATTCGAATTGCTGGATGTGAAGCGGCCACTCAACATGAGACTATGTTTCATGACGGGCTTTTGCAGAAAAACATCAAGCTTGCCCAGATCCCACCAGCCAATGACACCAATACCTGCAGGTTCATATTCATTCCAGTAAGGCCCACCAAGCGGTTTGATCGCGTAGGGAATTTGATACTGCCTGGATAGCTCTTCAGGAATGGCCGAGGGCCTGCCGAGATCAGGCAAAGACCTGAAATAGGAGGGAGCCGCTGCGGGCAAATTCAGTTGCCGCAACATGACCAGCACACCAGGATAAAACAGGGAGTCATTCAAGTGACTGCTAGCTTCCGTCACTTTTTTGCTGGGCAATTCCTCAGCTTTTGCCAGCTTGAGAATATCATCCCACAAGGCGGGAGGCTTATCATAGGCGGATGCAGGTTCAATGACACCAGCCATCATCAACTGCTTCATCGCTTCGAATTCAGGTATGGGAAAGCGCTTGATCGCTGGCCGCTTGTCCCCATCAGATTTATTATCTGCCGCTTCCAAAGCCTTTTGTTTGGGACTAAGCATGGTTTCCTGAAAATACAAACCAGCATCTTGCAAACGACTTAAGCTGGGGGCCATCCAGAAAGTACGGGCCGGAAAATAATTGCTGCTTTCGCTAGTCCGTTTACGACTATCAACAAAATCTTCCAATCGCAAAGCCTTGTCACCCAATAAATTGCAGGCGATAAAACCTTGCTGCCCCTGTCCCCAACTGATGGCGCAATATTTGCCACTGGAAGCAGCGGCATCCAACTGCACAGGTGTGTTCACCACCAGATGCGTCAGCACCGCTGCATTGGCTTCCGGTTTGGCTCTGACATTCACCCAGGAACCGTGGACCCAGCGTGCTGAGCTATCAGCTTGAGCAGCCGGAGAATAGCAAATAAATGTGGCAGTAAATAGTGCAGCCAGGTTCAACGGTGAGGGCAATTTTTTCATGGGGAAATCAGGCTGGTAATGACAGCTACTGTAACCTAACAATTATCAAACAAGGTAATTTTTACGCCAGGCGCCAGCATGTGCTGAGCTAGTCTGGCCAGGATTTTTTCCTGAAAATCCGGAAAGTCGTCCAGCCAGTAAGGGCTGCCACACTGCCACCGAATAATTGCGCAACTGGCCACATGGATGCACCGCCACTTTGAACTGGTAATACATATTCAGAAAACAATAGCCATGCCAGTAAACTCGTCCATGGCAAGAAAGCGGCAAGCACAGCAGGAAAATTACCGCGGTAGAAACGGGCAACTGCAAAACCCATGAGTGCTGATGCAGATATGATAATTAGCCACATAAATTATCAAAGTTATTGATCATAAAGAAGTTTGACACATATTTCAGATGCACTAATCAGTGCAAGCACAAATCAGCGCGCAACAATACTTAAGTATGTAAACGTTAAAAGAGCTGCATGATCACTCATGCAGCTCTTTGCATTGACGAGGCTTCAACTCAGCCAGCACCCAGATAAATAAACTTGAACAGGAAAACTGCGGCGATTGCCCAGACGATTACTTTCACTTCTTTGGCACGACCAGTGAACAGTTTCAATGCCGCATAAGAAATGAAACCAAAGGCCACACCATGTGCGATCGAATAAGTGAAAGGCATGAACAGGGCGGTGATACCTGCTGGTATGCTTTCAGAAGTATCGCTCCAGTCTATCTCTACCAGTTCGCGCAGCATCAGGCAGGCAACATAAAACAGCGCTGGTGCTGTTGCATAGGCAGGCACCACCCCAGCCAGAGGCGCAATGAACAGGCAGGCCAGGAACAACAGTCCCACCGCCACTGCGGTCAAGCCTGTGCGGCCACCAGCTTGTACGCCAGCAGCACTTTCGATATACGCTGTGGTACTGGAAGTGCCCAGGAATGAACCTGCAACGATGGCTGTGCTGTCAGCCAACAAGGCGCGGTTCAGGCGTTCCATCTTGCCATTCACCAGCAAACCCGCACGGTTGGCAACGCCCATCAAGGTGCCTGTCGCATCAAACAATTCAACCAGGAAAAACACCAGCACTACGTTCAAAATACCTACTGACAATGCACCCATGATGTCGAGCTTGAACAGAGTAGGATCAAGAGAGGGTGGCATGGATACCACGCCATTAAAAGTATTCCCTCCAAAGAAAAAACTCAACACCGTTACTGTCAAAATACCGATGAGGATGGATCCACGTACCTTGTATCTGTCCAGAGTAACGATCAGGAAAAAACCCAGTGCTGCCAGGATAGGTGGCGCCTTGTGCATATCACCTATGCCCACCATGGTGGCAGGATTGGCAACCACGATACCGGCATTTTTCAGTGAGATCAAACCGAGAAAAAGACCTATGCCAACTGTGATGGCCGTGCGTATAGATTGGGGGATGCCATTGACGATCATCTCGCGCAGCTTGAAAATACTGACGGCGATAAACAGGCAGCCAGAGATGAAGACCGCACCCAGTGCTGCTTCCCAGGGGACGCCCATGCCCTTGACGACTGCATAGGTGAAGTAGGCATTCAGGCCCATGCCTGGTGCCAGCGCCATGGGGTAGTTTGCATACAGGCCCATGATCATGGTGCCTATCGAAGCGGCCAGGCAGGTCGCTACAAAGACAGCATCCTTGGGCATGCCAGCATCACCCAATATCGACGGGTTGACGAAAATGATATACGCCATGGTCAGGAAAGTCGTCAGACCTGCCAGTAATTCTGTGCGTACATCGGTATTGTTTTCTTTCAGTTTAAAAAACCGGTCGAGAAAGGAAAGCTGCATAGGGTTGGCACTGACGGGCCTGGGGGCATCTTTTGCAGCCGGAATTTGCTCGGAAGTTAACACGTTTTGTCTCCTTAATTATGGATAATCCAATTTTTTTAGTTTGTGAAAAGACGATAGCTCAATTATTTCCATATCAAGGCTAAGGAATTTCTATAGATGCTATTTGAATTTGAATATGTGTAGCCACATCCGTCAGTTTTTCAGCCAGTAGTCTGGCTGCGCATAGATGGCTTTCAGGGCATCGATAAAGAAGCGCGTCTTCACCGGCAAATGCCGTTGTTGCGGGTACACAGCGACGATGTCGTACTGCGGCAAGGCATAGTCATCCAGCACGGTAATCAGTTCGCCAGAGATCAGTTGCGCCTGTATCTCCCATGAAGAGCGCCAGGCCAGGCCCAGGTCTTCACAGGCCCAGCGGTGTAGCAATTCGCCATCATTGCAATCCAGATTTCCAGCCACCTTGATGGTCACTGGCTTGCCGTTTTGCTGGAAATACCAGCCACGCTGTTGCCCACCCTGCAAATTGAAGGCCAGGCAATTGTGCTGTGCCAGGTCTTCCAGCGTGCGCGGTATGCCATGTCGCTCAAAATAGGCTGGAGTACCACAAACTACGCGGCGGTTGCTGGACAGTTTTACGGCAACAAAATTGGGATCGATATTGCCACCTATGCGTATGCCCAGGTCATAACCCTCGCGCACCAGATCGACCACCCTGTCTGTCAGGTTGAAGGAAATCTGCACGGCTGGATTGGCCCTGACGAATTGCGGTGCATGCGGTGCCACATGCTTGCGCCCGAAGGCGGCGGGGGCTGATACGATGAGATGACCGGTAGCCTTGTGCCGTCCCTCGGATACCAGTTGATCGGCATAACCCAGGTCGGCCAGTAACTTGCGGCAATGATCGAGATAAACCGTACCCTGCTCTGTCAGCGTCAGATGACGGGTGCTACGGTGCATGAGCTTCACGCCCAGGCGTTTTTCCAGCGCATCGATGCGGCGGCCCAGCATGACCGGGGTGATATTCTGGCCCAGGGCAGCGCGGGCCAGACTTCCTTTTTCAACGACATCAACGAAGGCTTCGATTTGGGTGAGTTTGTCCATGGTTTATCCATGTGAATTTGGCATGAAAACCTCTCACCACAGAGACACCGAGGCACAGAGGGGGCACAGAGAAATCTTGAGATGGTTCTATTATTCCATACTTGAAGTATCGAATAAAGCGAGAATTTGTCGTCTTATCACGCTGAGGTTTTGCCTTTAGCATGTGTTTCAACATCTGCATACACACGACTAATAGCAAAACTGGAGAGCAAAATGGCAAAGATGACGGCTGCGCAAGCGGCGGCTTATGTGTTGGAAAAAGAAGGCGTGCATCAGGCGTTTGGGGTGCCAGGTGCGGCGATCAACCCGTTTTATGCGGCGCTCAAGAAGCAAGGCACGATCAAACACATACTGGCGCGCCATGTTGAGGGAGCTTCCCACATGGCTGAAGGCTATACCCGCGCTCAGGCTGGCAACATCGGCGTCTGTATAGGCACATCCGGTCCGGCGGGTACGGACATGATTACCGGCCTGTATTCTGCCCAGGCAGATTCCATACCCATACTCTGTATTACTGGCCAGGCACCCAGGGCAAGGTTGTACAAGGAAGACTTCCAGGCAGTCGATATAGAATCCATTGCCAAGCCTGTCACCAAGTGGGCGGTAACGGTGCGTGAACCTGCTCTCGTGCCCATGGTATTCCAGCAAGCTTTTCACATCATGCGCTCTGGCCGCCCTGGCCCGGTATTGATTGACTTGCCATTTGATGTGCAGATGGCCGAGATAGAATTTGACCCGGACACTTATCAGCCGCTGGAAGTGTATAAACCCAAGGCTACCCGCGCCCAGATAGAAAAGGCGCTCACCATGCTTAATGAAGCAGAGCGCCCGCTTATCACCGCTGGTGGCGGCATTGTCAATGCCAATGCCTCAGCCTTGCTGGTAGAATTTGCCGAGCTGACTGGCGTGCCTGTCATACCTACCCTGATGGCCTGGGGTGCAATAGCAGATGATCATCCTTTGATGGTAGGTATGGTCGGTTTGCAAACCAGCCACCGTTATGGCAATGCCACCATGCTGGCATCTGACTTTGCGCTGGGCATAGGTAATCGCTGGGCGAATCGTCACACTGGTTCCATTGATGTGTTTACCAAGGACAGAAAATTTGTCCACATCGACATAGAACCCACGCAAATTGGCCGTGTGTTTGGCCCTGATTTTGGCATCGTCTCTGATGCTGGTGCAGCATTAAAACTTTTCATCGAAGTTGCCAAAGAATGGAAAGCCGCAGGCAAACTCAAGGACCGCTCTGCCTGGGTAGTCGATTGCCAGCAACGCAAACGCAGCATGTTGCGCCGTACCCATTTTGATAATGTGCCAGTGAAGCCGCAACGCGTGTATGAAGAAATGAACAAGGCCTTTGGTCGCGAAACCTGCTATGTCAGCACCATAGGCCTGTCGCAAATCGCCGCTGCGCAATTCCTGCATGTGTATTACCCGCGTCACTGGATCAACTGCGGCCAGGCTGGCCCTTTGGGCTGGACCATACCAGCGGCACTGGGCGTTTGCGCCGCAGACCCGCAACGTCAGGTGGTTGCTATCTCTGGCGATTATGACTTCCAGTTCATGATAGAAGAACTGGCCGTCGGAGCGCAATTCAAGCTGCCTTACCTGCACGTGGTCGTCAACAATTCTTACCTGGGTTTGATACGCCAGTCGCAGCGTGGCTTTGACATGGATTATTGCGTGCAACTGGCGTTTGAAAACATCAATGCGCCAGAACTGAATGGTTACGGAGTAGACCATGTTGCCGTCGTCGAAGGCCTGGGCTGCAAGGCCATACGCGTGACGGAGCCTAGTGCCATTGCTGACGCCTTTGCCCAGGCCCAGGGCTGGATGCAAGAGTTCCGTGTACCTGTCGTCGTCGAAATTATTCTGGAACGCGTCACGAATATCGCCATGGGTACCGAGATCAGCAATATCAATGAATTTGAAGAACTGGCGACGGAAGATGCTCATGCACCTACTGCGATCGCCCTGCTCGACTAATTAAAACTGATGCAAAACTTTCAGGTACCGGGCCTCCCCGTCCGGTGCCCCGTGAGCTCCCGTGGCCTGGCTGCGGGAGGCTTACGGCCACCCATCTACAAGGATATGCGATGACCAGACTGGCCGCCAATCTCAGCATGTTGTTTACCGAACATGCATTTCTCGACCGCTTTGCCGCTGCTGCGCAGGCAGGTTTCAAGGCTGTGGAATTTCTGTTCCCCTATGCATTCGAAGTGAAACAGATCGCAGAAAAACTGCAAGAAAACAATCTGCAACTGGTGCTGCACAATCTGCCTGCAGGTAACTGGGAAGCCGGTGAACGTGGCATTGCCTGTCACCCTGATCGTGCGGAAGAATTCCGCCAGGGTGTAGAGGTTGCCATTGCCTATGCCACGGCACTGAAGGTCACGCAACTGAATTGCCTGGTCGGCATACGCCAGTCGAATGTCCGTGCACAAGAATCAGAACAAACCCTGGTCAGCAACCTGCGTTATGCGGCTGACAAACTGAAGGCTGCGAATATCAGCCTACTCATCGAAGCCATCAATACCTACGATATACCCGGCTTCTTTTTATCCAGCACACAACAGGCGCTGGACCTGATACGCGCCACCGGTTCAGACAATATCTTCGTGCAATACGACATTTATCACATGCAACGCATGGAAGGTGAACTGATCAATACCATCAAGAACAATCTGGCGATGATCAGGCACATACAACTGGCCGACAACCCGGGGCGCTTTGAACCCGGCACAGGTGAAATCAATTACCGCAGCATCTTCGCCGCACTGGCCGACATGGGCTACCAGGGCTGGGTGGGCTGCGAATACAAGCCGCAGAACGGTACTGTGGCCGGGCTTGGCTGGATTAAATCGCACGAACTCTAATATAAAATTTAAGGAAAAATCATGGCTAAAATTGGATTTATAGGTTTGGGCATCATGGGCGCACCTATGGCTGGGCATTTGCAAACGGGTGGGCATAAGCTGTATTTGCACGACATAAAGAACCCGCCGTTTGAATTGATAGAGCGCGGTGCCACGGTCTGTACATCGGGTGAAGAAGTTGCCAAGCGTGCTGACATTATCTTCATCATGGTGCCGGATACGCCGCATGTGGAAACTGCGCTGTTTGGCGAGAATGGCGTTGCTGCTGGCCTCGAGGCTGGCAAGATCGTGGTGGACATGAGTTCTATATCGCCCATCGCTACCAAGGAATTTGCCAAGAAAATCAATGCCCTGAAATGCGAATACCTGGATGCACCGGTGTCCGGTGGTGAAGTCGGTGCCAAGGCAGCCAGCCTGACCATCATGGTCGGCGGCCCGGAAACTGCTTTCGACAAGGTCAAACCCCTGTTCGAGCTGATGGGCAAGAACATCACCCTGGTCGGTGGCAATGGCGATGGCCAGACCACCAAGGTCGCCAACCAGATCATCGTTGCGCTGAATATACAGGCAGTGGCTGAGGCCCTGTTGTTTGCATCGAAGGCTGGTGCTGATCCAGCCAGGGTCAGGCAGGCACTCATGGGCGGTTTTGCGGCATCCCGCATACTGGAAGTGCATGGCGAACGCATGGTGAAACGTACCTTCAACCCCGGCTTCAGGATAGAGCTGCACCAAAAGGACTTGAACCTGGCTTTGCAAGGGGCAAAAGCTTTGGGTGTTTCTTTGCCGAATACAGCAATGGTGCAGGAATTGATGAATGCCTGTTCTGCCAACGGCATGCGCGGTCTCGATCACTCGGCCCTGTGCCGGGCGATAGAGATCATGTCGAATCATGAGATTGCCGAAGCTTGATCGTTGTTAGCCTTCAAAAGTGGATGCACAAAAAAAAATTCACCCGGCGATGAGCTGTTTGAAGGCATACTAGATTTTTAAAAACCTGATTTCGTAGGTTGGGCTACGCTTCATCAGCCCAACACTTGGCGGTTCAATGACGTACGAGTTAATCAAAGGCCCAGTGTTGGGCTGGTAAACCGTAGCACAACCTACAAGGCGTATCGAGTAAGCACGCATCGCCCATTTTCACGAAAGCCCTGACATGACCTCCCTAGCCCCACGCCAGTTCTTGCTCGACCTCTACACCAGCGCCGTTGCCGCCGTCAGCGCAGAGAAATGCCTGCCCGAGTTCCTGCCACCGCCTCCGACAACAGGCCGCACCCTGGTCATTGGTGCCGGTAAAGGTGCAGCAGCCATGGCCAAGGTGGTGGAAGACCACTGGCAGGGTGAACTCTCGGGCCTGGTGGTCACACGTTACGGCCACGGTGCAGACTGCCGCAAGATAGAAGTGGTGGAAGCCGCCCACCCTGTGCCGGACGAAGCAGGCAAGCAGGCTGCCGCTCGCATACTGGACATGGTGCAAGGACTGAGCAAGGATGACCTGGTACTCTGCCTGATCTCTGGCGGTGGCTCTGCCTTGCTGGCCCTGCCGGCAGATGGCATCAGCCTCGAACAAAAACAGGCCATCAACAAGGCCTTGCTGAAAAGCGGTGCAGCGATCTCTGAAATGAATTGCGTGCGCAAGCATTTGTCGGCCATCAAGGGTGGCCGCCTGGCACTGGCCTGCGCCCCGGCACGGGTAGTGACTTTGCTGATATCCGATGTACCCGGTGATGAACCCGGCATCATTGCCAGTGGTCCTACCTTGCCTGATGCCACGACTTGTGCAGAGGCTCTGGCAGTCTTGCGCAAATACGATATCGCTATTCCAGCAGAAATTTTGCAGCATCTGGAAAGCGGTAAAGGTGAAACACCCAAACCGGATGATGCGCGTTTTGAAGGCCACAGCCATCATGTCATCGCCACTGCACAGGAGGCACTGGAAGCCGCAGCAGCCACCGCACGTGCAGCAGGCATTACACCCTATATCTTGTCGGATGGTATAGAGGGCGAAGCACGCGATGTCGCCCTGGTACATGCAGCGCTGGCAAAGCAGGTGGCCAGACATGGCCAGCCATTCGCAAGACCCTGCGTACTGATTTCTGGCGGTGAAACCACAGTCACCGTGCGTGGCACAGGACGTGGCGGCCGCAATGCAGAATTCTTGCTGAGCCTGGCGGTCGCACTCGACGGCCATGCAGATATTCACGCCATCGCCTGCGATACTGATGGCATAGATGGCTCGGAAGATAATGCCGGGGCACTGTATGCGCCAGACTCAGTAAGTCGCGCCGCAGACAAACAAATACGCGCCCGCAGCCTGCTGGAAAACAATGATGGCTACGGATTTTTTAGCGCACTCGATGACCTCGTCGTCAGCGGCCCTACACGCACTAATGTCAACGACTTCAGGGCTATCCTGATCTTGTAAGACTCAATCCAAATATTCAAAGGCAGCAAGAACACGGCGCATCGCGCCATGATGGCTGCCGCCTATAACAAATGAAAGCATACTATGCATCGCAGTCGCAAAGCTAAAATTGTCGCCACCCTGGGCCCTGCCAGCAGTAGCAAGGAAATGATAAAGGCGCTGTTTGAAGCCGGTGCCGATGTCTTCCGTTTCAACTTCAGCCACGGCAACCATGCCGACCATCAATTGCGCTGCAATATCGTGCGTGAGATCGAGGCAGAAATGGGTCGTCCCATTGCCATCCTGGCTGACTTGCAAGGCCCCAAATTGCGGGTAGGCCAGTTCAGCGCAGGTCGGGTGATACTGACAGCCGGGCAGGAATTCATACTCGACAGCGACACCACACCTGGCGATGCAAACCGGGTCTGCCTGCCACATCCTGAATTGTTTGCCGTCATCACCGCCGGGCAATCATTATTGCTCGACGATGGCAAGCTGCGCCTGCAAGTCATAGACAGTAATGCGCACAGCATACGCACCCGCGTCATCAATGGCGGCGCACTGTCGGACCGCAAAGGCGTGAATGTGCCAGATGCCGTCTTGCCCATACCTGCACTGACTGAAAAAGATAAACGCGATCTGGCATTTGCGCTGGATATGGGCGCAGACTGGATAGCCCTGTCCTTTGTGCAAAGACCAGAAGACGTGGCAGAAGCCAAAGCCCTGGTAGCAGGTCGTGCGGGTGTGCTGGCCAAGCTGGAAAAACCGGCGGCACTCGACAGGCTGGAAGAAATCGTCGCCGCTTCCGACGCCATCATGGTGGCGCGTGGTGACCTGGGTGTGGAACTGCCACCAGAACGTGTACCTGGCGTGCAAAAACGCATATTGCGCGTCTGCCGCAGCCATGGCAAACCGATAGTCATTGCTACCCAGATGCTGGAATCCATGATAGCTGCCCCAGTGCCTACCCGTGCTGAAGCATCTGACGTAGCCAGTGCAATTTATGATGGGGCAGACGCGGTCATGCTGTCGGCAGAATCTGCCAGTGGTGCCTACCCGGTTGCTGCAGTTGAGATCATGGACCGCATCATTTGCGAGGTAGAGCGTGACCCCCTGTATAAAAACATGATCGCCGCCCAGCATGAAGCACCGCAGAATAATAAGGGCGATGCCATCTGCGCCGCCTTGCGTTCAGTTACGCAAATCGTCGGTGCAGTTGCTACGGTCACCTATACCACCTCCGGCCATACCAGCCTGCGTGCTGCACGTGAAAGGCCCATGGCAACTATACTCAGCATCACCCCAAAGATGAATACCGCCCGCCGACTGGCACTGGTCTGGGGAGTGCACTCCAGCGTCAGTGATGTCGTACCCAACGAAGACATACTGGTTGCCACCGCCTGCCGTACCGCCTGGCAGCAGGGGTTAGCGCAAGTCGGCGAACAGATAGCAATTACTGCTGGCGTGCCGTTTGGCCAGCCAGGTTCTACCAATCTGTTGCGGATAGCAGAAATCTGGCCGCAGCATTAGCAGATAGCCCCATCACTCCCAGACATTAATATCGCTGGCAGTATGAAAATCTGGTCGCTGGGGATTGACGACGCAAAACCGGTGTCCCGTCGGTGCTTCCATGACGACCCAGCGTTCCATGGTCTTGACGACTTTGGCACCTAGTTTTTCCAGACGCTGGACCTCAGCTTCCTTATTGTCGGTTTCTATGTCGAGATGTATGCGGCTGGGATGTTCAACCTTTTGCAAGAGCATTTTCGGGCCAGTAGGTGTTGCCTCAAGGACGACGTATTTGTCATCCGCATCTCCGGCTGGGTAAGCTAAGGCTGCAGCCCAGAAATTGGCTCCTGACTTGATATCATCCACCTGGCAATCAATCACAAAACATGCCAATCTACTTTTATGCATATTGAGCTCCGTTCATTTGCATGGATGTACAGAATATCAAAAAAACAGCTTTAGCGAGTTTATTGCATAAAAAAGGGGCAGGCATTTGCATGCCTGCCCCAACAGCTTGTTACATTTTTCTTATACAGACTGGTTTGCGCTTAGCAAGCAGCCAGTTTGTCTTTATCAGTCATACGTTGCCGACACATTCACACCAGCAAAACTCTGTCTTGCGCTGAGTACGATGTAGTACCAGCGGTTGGCAGTAGGATTGCTGATCGTGACGCTCTCATCATTACCGCTCTTGACGGAAGCATAGTCATAGATACCTGTGCTTGGATACTTGTCCACGGATACATACATATCCACATCACCAGTACCACCGCTAGTGGTCAGTTTGAGGTTTTTCGCACCGGCTGGCACCATGATGTAGGCGTAGGTTTGTGTGCTGGATGCATAACCGCGTTTCACGCAGTTTTTACCCAGGTAGCTACCGGCTGGACAATCAGGCAAGCTGTTATCAACTGGCAGTGGTGGTTCACCTGCAGTAGTCACCGTAGTAAGCCAGCTTGCAAACTCATTGTCGTAGCGTGTGCCTATATTGTTCATATAAGCTTGGTAACCATCATAATCACCAGCACGGAACTTGGCGAGGACGACATCGACATCACTGCGATGTTTTTCCATCATGAAGCGGGTTGCCATGTAGCCCCAGTTATAGGCACGTGCCACATAATCAGGCATGGAATAAGTGTTGCCAAAAATCTGGCTGAGCTTGTATGCTGTACCTGATCTGGTTGCGTCTATGGCTTTCTGGTTATTGTTTTTCAGGGACAGATATTCGGCAATACCTTCTATCCACCAGACTGTAGGTTTGACTGTACCGTCACCAAAATCGCCTTTCATGTCGTAACGGCCATCAAGGTAATGGACGTATTCATGCTGCAAATTCCAGACATGGAAAGCTGGACGCAGCCAGGAAGCTTCGTGCGCAACAAAGCGCGCCTGGTTACCTGCAACACTAGGGTCACCTTCCAGATACATGCCACCATTATTGGTGTCGATACCGTACAGCAGCGATGCATACTTGCCATAGTTGGTATAGTCATCAAAGACCACCACTTCCAGTGCCGAATTATTGTCAGCAGCTACTGGCTGACGCTTACTTTGCACCATGGTGTGGAAATATGTTTCTTCTGCCGCCAGCATGGCACAAGAATCCTGCATCTGCGCCGTTGTCATGTCCTGAGCACGAATCTTCAAGCTGGGGCTGCAAGTGTAGTTGTTTTTCAGTATGGTATTGGCCAGTGTGGTCTCGTAATTGCAAGTACCGTATTCTGCGCAATTGGCATTGTCATAGTATTTGACTGCAGAGGCTGCATTCAACCACATCATGGCATCTGCACCTGTCATGGTGGAATGACTGAGCTGGTACTTGACCATGGGTTTGACCGTAGCCAACTGGTTAGGATATTGCATGAAGCGGAAGGCTTCATTCTCGGTGTCGCTGAGTTGATATTCCCGTGGTGTGCCCAGTAAGGCTGCCTTGTTGTTGACGATAAAATTGTTCAATGTAGTCGCATACGACAAATCATTGCGCAACAATGGCAATGCATCTGGCCTTGAATGGCCGTAGAAAAGCACCGTCAGCGCAGCTGTAAAGCCATCCGCCACAGTATCTGATTTCAAGGCATCACTCGCTGCTGGATTGGAAGGCGTGTTTGTATAGCGCGTGATGATATTTTTTACACTCGACAAATAGTAGGCTTCATCATGCAGATTGGTTACCAGCTTCAGGGTCTCTGCTGCCGTGCTTGGTCCTGCGGTATTGATCTTGAACAGTTGATTACCATCGACCAGTTGTTTGATAGGGCCGCGCATGCTGGTCAGCAAGCTGGCAGCCGGTGCCGGGATGGTATTGCCGCCAGCCAGATAATAACCGGCGCGCAAGTAAATGATCAGATTGACCAGATTCATATTGGTCGCATTGTAGTTGGCCGCTTCTTGTGCAAAGCGGTTAACCACAGCTGTGAAATTAGCGAGGGAATAAACCTTTGCCGCTTCAGTTGCATTCAATGAGAACAAGCCGTAATGGCATTCATAGCTGGGCAGATTAACGATGTAAGTTGCCAGTGCATCGCCGCTGTAGCCAGCCAGGGTCGACATGTTTTTGCAATCAGCCGATGGTGGTGGTGCCATCAGATTTTTCTGCTTGTTGACTATGCCCAAATCCAGGCGTGGTGCATTTGTCGGCGGCAGATTGAATTTCTTTTGTTCTGCTGTCGGCGGCAAACTTTGCCTTTGATGCGGCATCGGTGCTTGCTTCAAGCGCGTATGCTCTTCTGTTTCTGCAGCTTGAACAACTTGCATAAAGCCTGTCAAGCTGAGGGCCAATAGTCCGGCCACGCTTGCGATTTTGTTTGGATATAACATGAATTACGTCTCCCTGATTGTTGAAGAGTTATAAGCAATACCGCCCCCTTCAGGCTTTTTCATTCGTCAGTTTGTAGACTGGCGCCGCCTGAATTTCTTGAAGCAGGTATTTACCAACTCCCTATGTGTGAAAGCAGCAGACATGCATCTGCATGCCGCTGCTTCCTTGTATCAATGCCTGAACGAACCTATTAAAAACATCGCCGGACATTGTTTTTACCAAATGCAAATGTCATCTGGTGGAAATATATTAGTAATATATTTTATAAATATCTAGACCAAATTTCACAAAACCAGAAAATTGGGTGTTTATTAAGCAGGGCGGAATTTTAAGTTTAAAAATCCAAAGCGGAAAGAATAAAGTTTTGAAAAGTTGTAAAAATACGTAACAAAAAAATCCTTAAATTCATCAAGAAATCACATTTCTGTATTTTGATGTTCTTGATTGACAGAAACAGCCAGCGAATTTATGATCAAGCCATGACTACTTTCGCCATATCTTTTCTGCACGCAACTTCACATCAGTCACATCGCTGGCTGGGAGAGCTATTGCTTGGATGAATGTTAAGCCCCATCACTAAGAAAGCCCTCTCAGCCTGCACAGAGGGCTTTCTTATTTCTGCTGTCGGCAGACAGCAGCTATGTTGCAATGCAATGATGGAGTCAAGTATGGAATTAAGAATAGATGAGCAGTGCCGCGGCGTCCGCATCCTGGTTGGTGACGAAGTTAAAGAGAGGCGTCGCCTACTGAATGCCCTGATCGGTATCGCCGAAGCGTATGGCTTTAACGAGATCATGCTGCCATCGCTGGAACCAGCGAATATTTATGTCAACAAGGCAGGTACTGAAGTGCTGTCACAGATGTATGTCTTCCCTGACAAAAAAGGCAGATCACTGTGCCTGCGCCCCGAAGCTACGGCCACTGTGCAACTGCTCGCTGACAAGCACTTCAAACAAAAAAGAAATCAAAAGCTCTGGTATTTCGAACGCTGCTGGCGTTATGAAAAACCGCAGGAAGGACGCTACCGGGAGTTCTACCAGTTTGGGGTGGAAATCATCAATCCTGATAGCCCTTCCTGTCGGGAAGAACTGCTGTCCATGGCAACACAAATGGTCGCTTTAAAAACGAATGCCTATGAAGTTGCCACCGCTGTCAAACGCGGCCTGGACTACTACACAGAGGCGGGTTTTGAAATCTCTGTCCCTGCCCTGGGTGCGCAAAAGCAGGTAGTCGGTGGCGGCAGTTATCAGCAGGGAATAGGTTTTGGCCTGGGTTTTGACAGACTGATGTTATGTAAAAAATAAAACCTTCTTTTGGAAAAAAGCTTGTTTGCCACTTGCGCAGCGAGCTTCTTCAGGCCAGGACTTGCCTGGTCTCCCATTCATCCTGAAAAACTACCGTTAAACCTGATCAAGTTACTGTTAGTCGCAGCAGACTATTGCCTTATAAGAGTGCCTGCTATTCTGCCTACATGGATGCAGTGAGTCATCCAGCAAACAGGAGAAGAAAATGAGTTCTCAAACTGAAAACACTACTTTGGTCACCGTTGAAACAGAAACTAACAGGAGCGATAACATGAACAACACAAACAACCCTATCCTTGCCTTTGTAAAAAACCTGGCTGATGCATTCCAATATGTAGGCCGCCATGCCTTTACCTGGGTAATGCAGGCTTCATGGAAAAAACTATTGCTGACTTCTGTCCTGACTTTGATCGCTGGTGGCATTCTGCATCTCTCAGCATTGGCGAATGGCGCAGTGTTTGGCGCTATCATCGTCAAATTGTTTGCCGACAAAGACAAGACTGAAACAAGCCCACAAACTGAATAAGCCGCTTTGACATTTAAGCAGCGAACGGAAAACTAGTATGAAGCATCGCGACGATAACAAGGTACTGAACTTCATCATGGATGTCACCGACACCGTGACCGTAGTCTGGTGGAAGTTCTTTGATTGGCTGGCTGTGGTTCCCTGGTCATCCTTACTGGGCATCTCGCTGGTGGCAATGATCATAGGAGGCGCACTTGGTCTGGGTGGCCTGATGCCCATGCTGGTATTTGCCTCAATCATCATCAAAAGCCTGGCAGGCGGCAAGCGCCGTGCAGAAATCGCCGCCACTGCCGCTGCGACCCGTGCCGATGTCGAAGCGCTGGAAAGAAGAGTGCTGGAAGCAGAAATGGCCGCCTTGCAGGCGCAGATAGAACCACATTTCCTGTTCAATACCCTGGCGCTGATCGGCCAGTTAATAGAAACCAATCCGGCACAGGCCACGGTAGTGCACCAGCACCTGATCAAATACCTGCGCTCTGCCATGCCGCAAATGCGCGACAAAGGTAATGGCAAACTGGGCCAGCAAATGGACATGTGCCGCGCCTACCTGAACATCATGCAGGCTCGCATGCAGGAAAGACTGACTTACGATATAGACTTGCCATCTGAACTGGAATTTTTGCCCTTCCCTTCGATGATGATACAAACTCTGGTCGAAAATTCCATCAAACATGGGCTGGAACCCAAGACTACAGGCGGCCACATCAGCATCACGGCCAAGAAAGTAGACGGTCAATTGCTGGTAGAGGTCAACGACAATGGCATGGGCTTTGACCTGCATGCCGACGATGGCATGGGCCTGACGAATATACGTGAACGCCTGAAAGTCCTGTATTCAGGCAAGGCGCAACTCGTCATTGAAGCACCGCAAACTGGTGGCGCTATCGTCGGCATACTCGTGCCTGTAGACACAAAGCAGTAAGAACATTATTCTTACTCATTCCACAATCCAACACCAGATAAGAGCATGTCCGCCACTGCAATGATAGTCGATGATGAAAGCCCCATGCGCGACCAGTTACGCGCACGCTTGCAACAAGTATGGCCAGATTTGTCCATTATTGCGGAAGCGGCTAATGGCATCGTCGCGATAGAGCAGGCTGAAGAGCTGCGTCCCGACATCATCTTCCTCGACATACGCATGCCCGGCAAGAACGGCATAGAAGCTGCCAGCATTTTGGCGAAACAGGCACTGGTAGTATTTGTCACTGCCTACGATGAATACGCGATACAGGCATTCGAGCGCGGTGCCATGGATTATCTGTTGAAGCCAGTAGAAGCCGACAGGCTGGCTGGCACATGCCAGCGCCTGCAAGAGCGATTACAACAGCGCCAGCAAGAAAAAACAGCGCCAGCCGCCACCAATACCGCCAGCGACCAGGCAAAGCAGGTCGAACAAATGCTGACGCAATTAATGCAGCAGCAAAGCCAGAAACGTGAATACCTGCGCTGGATACAGGCCAGCGTAGGCACCAGCCTGCGCATGGTCAGCACCAAGGAAGTTTTGTTTTTCCGCTCCGACGAAAAATATACCCTGGTGCAGACTGAGCAGGCTGAATACCTGATACGAAAATCACTGAAAGAGCTGGAAGACGAACTCGATCCCAAAGAGTTCTGGCGCATACACCGCTCCACCCTGGTGCGCGTCTCTGCCATTGCTGAAGTCACCCGCGATTTCCGTGGCCGTCAGTTGATAGGCTTGAAAGGCCATGCAGAGAAACTGGAAGTCAGCCGCAATCACACCCATCTTTTTCAGCAAATGTAGTTCTGCCCTTTGCCCACCTTCACGCGCAGGCAAGGCATGGCCTACCCAGTTAAAGAACAGCGAGGCGGTTTATAATCATGCACCCTGGCACTCATCTTTTCCTTAAGCTGCTCTTGCCAGCCATCCTACTATCAAAGCACATTCACCCATGCAAGAGTCAACAGCAAGTTTGAAAGAAAGAATACGTGAAGCAAGCCAGGAAGCTTCGTCGCGCATCAGGGACGCCATACGGGAAGCCACCACAGGTCTGATCGACCGTGAGCAACTGGCAGAACTGATGATACTGGGCGCGGTGGCACAAGAACATTTGCTGGTCATCGGGCCACCAGGTACGGCAAAAAGCGCAGTTGTGCGACGTGTTGCACAAAGCCTGGGTGGGCAATATTTTGAATATCTGCTGGGGCGCTTTACTGAACCATCAGAATTGTTTGGCCCCGTCAATCTGACAAAATTGCGTGAAGGCACGGTAGAAACCGATATCGCCGGCATGTTGCCAGAAGCAGAGATTGCCTTCCTCGATGAAGTCTTTCTCGGTTCGACGGCCATTCTCAATACCCTGCTAGGCGTACTCAATGAGCGCCAGTTCAAGCGCGGCCATACCCGCATCAAATGCCCTTTGCGTATTTGTGTAGGTGCAGCCAATGGCTTGCCGGAAGATGAAGGCCTGGCAGCTTTTGCTGACCGTTTTCTGTTGCATGTGTTTGTAGAGGCGGTGCCAGATGCACGCCTGGAAGACTTGCTGGAAGGGGGCTGGCAAGTCAATCACCGTACTGTAGTACCCAAGGCAGATCTGGGCAGTCTTGATATTTTGAATCGTGCAGTGCCTTTGGTAGACATGGCAGAAGTACGGAGTGACCTTGCGCAGGCAATACGCCAATTGCGCGAGTCCAATGTTTTATTGTCCGACCGCCGCATCGTCAAGGCGCAGCAATTGATTGCCGCCGCCACCGTGCTGGCTGGCCGCCAGGTCGCGACCAGGGCAGACTTATGGCCACTGGTCTATGTCATCCCTACCGCAGCAGGCCAGCGCAATGCCCGCGAAGTATTGCGTGACTTGCTGGCACAGGCCCGCCACCCTTTACTGCAAGCCGTAGTGGAAGAAGCCGTGCAACAGCCGCAGGCACGCATAGCACGCCTGGCAGAAACAGCAGATAGTTTGCTGGCGAATGCTGATAGCGATGATTTCCAGAAATCAGCAGAAGCCTTGCTGCGCGAAATTGATGCCAATTTTGTCAAGACAGACTTGCCGGCAGAGCTGGAAGAACGACGCGAACAACTGATCGCTGCCCTGGAATCAGACTGATGGCAGTGTTGGAATGGGTTGCCAATGAACAAGCGCCCGCACCGGCAGGCCTGATAGCGGTAGCCGGCGTCGCCAGGCAGTTGCTGCATAAGCTGCAAACGCTGCCGGCAAATGAGCTGAGCCATTTGTCTGTCGTCGCCAGCCGCGACATGCTGGTCGTGCTGGGGCCACCAGATATCTTGCCATGGCTGGATGGCGTGCAGTATTGCGCACCGCATCCCCAAGCACGCGACCTCTGGCTGCCTACGCATACTGGTCCCAGTCTCTCTGCTGATCTGGTGCAGGCAGCACTTGCCAGGCGGCTGGGTGCGCACCCCATACTCTTATTGAACCAGCCAGAACAAATCATCCCGCTGGCAGATGCTGTCTACCTGTCTGCTGATTTGCTGCTCTGGCTATTGCAGGAACTGGAATGAACCCGCTTGTCCAGCAAGTTGATTTGCAAGCACAACTACAACCCCAGTTGCCTCTACCCAGAGCGCTGGAACCGTGGCGCGACTGGCTGACGCTATTCCCGCCCGAATTGACCGAAGCTATCGGGCACATGCTGCTACGCCTTGATCCCTTGGTTGGACGTTTGAAATTCGCTTCACAACGGACTAATGACGAGCCCGTGGGCATAGGCAACATCGTGCAGCGAGGGAATTATGATCGGCTGCTGATGACAGAGTGGCTGTTTGCCGATGCCGAGCCTGATGAATTCATACGACGTGCAGCAAGTGGTGAACTATTATTCCTGGGAACGGAACCAGATATACGTCTGCGTTCACAATTGTGCATCGCCTTGTTTGATGCGGGGCCTATGCAATTGGGTGAACCGCGCCTGGCCCATGTTGTACTATTCATTTTGTTGTCACGCCGCGCAGAAGAAGCGGGTGCCCAATTCAAATGGGGGATATTGCAAAACCCAGGCGTCTTGTATGAGACTCAGGGACGCGAGGCAATCAAGGCACTCCTGACGAGCAAGAGTTTGCGCAATGCCACAACGGCTGAGCTTGATGCCTGGGATATCTTGCTCAAAGAGCAGGACAAGAATGCCTGTGATTGCTGGCAAATATCTGGTGTCCACACGATACGCATCAAACGCGCAACCAACCTGTTCAATATCAGGCTCGACCTGTTCAGCAGCAACCCTGACAATAGTTTGCAAGTGCTGCAAGTGTTACTAACCCAGCGCAATAATGAGCGGGAAATCTCGCTGGAGTTGCCCGCCAGCGACGTAGCCATACGCATCTTGCGCGAACCCTTCAAACGCCTGGATGGCCTGGCTCATATAAGAAACGGCAAGAACCGGCCTTCATTAAAACAAGCCCCACGCTTTGCCAGCAAAGGTTGCTGGCTGGCAGTACCGCAACTGGATGGTGGAGTCATCATTTACAACGTGCCGCAATCCGTGCGTGCGGCACCAGGAAAATTTCGCCATGTCAGGTTGCCGTCCAAGGGCAGTATCCTGGCGGCAAGTGTTATGGGGAAGAACCTGGCATACATTGCGGCTGACGGGCTGGAACTAAGTTTTCATGGCTTCCCTAGCCAGCATTTCTCTTCTAAAAAAGTAGTGGTACAAAGACCTGAAATGAAATACTTCAGGGCTTCAATTGGTGGCACGCGCTGGTTGCCAACTTACTTCATGGAATCCAGAAAAAATACACGCAGCGTCGCCAGGGTGTTCGTGCAGGACATAGACCAGCATCTGGTGTGCTGGGAATCACTGATTGAATCAACAAATGTGGTGGGAAGCCGTAAGCTTGAACCCTCAGAGCCACGCTTCAAATCCATAGCCAGCAATGTCATCGGTTCGGATTTTCTTGCTCAACGTCTGTTGTATTCAGTGGCTGAAAATGGCGGTACAAAAATTTGCCGCTGGCATGCGCATGAAGATGCTCCTTTGTCAGTGGCAACTATCCCTCATGTGGGACAACGCATTTTATTCGGCAATGAATATTCCTGGTCCTATGCCACCAGTTTCGAACACGGGCTGCTGGCATTGCAAATCAGTGAAAATGAATGGTGGATAGGGACATCGAATGCCCATGTCGTGAAGACCATTCCTTCTACTCTGGAAGTCGTGGGTGTCACCAGCATGCTGCACCATGGTGAAGATGACTTTGGCCTGGTGGTGTTGAGCCAGGACAAACACAGCATACAATTCATCGGCCAGACCAAACAGTCTGACTTGCATAAGTCAGCCGAAGCTATCGCCAAAATCAGCATGGATGCAGACAGTGGCCGCCTTGCATGGGTCTTGCAAAATACCCTGACTATCAAAGTACGCGGACTGAAAGAAGAAGCGCTGTTACTCAATGTGACAACGGATGGAGTGTTAACATGAAGCCCGCTGTACGGCGCCCCCTGTTTGATGGCACACGCGAATTGCGCGGCATCTGGTTTGACCCTGACCTGATAGGAGAAGACCGGGCACGGTCACGCATCCTGCAACACTGGCAGCCAGGTTCACGACTATATAAAGTATTCAAGGGATATTTCCTCGAATTTCCCCAAAAGCGGTACCTGCATTGTGCCGGGCTGGATGGTCTGGCCATCGCTGAAATCAATGGCGTATTGACCAGCGCACCTCTGCATGCAGATGAATTTGCGGCAATTTCCAGCAATAGCTTTTGCCTGGTAGCTGGTGCGCAAATTCAAACAACATCGCTGACTCTGGCTAATAGGATAGATCCGTCTGCATGGCTGGACCTGAGTGCAATTAGCGTGCGCAAGCCACTGGCATTTCCTAAAGCAGGGCAACAATCCACCATCGAAGAGCCAGCACCAGGCAAAGACATACGGGACATACTTGGGCATGCGATTCCACCAGCCAGTGACAAGCAAAAAGCATTTCTGGATGAAACCGCCGAACTCATTGAAGGAGGAAAGCTACCTGAGGATGCGTATCAAAAAAACTCCTTGTTACAAAGAGCCGGGTCTGTTGCACTCAGTGCGCTGGGCTTGATGGCTAGTTGGTTAAGCAATCTTGTCGATTTCCGCCAAAAAGGAAAAGATCAGGCATGGGGAGCATCTGCCAAGCCAGAAGAGCTGTCCCCTTTAGCACAAAAGCTGGCGGACTTTGCCGAAAAAATAGCAAGCATGTCCAGTATCTCCAAACTGCTGGGGAAACGCCAGGCCAAATTCTTGCGCGAGATGATGGACATGTTTGAGCGCGGCGACTTGAACGAAGCATTGCGTCACGCCATACCACTTGATTCCCTGCAAAAAAAGAATACGCGCCAGGCTTTTGGTATACCCAGAAGGCGCGACAGTCTCAGCATCAGCAATGGTAGCGGGATGAGTTCCAGCATCAATTTTGGCGACAGTGTGCAAGAGCATTTGCGGCAATTGTACCGTCGTACTTTTGAGCGTCTGGACAGGGAAGGCAAGATTGATGAAGCAGTATTCGTGCTGGCAGAGCTGCTGAAGGCAGGTACAGAGGCCGTCACTTACCTGGAAAGCAAGGACAGAATAAAACAAGCTGCCGAGTTGGCTGACAACCTGGAATTGTCAGCAGAAATACGCGTACGCCTGTGGTGGCTGGCGGGCGATTTTGAGCGGGCAGCGAAGATCGCACGTCTGTTCAACAGCTTTGCAGAAGCCGTGCATCTGCTGGATAAAAAACATGCAAAAGAAGGCCGCGAGCTGCGCAAGCATTGGGCGCAGGCCGTGGCAGCAAGAGGTGACCTGGCTGATGCCGCTGAGATATTGTGGCCACTGGAAGAAGAGCGCGAGCAAGCACTGTCATGGTTGTCTCAGGCAGAACGGGCGGGTGGCATACTGGGCGTACGTGCGCTAACAAGAAAGTTGTCCCTGCAAATATCAGACCTGAAACAGAGTGAAGCCAGCATCAGGCACATCCTGGATATGCCAGGCGAATCTGGTGCACAATTGCGCGCCAGGCTGGCGCTGGAATTAATGACGCTCAAAGAACGCTCGCCCGCCAGTACCAGGCTGGCGGCTGAAGTCTTGCGTCATGTACTGGCAGAGCGTTCTGCCGGCCTGAATCAATTGCAGAAACAGGATATCACCCGTCTGAGCGAATTTGCCGACGCTGCCGTATTGCGCGCCGACCTGCCTGCCCTGAACCTGCCTGTGGATACGGCAACCATACCCTTCATCGCCAGAAGAGATCCGCTGGAAATGTTGTTTGAAGAACGTGGCCTGATGCGCATCCATGATGCCTGCCGTTTGCCAGATGGTCACTATTTGCTTGCCCTGGGCGAAAGCGGCGTCAGTGTCATCAATCAACTTGGCAAGCAACTGGCACACTATCCCGTGCCTGCATATCACCTGGTATTGTCTGATAATGGACAACGCGCACTGGTGCTGGCGAAACGGGACAGCAGCATGCGCATCAGCCGCATAGACTTGCAGAGCCGCAGCGTCGCTGACTGGCTCAACATGCCGCTGACATGCTGGTCGCGTCGTTATGATGGCCTGCACTGGAACGTGGTGATGAACAATCGCCTGCTGGCGATAGACACCAGCGCCGATAAATTACACGTGGTCTGGCAGATCGCTGACTTGCCAGGGAAAATATTCGCCTACTCAGAAAACACCCATGCACAAACCCTGCTGATCGGTACAGACGACGGCATCGAACAATGGCGCTATCTGCTGCCCAGCCGTCGCCTTAACCAGCGCGACTCATGGTCTTTGCCAGACTCAGATGTATGGCGCATACTGCCAGTCGACAATGCCGACGAGCCCGCCAGAATCTATTTAAAAAGCAATCGAGACAGCAATGCCATCTTGCTGGCGAAATCCAGTCTGGTAGCTGGTTTTGAAGTGAACACGGGTGTTTCACAACAAGCCCCGGAAGTTCATCTGGAAGATGGCATGATCTTTGTCGCATCAACCAATGATGAGGTTACTCTTTGGGAAGTAAAGACTCTGGCACAGGGGAAAACCTTGCTGAAATTAGCTTTACCTTTTGCTGACCACCCTGGCGTGCATGTGCAACGCGAATACATCATGCTGTTTGACCGAGCAGGACGGCTGGTGGAAATTAACCGCTCAAACGGTTTAGTCAGGGCGATGACGGTGAATTGAAGGCGGAGAAATTCAATATTCCCTTACCCCGCACTATTGCTTCACGGAGCGGCGCTGGCGCTTAACAGTGCGGAATAATTTTCGTAAATCTTCATCCGTATCATAGGCCAACTCTTCCAGTATTTCATCAGACAACACCCCATTGTCACCCAAAAGATAGATCAGGCTCAATCTGTGCAGGGCGCAGTTCATGCCGTAATACAAGGCTTCCAGCGGTGCCTTGCACTCAGGGTCTGGGTTTGCTTCAAAGATATCAATAATACCCGCTACCAGTTCATGCATATGATGAAAATCATCTGAGCGCTGTATGATCTCAAGCAAAATTCTCGCATCACCAGTTTGATAATTATTGATCAGTAGTCGCAGATACTCCCACGGTGTTTTTTTACCGGTGAATTTTTTCAGCGCGAGTGCACGTACATCATCAGCTTTGAAATGGCTAAGGGCATTCACCGCATGCATTGCCAGGCGATTTTTCTTAATGTTATTTTGCCGTGCCAGTTCCAGCAAGGGAGCATAGTCAAATGGGAATTTTGTTTTGTCGAAAAAGCGCAGATATGTATTTTTTCTGTCGTTATCTTTTTCTGCAAGAGTAAGTTTGGCGATTTTCTCTATATCTGCCGGGTCCATACCATCAATACGGGATGGCCAGAAACGCGAAAACCTGTCACCTTCGTCAACAATTTCTTCAACGTCTGCAAGTGTATATGGTAAAAATTTACTGCGTCTGTATTTCTTTCTTGGCTCAACCGATAAAATCAAATCAAGATAATTTCTTATTGCCGGATTTGTCTCAGCGGCCATAGTCAGTTCTGCATAAACATCGACAGATTTATTTTCTTTTTGAAAATCATCGACACGCCAGCGGTCTTCGAAATCTTCTCTTTCTTCTTCAGGGAGTTGGCCTATCTTTTCAGCTACTCTCAGCAAGCCTGTCATACCCTCAATGTCAATCATCACATCCCTGGCGAAAAGCTCATAGCCATTGCTAAAAGATTTTTCAAACCTCTTTAACAAAACCTCTTTCGCACCCACAACTCCATCGAGATGGAAATACAAGACCAGATCACTTAATTGATCCATGCCATAGTCGTTCTGCTTTTTGGCGCTGAACTTCTTCATGATGACACGTATCAGCTCGTCTTTTTGCCGTGATCGCTTGATCAGGCTGTACAGATACTCTGCCCTGCTGCCTTCGCATTGCTTGTCATAGGCGAGATTGTTGACGGTGGCAGCCAGTATCTGTGCAGAGAAATCTATTTTCGGATGGGCTTTCAAAAGCAGCATCGCTCTGCCCGTACCCAATTTCAGGGAATGGAAAAACTGCTTTTGAAGTGCTGCGGTTTCAACTGGATTTAATGGAATCTGTTTTTGCACGAATAAGTATAGGGTGGAAACTAACCATGCCCTGGTCAGTATTGACTGGATTTTTTGAGACTATAGCAGATTCGAGTGACAGATCATCAATTCACATCCCCTTGAATCTGTACTGGTAGCGTTGGCTTACCGGCAGGCGGGCACCATGTTCGCGCAGGCTAAGCCACAATGCCGCATCAGCGTCACGATTAACGCTGGCAATGCGTTTGACGGCGACCAGGTATGCTCGGTGGATTTGCCAAAAACCTGCTTCTTCCAGGGTATCAGCCAGTTCTTTCAAGGGCGTGCGTATATGTGCCTCTATCTTGTCTGTTACGACGCGCGTGTATTTCAACTCTGCACAGAAATAGATGACCTCGCTGAGATCGATAAAGTGAATGGTGTTGCCAACCGCTGCCTGCAACCAGGCCGGAGACTGCGCTTTCTTCTGTGGTTTGTCCTGTATTTTCTGCATGAAGTTGCTCAGATCAGGTGGCGGCGTACCCAGACGCTCGCGCACCCTGGTAATAGTGCGTGCCAGCCTTGCGGGGCTGCTGGGCTTGACGACATAATCAAGCGCGCCTTCTTCAAAGGCGGCGATGGCATGTTCCTGAAATGCAGTGACAAACACGACATGGGTGCGGGCCGCAAAAGCTTTGGCAACCTCAAGGCCGTTCAGGCCTGGCATGCGAATATCAAGAAATGCCACGTCTGGCGACATTTCCCTGGCCAGCCTGAGTGCTTCAAAACCATCGCTGGCTTCGGCAACGATATCAGCTTCCGGCCATAGCAATGCCAGTGATTCGCGCAATTCTGCCCTGAGCAAGGGTTCATCATCTGCGATCAGCAGGCGTGGTCTTCTGTCGGGATTATTCATGTTTTACATCTGATAGCAAATTCAATGGCAAATTCAGTTCTGCCACGGTGAGTTTGTTACCTTCCATGCGCAATTCAAAGCTGGCCTGGTCGCTGTACAGCGCATGCAGGCGTTCGCGCAAATTCCGCAAGCCCAGGCCACTACCGAGCACTTTTTGTTCTAACCCTGCACCATCGTCACTGACGCTGATATACAAGCGTCCTGCCTGCTCGCGTGCCTGCAGCATGATTTCCACTTGCCCCGGTTGGCATTCAACGCCATGTTGCACGGCGTTTTCTACCAGCGACATCAGCATCATGGGAGGTAAACTTGCCTCGTTCAGACTTGGCGAAAATTTCATTTGAAAACGCAGGCGTTCGCCAAAGCGTATGGCCATCAGTGCCAGATAATGTTCTGCCAGTTCAAACTCCCTTCCCACGGTAGACATGGGGCTACGTAAATCGGGCAGGGCACTTTGCAGGTAGGCGATCAGGTGGTCCAGCATCTGTACGGCCTTTTCTGGATCATGCCGTGCCAGGTAGCGGCTATTGGCGAGCGTATTATAGAGAAAATGGGGTTCGACCTGGGCTTGCAAGGCCTTCAGTTCTGCCGCCAGCGCCAGTTGTTTCAAATTGGCGATCTGTAAGTCGCGTGATTGTGTCTGCACCCGCCACAAAGGCAGTCCCAGCAAGCCCCCGGAAAACATGAGCGCACTGGCAAACGCCTGCAAGGTATTCAAACCATGCAATTCATGTTTGGCCACCCACCAGTGATACGCGCTGATTGCCAACCAGGCGGTCAGTGCGGCGATGGATGACAGACAACACCATATCCACAACCAGTTGCGGCATTTGCTGAATAGCCGCAGACTGAGCAGCAGAGTCCATGCAGTTATGGACAAAGGGAAAACCAGCAATCCAAACAACCCCAGCCAGGCATGCGCCTGCCATCGTATTCCCAGAAAAATCACTCCCGCCAGCACACATATACTCAGCAAGAACTGCGATCTTGAAAAACCCAGCATGTTAAACACCGCCGATGCAGCATCGCCGTCAGAAATGCTGTGACTGTTCTTTTCAGATGGTCTGATCCACAGCACGCGCTTGCCTGTTGTAGCCAGGGTATTCAACAAAGCCAGATTCATAGGGTGGGTGTAGTCGGTAAAGATTTGACTGGCTTCATTTTATCTACAGGTACATCGGTGCCTACCACTTCCAGTTTCAAATCATCCAGCCATACCTGGCCCTTACCTTCGTGAAGGACGCCAAAAGCTATGGCTTTGGCATCGGCAGGCACATCCAGCACCACACTACGCAATTGCCAGTCTGTCGTGCCCTTGATGGGTTTATCTTCACTATTGTAAAAAGGAGTTTCTGCCTTTGAAACAGTATCCACCCTCATCCATAAACCGGCCCGGTTATCAACCTCCCTGGTTTTTACCCTGGCTTGAAAACGTACACGCTTGTTGCGATACTGATCCGCAGCAAACATTTGCATCAGGGTTCCCCAGCTTTTATCTTCACCATTGACATAGCGGATAAACTTGCTGCCTTTACCGCTGATGGTCTGGCTGCGGTCTATGCCGATCTGGTAAGATTTTGGTGTTTCGCCAGCCAATACCCATGGCTCTGCCAATTTTTCTACCGATTCTGCGGCCAGCGCATACAAAGACGTGGCGGCAAGTACCGATAAAAGAATAAATCCTGGTTTCATGTTTTCTCCTGTGCATGACGACATGTCATGTTGTCACTTTGCCAGAGAAAAATGCGCTCACGGCTTGCTTGCGACAAGCGCATGATTTTAGCGATAAACGCACCCTCAGCAGGATAAAAGATGTGCCTTTCTTCACATTTCTGTAGCAAACCAGCTTGTTTGATGAATTGAGCGATGTTTTCGATTCACACAGTCGTCTTCAACGTGCTGCTTCTGCCAGTTGATGGGCCAGATGATTATGTTTTTCCAGGACGCGCGGCAAATCTATCGACGTGATCTGTCCCTCCCTGACCACAACACGACCATTGATGATGCTGTAAGCCACATCTGAAGGTGTGCAAAAAACCAGAGCTGCAACCGGGTCATGCCAGGCACCGGCATAGCCTATCTGTTTCAGGCTGAACATGACGATATCTGCCGACATGCCGGGTTTGAGTGCGCCTATATCGTCGCGGTTGAGTACCTTGGCACCGCCCAGGGTCGCCACTTCCAGCGCCTGCCGGGCTGTCATGGCATCTGGACCAAAGCCCACGCGTTGCAAGAGCATGGCTTGTCTGACTTCACCCAGCATGTGGCCGGAATCATTCGAGGCACAGCCATCGACACCGAGGCCAACGCTGACACCGGCATCCAGCATCTTGCGTATTGGCGCAATGCCAGACGCCAGGCGCATATTGGAGCAGGGGCAATGGGCAATGCCAGTGCCAGTGCGGGCGAACATATAGATGCCATCGTCATCAAGTTGCACGCAGTGGGCATGCCAGACATCATGGCCTACCCAACCGCAATCCTCGGCATATTCTGCCGGGGTCATATTGAATTTTTCGCGGCTATAGGCAATGTCATTGGCATTTTCCGCCAGGTGAGTATGCAGTGATACCCCATAGCTGCGTGCCAGTTTTGCTGATTCACGCATGAGATCACGTGACACAGAAAATGGCGAACAGGGCGCAACGACGATGCGTTGCATGGCATGGCGGCTGCTGTCGTGGTAAGCCTCTATCAGGCGCTGGGTGTCGCGCAAGATGCTGGCCTCATCTTCTACCACCCGGTCTGGTGGCAAGCCGCCTTTTGACTGGCCCACGCTCATGGAGCCACGCGCCGCATGAAAGCGCATGCCTATCTCTTGCGCGGCCTGCAGGCTGTGATCGAGCTGGCAGCCATTCGGGTAGATATAGAGATGATCGCTGCTGGTCGTGCAGCCAGACAGTATCAGCTCTGCCATGGCAGCCTGGGTTGATACCTGCACCATTTCTGGTGTCAGGTTGGCCCAGATAGGATAGAGGTTGGTCAGCCAGTTGAACAGCTCGCCATTTTGCGCAGCGGGTATCACGCGCGTCAGGCTTTGGTACATATGGTGATGGGTATTGATGAGGCCGGGCATGACGACATGGTCGGTCGCATCGATGACTTCATCGGCGGTTTGCGGCAAGTCTGCACTCAGCCCCACCTGTACGATGACATTATCGCGTGTGAAGACCGCACCATTGCTGATTTCACGGCGCTTGTCGTCCATGGTGACGACGACGCGGGCATTTTTTATAAGTAGGCTAGTCATAAATAAAGAAAATTAATGATCAGAACTGTGGGCTGCGGCCATGGCAAACGCCTTGGCTTCAGACTCAGCACCCTGACCGTTGAAAAACAGATTGAGCGTCACTGCCGCAATGGTGGCCAGCAAGATGCCGCTATCAACTACTGTGCCCAGCCAGTGCGGCAAGTGTGAGAAGAATTGCGGTGCAACCAGCGGTATCATGCCTGCCCCTATGCTGACGGCGACGATGAACAGATTGTGACGTTGATGGTTGAGACCGGCATTGCCCAGTATCTTTATACCAGTGGCCGCCACCATGCCAAACATGACGATGCCTGCGCCACCGAGTACGTACACAGGTATTGATGCCGCCACATGTGCCATTTTGGGAAACATCCCAAACGCCACGAGGATGACGCCCGCTGCCGCGCAGACATAACGGCTGCGCACGCCAGTGACACCGACCAGGCCTATGTTTTGTGAAAACGAAGTGTACGGGAAAGTATTAAAGACACCGCCTATGACCGTACCCAGGCTGTCAGCCCGCAAGCCGTTCGCCAGTTCTTCATTGCTGATGCGCTTCCCAGTCAGTTCAGACAGGGCGAGGAACATGCCCGTTGATTCCACCATGGTGACGATCATGACCAGGCACATGCCTATGATGGCGCCCATATCAAAGGTCGGCATGCCATACTGGAAGGGCATGATAAAGGCAAACCAACCCGCCTCACCCAGGCCATCAAAACTGACCTTGCCCAAGGCCAGCGAGACGACAAAACCCAGCACCATACCCAGCAAGACAGAGATATTACCCAAAAAGCTGCGCAAATAGCGTGTCATGACCATGATGGAGACCAGCACAAAAAAGGCAATCGCCAGGTTCTCAGGCGCGCCATAATCGGGATTGACTTGCATGGTTTTGCTCGCCGCATCAAAAATCATCGGCTGCCCGCCCGCGGCCCAGTTGATACCCACGCGCATGAGGGTAATGCCAATGACGGTGATGATGGTGCCTGTGACGACTGGCGGGAAAAACCTGACCGCACGGCTCATGAAGGGAGTGATAATCAAACCAAAAATGCCGGAGGCGATCACAGCACCGTAAATGGCAAGTATGCCCAGGTTGGGGTTGCCCGCCATCGCCACCATGGGGCCAACTGCCGCAAAGGTGACGCCCATCATGACAGGCATGCGTATGCCAAACTTCCAGATACCCAGCGCCTGTATCAGGGTGACCAGACCACAGCAGAATAAATCGGCATTGATGAGAAAGGCTATCTGGTCTTTGGGTAGGTGCAGGGCACCGCCGATAATGAGAGGCACGGCTATCGCCCCGGCATACATCACCAGCACGTGCTGTATGCCCAGGGTGAATAATTTTGCTGCTGGTAGCTTTTCATCTACCGGGTGTATCGCTGTTTGCATCGTCTCTTCCTTGTTTGGATGGTTTGGTTTTTTAGCCACATCACTGCCGGGTTCTCTGACGGAACTTATTCTCAGTGATGGCTGGAAATGCACATACTGAGCTGCTAAAGATGTAAGCGACTGGTAATCGGGATGAGGGAAGCATGCATCATGTGCAAGACTCCTGGTTTGCCTTCCTGATGATGGTGTCATCAGGGAAAGCGGCTACAAATACAGTGGGATTAGCTAATCCGACTGCGCTCTTCACTGCTGCCTGACGAAGTGCATCCTCCATACTCTGGAAAATGCATCTCGTCAGGATTGATCTGCGTCGTAAAAAAATGCCGGTGAAAGCATATTCTTGCGTCGCCTCACACCATGCAATGCGATCAAGCGCAAACATGGCAGCAGGCTCAAGCTCAGTCTTGGTCCTGCATCAGGTCTTCATTGCGAAGCTGAAGCAGGCAATACTGAAAGTGGCGCCAGAAATCCTGGTAATAAAATGTTGAAACTTAAAAGCAAGACCTCTCAACACAGAGGCAGAGAGTTAACACTGAGAAAGGCAAATTCATTCTTTGTCTGCAACGCAGAGGATGTCATCTTAGATTTTCTCTGTGCACCTCTTTGTCTCAGTGTCTCTGTGGTGAGCTCTTTGGTCTTAGTCCCTACCTTTAAAATTCCTTAAAAAATCGAGCAAGATTTGTGCCGAGACTTCTGCGTCGTCGGCGCTCATGGTTTCCAGCGGATTGTGGCTGATGCCGCCGTTGCCGCAGCGGGTGAACAGCATGGCCACATCGGTCATTTTGGCTATTGCCATGGCATCGTGGCCCGCACCGGATGGCAATTCAAATGCTGGCAAACCCGCTCTTTGCGTTGCCGATGCCAGTTGCTGCATCAGCCATGGGGCGCAGGGGGCTGCCGGGGCAGATACGGCTTTGACGATATTCACTTCAATATTGCGGCGCTGGCAGATGGCCTCTATCTTTGCCAGGATGTCATTCACTGCCGCATCACGTGTCGCATCGTCAGCAGCGCGGATATCCAGTGACAGATTGCAGGAGCCGGGTATCACATTGACCGAGCCATGCGGCACCTGTAACTGGCCGACTGTCCCAACCAGGGATGTGCCATTAGCGCAGCGCTGTTCTACATACAAAATAATTTCAGCGGCCGCAGCGGCGGCATCCTTGCGCATGCTCATGGGTGTGGTACCGGCATGGCTGGCAACACCTTTGAGTTGCACCTGGTAACGACAACTGCCAGCGATGGAAGTGACGATGCCCACTGGCAGGTCTCGGCCCAGCAAGACCGGGCCCTGTTCTATATGCACTTCTACATAACCCAGTATCTGTGCAGGGTCACGCGCTATTGCCGGGATTTGTTTAACATCATGCCCGGCAGCAGTCAATGCTTCGCGCATGCTGATGCCTTCTGCATCAGTCTTGTCGAGCAAGGCCAGGTCAAACTGGCCGATGATGGCATTGCTGCCCAGGAAGGTGCTCTTGAAGCGCACGCCTTCTTCTTCTGAGAAAGCAATGATCTCGAAGTTGAAAGGCAGTTTTTCGTTTCTCTCGTTCAGGTATTTGACGATGGCGATGGGTAGCAAAATGCCTTCGCGGCCATCGTATTTGCCGCCATTGCAGACGGTGTCATAGTGGGAGCCAGTCAGCAGGGTCTTGGCGTCCGTCGCATCAGACAGGTAGCGGCCTACCACATTGCCTACCGCGTCAATATGCACATGCATGCCTGCTTCGCGCATCCAGGCGGCCAGTTGCTCTGCGGTTTTTTGGTGCGCGGGTGTCATGTAGGCGCAGGTCAGGCCGTCTTCATCATCGCTCCAGGCGGCCAGAGTTTCTGACCATTGCATGATGGTGTTACCAAATTGCAGAGTATGTTCGAGCAAGTCATTCAGGCGCAGTTCAGCGATGCGGCCTATCTGGCGCAGACATTCTGCCAACTCGTCTGCACGCTGGTTTTTGAAGCGGCGCTGGAAGGTGGCGATGATGGCTGCCCGTGTAAAGCCCTTGCCATCCGGTCCTTTGACGGCAAGGATGAAGGGGAAACCAAATTTGCTGTTGTAGTCGGCATTGAGTTTATGCAGTATCGCGAATTCTTCAGGGCTGCAATTGGTCAGGCCTGCCTTGGCTTGTTCACCGGTCGATTCTGCCGTCAACTCGCCTGCGATGGCGGCCTTGCCTGCCAGCTCGGGGTGGGCACGGATCAGGCCCAATTGTTCTGCTTCTGTCGCCTGGCTGACCACGGTTTGCAAGGCCAGCTTGAGAGCCGTAATGCTGGCAAAGGGGCGGCTGGCGGCCGCACGCTCAGGTATCCACGGTGAATGTTCATAGATACCGTGCAGGATATGCACAAATTCTTGCGTGCTACAGTGGTTCAGGTGGTCCAGAGTTGTCGTCATAATTGGTCAGGCAATGTGCCTATTATTGTGCCTATGCTTTAATGTGACCGGTGTTGTCCCGGCATGATGATGAAGCTTAAGCCCAATTCCGGCTTGCAATGTGCTGCTGTCTTCATGATCTGTATATCTTCGATAGTATATTGATAGACTGCTGGCAGTATAAGATTTGGCTGATAGCGCATTTCAAGTCATCAATATAGGAGATCAGTATGGGAAAGCTCAGTACACATGTGCTGGATATCACCGTTGGCAAACCCGGCGTGGGTGTGCAGGTGGAGTTGTATGCTGTCAATGCAGGTGAGAAAACCCTGCTGAAGACAGAGACCACCAACAATGATGGCCGCTGCAATGCGCCACTGCTGGAAGGCGACAGCCTGAAGCCCGGCCTGTATGAGCTGGTATTTGCGGCAGGTGATTATTTCGACAAGCAGGGCGTGGAATTACCCAGCCCCAAGTTCATAGACCGCGTGACCCTGGCTTTTGGCGTGGCTGATGCCAGCCAGAATTACCATGTGCCGTTGGTAGTGTCGCCATGGGCTTACTCGACTTACAGGGGCAGTTAAGCCCCTGCATTGATCAAGATCATTTGGACATCAGCGATTTGGCTGCCTGAGCTATCTGCTCACGCAGCCATCTGTGTTCTGGTGAATGATGGACACGTTCATGCCAGAGCTGGTAAAAGCGCAGCGGCGGAAATTTGATGGGGATGCTAAACGTCTTCAGTTGCAGGCTTTTTTCATAAAAGCTCAGGTATTGCTTGCCTGTCGTCAGCACCATGTCGGATTGCGCAAGCATATGTGGCATCAGGCCAAAGTAGGCGGATTCGACCACGACATTGCGGCGCAGGTGCTGGCGTTCCAGATGGGCATCGATGACACCGTGATAGCCGGACAAGAGTTGTGAAGGCGCGACGTGCGGCAGGCTCAGGTAGTCTTCCAGCGTCATGTCGTCGGCGCCGGTGCGCTTGGCGTAAGGGCTGTCGGCACGCATGGCGCAGACGATGGGGTCTTCAAACAACTTGGACAGGTGCAGGTGTTGCGGCGGTTCGTCCCAGTTAGCGATGACCAAATCAAGGTCACCGTCAGACAAATGGCGTACATAATCAACTTCAGCTCCCAGGCCATGAATGACAATACGGCTTTTGGGTGATTCACGCCGCAGGCGCTCTACCACGCTGGGCAGGAATTGCACATGCAGAGAATCTGGGGCGGCAATGTGGAAGGTCTTGCTCTCTTGCTGGGCGACGAAGGGGACTTTGCGTTCAAACAACAACTCAGTTTCATCAAGTATGCGCTTGGCAGGCTTGAGCAGGGTTTCACCATGAGGTGTAGGCACCATGCCGCGGCCACCGCGTACCAGCAATTGATCGCCAGTCAGCTCGCGCAATTTGCGTAGCGAGGCAGAAATCGAAGGCTGGGGCTGGTTAAGCTTCAAAGCCACGCGCGAGACGTTTTTCTCACTCAGCAAGAGATACAAAATGCGTATCAAGTGCAGGTCGAGATGATTCGGTAGTTGTGCCATGCTGATGCCTATCTTCAAACGTATATCGAAATCTGTATTTTTAATATACTTCGTTTTCAATGAAGTTTGTAGGGAAAAAGTTTATCGTTACCAGACTTCACCAAGTTTTTTGCTATTAGTGCTGGACTTTCATAATCCAGCATTACCTGCCCTTGGTCTAACTGCGGTAATGGGAGACATTTGCAGCAGTTGGATACATTTTGTGGTTTTTTAGCACTGACATCGTGAATAATAGGAAGGTATATTCCTTAATAACACTGGTCGCAGCGGAGCTTCGGTTCGCGACCACTTGGGATGTTGTTTATCCCTCTCGTCTGAAGAGCCCCGCGGAGGCAGACGAGCTTCTAACATGAGAGAAAACATGGAAGCTTTTTTACTTGCGTATGGCACTGAGTGGCTGAACCTGATCGTCCGCTGGCTGCACCTGATCACTGGGATTGCCTGGATAGGTGCATCTTTCTATTTCGTTTGGCTTGATAACAATATCCGCCCACCCAAGCCCGGTTCTGAACTGGCCAACAAGGGTGTGTCCGGTGAATTGTGGGCCGTGCATGGCGGTGGTTTTTATAACCCGCAAAAATACCTGATCGCCCCCAAAGAACTGCCGGAAGAACTGCACTGGTTCAAATGGGAAGCCTATGCCACCTGGCTGTCTGGCTTTGCGATGTTGTTCATCGTCTATTACTTCAATGCTTCTGCGATGATGATAGACAAGTCAGTGGCTGATTTGACGAGCTGGCAAGCCATAGGCATAGGCCTGGGCACGCTGCTGGTGGGCTGGACGGTATATGACCTGCTGTGCCGCTCACCGCTAGGCAAGCGTGAAGGCTTGTTGGGCATCATCATGTTTGTGTTCATTGTGGCGGCAGGGTTTGTGTTGTCGAAATTTCTCAGTGGCCGCGCCGCCTATATTCACGTCGGTGCCATGATAGGCACCATGATGGTAGGTAATGTGCTGATGCTCATCATCCCCGGCCAGCGCAAACTGGTCGAAGCCATGCAACAGGGCAAATCGCCTGACCCTATCCACGGCCAAAAGGCCAAGCAGCGCAGCGTACACAATAATTACTTCACCCTGCCGGTGCTGTTCATCATGATCAGCAACCATTATGCAATGACCTATAACCATGAGTACAACTGGCTGGTGTTGGCGGTCATCATGGCGGCGGGTGTCTTGATACGCCACTTTTTCAACCTGCGTCACAAGGGTATTACCAACTGGGCTTATCCAGCGGCGGGCGTGACTTTATTGCTGGCAGTGGCGATTGCAATTGCACCCAAGCCACCAGCCAAAGTGGCAGCACCTGATCCAGCCTTGTCTGCGGCAGAAGCAGCCGCTGCCCAGTTCACCAAGGTGCAGGGCATCATCAACCAGCGTTGCGTGTCCTGCCATGCGGCTGCGCCTACCCAGCCTGGCTTTGCCACTGCACCGGCTGGTATCAAGCTCGATACGCCAGCACTGATCAGGCAGAACGCAGTGAAGGTCAATATGCAGACTGTGCAACTCAAGGCCATGCCTATAGGGAATATGACACAAATGACGGATGAAGAACGTGCGATCGTCGGTGCCTGGTTCCAGGCCGGTGCCAAGTAAATCAATAAAAATTTAGAAAGTACATAGACATGAATAACTACGAACAACTCGATGCCTGGATAGACAGCCACTTTGACGAGCAGGTCAAGTTCCTGCAAGAACTGGTACGTGTGCCAACTGACACGCCTCCTGGCAATAATGCCCCACATGCAGAACGTACCGCCGATCTGCTGCAAGACATGGGTATCGTCGCAGAAAAGCATGCAGTGCCGGACAGCGAAGTCAAAGACGCTGGCCTGCAAAGCATCACCAACCTGCTGGTCCGCCGCCAGTATGGCCCAGGCAAGACCGTGCTGCTGAATGCCCATGGTGACGTGGTGCCACCAGGCGAAGGCTGGACCAAGAACCCCTATGGTGGTGAAATAGAAAATGACAATATCTATGGCCGTGCTACTGCGGTTAGTAAATGCGACTTCTCTACCTACACTTTTGCCTTGCGCGCACTGGAAGCAGTTGCCAAGCCAAAAGCAGGCACGCTGGAATTACTATTTACCTATGATGAAGAATTTGGTGGCGAAGTCGGCCCCGGCTGGATGCTCAAGCACAACTTGATCAAACCTGATCTGATGATCGCCGCCGGTTTCTCTTACCAGGTCATCACGGCACATAACGGCTGTTTGCAAATGGAAGTGACAGTACACGGCAAGATGGCCCATGCGGCAATCCCTGACTCTGGCGTCGATGCCTTGCAGGCTGCAGTGAAAATCCTGAATGCCCTGTATGCACAAAACACTCTCTACAAACAGGTGACCTCGAAAGTCGAAGGCATTACTCATCCTTATTTGAATGTGGGGACGATAGAAGGTGGCACCAATACCAATGTCATCCCTGGCCGCGTGACCTTCAAGCTGGACCGCCGCTTGATACCGGAAGAAAATCCGGCAGAAGTCGAAGCGACTTTGCGCAAAGTCATCAGCGATACTGCAGCTGAACTGCCTGGCATCAGTGTCGACGTAAAACGCATCTTGCTGGCAAATTCCATGCGCCCCCTGCCTGGCAATACGCCACTTGTAGAAGCGATACAAAAACATGGTGGTGCCGTGTTTGGTGAAGCGATTCCTGCACTTGGCACGCCACTTTATACCGATGTACGTCTGTTCTCGGAAGCAGGCATCCCAGGCGTCATCTATGGGGCAGGTCCGCGTACTGTACTGGAGTCACATGCCAAGCGCGCAGATGAGCGTTTGAACCTGGAAGACTTGAGGCGCGCTACCAAGGTGATTGCACGCAGCTTGGCTGATTTGCTGGTGTGATGTTGGGCAACCATCTGTCCACATCAGATGCAACCGGCATGCGATCACGCTCAATGTGCATCGCATGCCTGCTGACTGGGTACATATACTTGTAACTCAGACTAGCTGTTTTTTCTGTCTGCCGCTACCGCCTGGTTGCGGGCAATTTCCAGCTCCATGGCTTTCATTTTTTCCTGATGTTCCATGGAGCGTTGTTGCAGTTCAGCTTCGTGCTGACTGGTCTTGATCCAGGCATGGCAGACCGAGTAAGCGATGGCAACAGCAAATGCACCCAGTGGAACGATTTGAGAGTAAGAGAGTATGTCGGACATGGCAGGATTTCCTTCCTTGGTTGATTGAGACTCCAGTATATGCAAGCCAGGACACCTGCATAAGTAGCGGCTGTAAGCAGTATTTCATGACATTTGTCATAAGCGCGCAGACAGTTTGGCATCAGGTACCAGCCGCCCAGACTTTCCCGCGGGTCGCCCGCGTCCCTGATCCTGGTCACCTCAATCACAGGTCACGAGCATGCCTCAGATCTCACCTATAGACTAAGAATAAATGAGTGTTTATCCTCACATGGCAGCCAGCAATTCACAATGCCGCCACAGTTTTTCCAAGTGCTGAACAGGCCAGAGTTTCCGCGACCAGCGCACAATGCAGGCTGTGCAACTTGCTGACCGTACGCTCAGGTGTTTTCCAATATGTGGTGGGTGCTGGAAGAACCCAGTGATTCACAGTTGCACGGAGCGTACATGGCCTGGGGTTTGCATGGACAATACTTATTGATTACTCCCAAGCTGGATATGGTGATCGTCCACCAGCGGTGAGTGCGTGTTGGAGGTAAATGGGATGTGCCAAAAGTGGGTAAGAATGCGTTTATCCACATGACACAATTGCTGTGCACAAAATTGTTCGTGATATGAATCTAAGACTTGAACCTTGCACGCTCAATGATGCTGCACAGTTGGCTGAACTGCGCGTCCTCGCCATGCGCCCCAGTCTTGAACCCATAGTGTCTAAATTGTGTAGGTCAAAGCTGATTACAGCACATATTCAAATTTAAAAATCCTACTGCTTGAAAAATGGACAAGTAACATCGGTCAATGCATATCCTTTCAGATACAACTGTTTTCTGAGTTGTACGCCTGAACTGAATTCTTCTGCTTACATATAATGCCTGACACCGAGATGTTCATCTAGCCTGGCCTGCTCCTTGTCATCCAGCGTTGCCCTGTGCGCCCTGATAGTATAGCCACCGTGCATGGCACCATCGTGATTAATCATCCAGTCTATGATTGCCGCATCTTCAAGATTGAATGTGTCGCCAATTTCATGATCGCGTAGGTCTGCGGGCACTTCAAATAGCTCGCCTGTAAAACCTGTATCGCTGCTTTCAACTACTCTCAGCCACACAAACATATTGCCATTGGCAAGAGCAAATTTGGTTTTGATCAGAGGGAAAAATTCTTCTTCAGTGTTGCTGTGTATAAGCTTTCTGAAATGTGGCAATGATTGCTTGGCATCGGCAAAAGCTTGCTGCATGCTTGCATCATTTGAGTTAGTCATGGAAATTTTCGCGCCAGGGTCGAGATCAGGCTTACGGTCCATTTCTCGCCTGCACATTTGCCAGTCATACCAACAGTTTTCTGGATCTATATCATCGTAGCCGCGTGACTCTGCAAGTGCGTCAGCATGGGATTTTTCCATCATCATGACGCTTGCCTTGTCACGGAGTGTTATCACTTGCTCATACGTTAAAGGACTGCCTTTCTTGTCTTCAACATTGACCAGAATCGCAACCAGTGCAGGGATAAAAACGGGGACTAATTTTTCTTCACTCATGTTGATTCCATCGCACGCAGGATTGCCAGAAGTAGAAATTTTACTCTGGCAGTCCGCAATGCATGGAAATTATCTACACAAAGAAAAATTTTATTGTGACAATTTATTTCCTGGGTGGTGGATTATTGTCCTTGCCTTCCGGTGGGCGTGGTGGCCGTTCTGGTTTGGCAAACAGGCCCTTGGGTGAATTGGTGCAAGTCGCAGAAATCTTGCCTTCGCGTGGCGTGGTTATTTGTACTACCGCACCTTCTTTTTTCCCTTTGCAGTCTTCATAAGCTTGCGGTGGTGGTTCGCGGGGTGGCCTGTCGTCCTTACCAGCCTCAGGCGGCTTTTTCTGGTCACCGCCCGGTGCTTGGGCATGGGCGAACAGGCTGGCACCCAATGCCGCCATAAAGATACTGGCGCGTGCCAGGTTTAGTAAGTTTTTCATCCTGTTTCCTTTCAAGGGTGTTGATGACAGGATAGATATTAAGCAAAAATCATGAAGGAAAAGTGAAGATATCTGCTTCTTTACATAGCTTTACTTTGTTACGCTGATACTTATCCTGTCATAGCGGCCATAGGCATCAAAAGCCGTAATATCATAACGCCCGGCCTCTGGGAATTCTATGATTTGCGACTGGTTGGCCAGCTTGTTCGATACAAGATGACCATTCACCATCCAGCTGACTTCGGCCTGTGAGCCACGGATTTCCAGTCTGGCCTTGGGCACTTCCTTGCCGCTGGCCCGGTGCAGGATTTCGCCATCGCTGAGGCCGACTATCTTGATGATTTCATCGGCATTGTAGATAGCGGCACATTCTGCTGCCCAGGCCGGTGGCAGGGCGACCTTGCGCAGGCCTGCGTCCAGCCAGGGTTCCAGTGCTGAGGGCCAGCGTGCTGCCTGCAATTTATCCATGGGGCGCTTGCTGCATTCGGGGGCTACCCGCAAGCCGCTCTGGCTATCGACAAAGTAGGTGAAAATGGGGGAAGCAGTTTTCAGGCGGTCGGCAAAACTTGGTGGTGCTGCGCCGTTCAAGACCCATGCGGTGCGTTGCAGCGGGCAGAGTTTTTCTACTTGCTCGCTGGCGCGTGTACCCAGCGGCCAGCAGATTTTTTCCTGACTTACCGTGGTTGGTGGCGATGCCGGGCTGAGGCTGCGGCCATCTGGTATGGCGGTGAAAATATCTACCAGCAAGGGCGCTGCCACATTCGCACCAAAGAAGCCGGGATTGGGCGTGCCATCTGGACGCCCTACCCAGACGCCTATGGTATAGCGGTTGCTGACGCCGACCGCCCAGGCATCGCGGAAGCCAAAGCTGGTGCCGGTCTTCCAGGCGATGCCGCGATAGCTGCCATTGCCTTCTACGGCGCGCGCCACTGGCCCGCCGGTTTCAAGTATGTCGCGCACAATGAAGGCGGCACCTTCACTCATCATCCTTTGTTCCTTGCGCGGCGCTGCTGGTGTCATCCGTGGCACGGCGGCCATGCCCTTGCGTGCCAGTGAAGAATAAGCACCGACCATGTCTTCCAATTTGGCTCCGGCACCGCCCAGTATCACGCTGAGATTGGGTGTCGCGCCACGCGGGAATTCCAGCTTTAAGCCACCACGCCTGAGCATGGAGACAAAATTAACTGAACCCAGTTGTTCCAGCACTTCGACAGCCGGCACATTCAGAGATTTCACCAGTGCTTCAGAAACGCTGACCGGGCCGTGGAAGTTTTGCTGGAAATTGCCAGGCTGATAGCCAGAAAAAGATTGTGGCGTATCTGATAAGAGAGACTCTGAATGGATCAAGCCTTCATCCAGCGCAAAGGCATACAGGAAGGGTTTCAGGGTAGAACCAGGCGAGCGTGCAGCCCGCACCATATCGACATCGCTGAAACGCTCACGGTCGCTAAAGTCTGCTGAACCAGCATAACCCAGCACTTCAAACGTGGCGTTGTCCATCACCATGGCGGCCATGGAGACGCGTGGTGGCAATTGCCGTATGCGGTCAGCCAGCAGGGTTTCCAGGGTTTGCTGGATCGCTGTGTCTACCGTGGTTTGAATCACGGCTTGCTGGTTTTTCGAGCGCTTGGCATCTTGCTTCATGCGCAGCGCCAGCAAGGGGGCCAGCAGGGGTTCGCGCAGAGTTTGCGCGGTGACTGGCTCGGTCAGGGCATCGGCGATGATGTCCTTGCTCCAGTTACCCTCCATGCGGCGTATCACTTTGTCACGTGCTGCCTGAGCACGTTGCGGATAACGGTCAGGCCGCAAGACTGAGGGCAATTGCGGCAACACTGTCAGCAGCGCTGCTTCTGCATGCGTCAGGCGACTGGCAGGCTTGCCGAGGTAAGCACGGCTGGCAGCTTCCACACCTTCGAGCACGCCTCCCATAGGGGCATAGTTGAGGTAGAGCGTCAGTATTTCTTTTTTGGAGTAATGCGCTTCCAGCTGCAGCGCACGGGCAATCTGTTTGAGCTTGCCACGCACGGTATGCGGCGTAGGATCAATCATGCGCGCCACCTGCATGGTGATGGTGGAACCACCAGAAATAATCTCGCCATTACGCACCCACTGCCACGCCGCCCGCATCAACGCCAGCGGATTGACACCCGGGTGCCACCAGAAAGCCCGGTCTTCATACTGTGTCAATGCATCCACATAATAGGGCGAGACTTCCTGCAGGCTGATGGCGTGACGCCAGATGTGGTCCTTGTCAGGGAAGGCGCGTAAAGGCGTGCCGTCGCGGGCCAGGACTACCATGGCATAGGGGGAATCGCGACCAGGTTTGGGCAGGGGGAAACAAAGGTCGGCGATGATGAAAGTCAGAGCGACGATGATGATTGCTGCGCATTTCTTTTTATGAGTGAGCAGGACTTTACGCAGGGAAGTGAAGTTGGTGTACTTCTTGAGATTGAGCGTCATTCGGTGGAAATTTTCTTATTAATCTCGGATACGGAGAAATCAAATAAACGACAAGTGGAGCAATGTGGATGTTGGTCAAATTGATCTTGTTTTTGGTGTTGCTGTTGACTCTGTTTTTGACTTTAGTCCGCTCGGGACGAAGCCGTTTGTGTGCTGCAGAAAATGGAAAAAGAAGTGTCCGTTGTTTGAGCGTAGCGAGTTTCGGACACTTCCCATTTTTTGCAGCACATAAACGGGTACTCCCGAAGGGAGCGAGTCTGCGGTCGCCTTTCTTTGAATACTTTCTTTGGCGAAGCAAAGAAAGTATTTCGGCCGCCGGGCCGAGACCCGGCTTGTATCTACGAAGGGCAATCGCTTTAATAACGACTCAAGCATACAAAGAACGCCGCTGGTGCGCCAGCCCGGTGGATTCCTACCTGCGCAGGAATGACGAATTTACGATTGCAGTTCATCAAAAAAACTCTCACGTCTTGCTCAGTTTTTCCTCTGTGACTCTGTGTCTCTGTGTCTCTGTGGTGAGAGGTTTTCGGTCAGACTTTGATAAACGAATACCTTATTCAGAGGCTGAGTGTTGGGCTGATGAAGCGCAGCCCAACCTACATAGTATGGTCCCAACTACTTCCCACTCTCCACCACAGTCAACACATCCGTCCCACCCGTTTGCCCATACAAATCCGGCCTGTACATATCTTCCGCATAAAGCGGCGGGATGACAAATTTACCCGGTGTCACTACCCGCACGCGGTAGAACAGGTTCAGCACATTCCAGTCCATGCGTACTGCTGCCACAAACCTGTCATCACGGAACTCGACATGCTTGATGTGCGGGTTTTGCATGGCTTCGGCGGGGTTGAGTTTGTCTATCGTTACGACACCCATTTGTTCACCCTGAACAATGTTCGTGTTCTCGATTTCCAAACCAGCCGGAATGCGGTCGACGATCATGCCTGTGCCCATGGCGCTGCGGCTGCGGGCTGTGATGCGCATGATAATAGTCTCGCCTACCTTCAAGGCACGGTTACCGATTTCTGAGCCATCTGGAGCATACATCTTGCGGCTCAGTTCTATGACGTCGCTCTTCGCAGGTGGCAGCTTGACCGGATTGCCGTTCATGGATAATTCCACATACAGATTGTCCTTGCTGTTATTGCTCAGCTTGAGACCGGCAGACAATTCACTGGCCTGCAATTCACGGAACAGCGTGGCCTTGGCTGACAATTCATCGGTCTTGCCAGCAGCGGCCAGGGTGCCTGTCCATGGTGCTGTTTCACCCGTGCTGTAAGTACGGCCTACCAGAAACAGGGCGAGTTTTTCCTGGGTGCTGTAGTAACGGTGTTTCTCCATCTCATTGGCGATGACGCCGATCAGGTTATCGCGACCATCCAGCTTGATCTGGTGCCTGTCCAGCAAAGCATAGGACAGGGCAGCGTCGCGCAGGTTGCTGCCGTAGTCATACCACCAGTAACCATTGTCACGGCCTTTTTTGACACCTTCAGCCAGAGCGACATCACTGCGGGCCTTGTCACCCATTTGCTTCAAGGCGATACCTAGTTGTATCAGGGCCAGGCCGGACTGTGCGTGGCCACGGGCATCATGCATCTGGCGCAGTGTTGCCAGTGGTGCCTTGTTCTGGCGTGACAACACATACGCACCTGCTGCCAGTACACCGAAATGGCTATTGTCACGCACACGGTTTTCTTCCCACACGTTGGTGTTGGTTCCGTTAGTTGTGGCTGCTGCCGATTTTGGACTGGCGGGCATGCGTGCTACCCCGTCCTGCAAACCGCGCAGGAGGTAATCCAGGGCCTTGTTATACATCGCATCTGGCACACCAAAGCCCTGTTCGCGTGCATCCACCAAAAAGCCAGTGACGTAGGCAGATAACCAGTATTCATACTCGGACACATTGCCCCACAGGCTGAAGCCGCCATTGGGTGCCTGCATGGTTGCCAGACGGGCGATGGCCTTGTCCAGCATTTCCACTCTTTGCTCGCGTGTATAAGGCTTGAGTCCAAAGCGTTTGGCGGCTTCTTCATCAACGAATACATGCGGGTAAGCAGTACTGGTGGTTTGCTCAGCACAACCGTAGGGATAAGTCAGCAAACCCTGGATGGCAGCACGGATATCGATAGGAGCTTTGTTCGATACCACCATGTGAGCCAGCAAGGATGCCTTGTGCAAGCCCGCCAGGTCAGCCTCTTTGATATCCAGCGATTCACCGGCCTTCACCGTAAAGCGCTTGGTGATCTGGGTTTGTGGCGTGGGCGCTTGCACGGTCAGGGCAAAGCTTCTTTCCATCTTGATACCAGAGCCACTGATGTTGACGGTAATGGTATGCAAACCCGGCACAGGCTTGGCTTCTATTGGGAAGCGCAGGGTTTGTTTTTGCTGGTCTTTGAGGCTGAGGCTGCGTTCAGCTTCTGTCAGTTTCAGGGCTTCGCCGCCATTGATGCTGACTTTCAGGCTTTGTCCTGCACCTGAGAGATTATGCAAATCCAGTGCGACAATGGCTGTGTCACCAAAAGACAGGAAGCGTGGCGTCGCCAGTTCCGCAATCAGTGGTGCTGCGACTGTCATCTCGGCATCCTTGGCACCAAAGCGCTCACCACCTGCCACCACGGCCATCAGGCGCAAGGTGCCGTTGAAGTCTGGAATCGCCAATGGTATCTCGGCCTCACCTTGCTCATTGAGTTGCACAGGGCCGCTGAAGATGTCGATGAGTTTGACTTTTTTCGGCAAGTTCTTGGTGGCTTTTGGCGTGGTGTCACCACCAAATTTCAGTTTACCTTTCTGGCCCTGCATTTTTTCTATGAGACGACCATAGATATCATGCTGGTCTGAGCCATAACGCAATTTGGCAAAGAAGAAGGCATGCGGGTCTGGCGAGGCAAACTTGGTAATGTTCAGGATACCTACATCAACTGCTGACAAGGTCACCATGGTTTTTTGGCCCTTGGCTTCTGGCACCTTGATTTTTACTTTGACGATGCTGTCAGGCAGCACTTTGACAGGCGCTTCCATGGTCACGGCAAATTTGCGGTCTGCCCTGTCCAGCGGGATATGTGCCAGACCCAGTGCACGCGCTGGTGTCACTTTATCGCCTTCATTGCCTGGGCGCAGGACCACGGCAGAGACATACAGGTCGTGGCGTTTCCAGTCTTTATTGAGTGGGATATCTATCGTGGTTGCACCAGTGCCGACAGACATGCGTTTTACCCACAGGGTCTTGTCGCCTTCTACCGTGATCAGTGCTTCACCCTTGTGCGGCGGGGTGATCGTCAGACGGGCTGTGTCGCCATCTTTATACACGGGCTTATCCAGCTTCATGGCGACCTTATCAGGACGCACGCCCTGGCTTTCATCACTGCGGGCGCTCCAGCCTACATAGAAGCGATACACGGCCTGCATCTTGGTATCCGGGTCCAGCACTTCAAGGCGATAGCGGCCATAGCGCACCGGCAGACGCAATTTGCCACGGCCATTGGCGGGCACGGCAACGGCACTGGTTTCTACCAGTTCATCGGTTTCAGTGAAGCCAGACTGCCAGCCGCGTTGATCTTCAAAGCGCCAGTAGTAATTGCGGTCTTCGCGGAACAGGCGTACCGGCAAAGTTGGCGACGCCTGCAATTTGCCATCCTTGTCCGAACGGATGACTTCAAATTCAACCGGGCTGCCTTCAGGCGCATATTCACCGGTGAACATGGGGCGCAGGCCGACCATCACTGGGGCAGGCCAGACTACGCGTTCCATGCTGCGCACGACAGGGCGGCCACCGCTTTCCAGCAGGCTCAGGGTAGTGCGTACGGTGAATGGTGAACGGCGCTTGGCGATAGGCGACAGGTCTACATCGACGGATGCCTTACCTTCGTCATCCAGCTTGCTTTCTTCGAGTTCAGTACGGGTCTTGGCTTCGTTTTCAGTGACGTCACCAAATTCAAAACCGGGATATTGTTTGGCCAGAGGATTTTTATTGCGTTCAAACTGGGCCACACCCAGCAGACGGTTGCCTGCTGCCGGCGCGCCGTACAGGTAGCTGCCGACCACATCGACACTGTAGTCGCTGTCAGCCGCCAGTGTTGCCAGCTTGCTGCTGAGGTCCAGCTTCATGCGTTCTGGCAGAAATTCTTCTACACCGAAGCGAAATACTGTGCCCGGCACTTTGTCAGCAGGGTCTGCACGCAATTCCAGAGTCCAGAAACCGGTAGGTGCATCGGCGGGTAATTCTATGCGTTTGACGAGGTAACCACCAAAGCGCTCGTCTGGTCGCCAGGTGGCGGTGAATTGGTCTTTGCCATCCGGGCGTTTCAGTTTTGCCTGTATGGCCTTGGCAGGTACGGCGCGACCATCGGCATCACGAGCGAGGACCGACAAATCAAATTGTTCGCCGGGACGGTATAAGTTGCGGCCAGAATAGGCAAACAAACGCGTCGCCTTGAATGGCGAGCCAGTGATATCGTATTCAGACAAATCCAGTGCGGGTTCTTTCAATGCCAGCACAGAAATCTGCTCGCCCTTGCGTGCCATCAAAATCTTGGCCGTCTTGGGTTGTTCGGCAAAGGTCACATGACCATCGCCATTGGTGTCAGACTTGGCCAGGACCTTGCCAGCTTCGTCCATCCAGGAAACTTCGACACCACTGACGGCTTTGCCATCAGTCAAAGAACTGACAAAGGCGTCGGCTGACTTGTCATACAAATGGGTATGCAGGCCCAGGTCGGACACATAGAAGTAAGTGGTCTGGTATTCATAACGGAAGCGCCCAGGCTGACTCATGACGGCGACGTACACGCCTGGATCCTTGAGTTCCTTGATGTCTTCGACCGAGATATAGGTGACGCTGCGCTTATTGGCTTTTTGCTCGGTCATGAAGCGGCCAAGATAGACACTCTCTGACATATTGCGCAGATCATCAAGCTGGTATACTTGGACCGCACCTTTCAAGCTGCTGCGTTTCCAGTCATAGTTGTAATCATCCCCGCCTTCGCCCTCGTCGCTTTCGGGTTTTGCGGCATCGGCTTTCTTGGGTTTGCCATTGATGACGCGGTCCAAAAAGCGTGGCAACTGGTCATTTTTTACGCGCAGGAATTGCACATCCACTTCCGGCACATTCACAGTCACGACTGGCAAGCCGCCATTTTGCTTGGCAGGCAAGACCATGCCATTACTGGCGAAATAGTAGGAAGGCGATACTGGGGCTGAGACGATGGAATAGCGCGCCTCGCTACCCAGGGTCTTGCCATTGCGGGCAGGCAGGCCGGGCTGCACTTGTACAACATAGCGGGTCTGTGGCTTTATATGCGGGAAGTACAAGAGGCGTGGGTTTTCACCGACCACCCAGGCACCGGCTACTGGCTTGCCACCCTTGCTGTCGGTATCTTCTGCGCTGGTGCTGACGGTGCTGACCTTGCCTTTTTTGGGTTGGCCATCGTCGTCATAGCCATTGTCCTCATTATTATTGGTCTCGGCCTTTTTCAGGTCAGCTGCCGAGGGTGGCATCTCGAATACCTGCAAATACTTTTCATAAGTCTTGCCGCTGTCGAGCGGGATGCTGAAGGTCAGCGCCAGTGCAGGCGCACCATCGAGGCCACGGTCTGCCGCATCGACCAGGGTGAGCGGCGCATTTGGATCATCATTGACCACCAGGGCACCAATCCCGTCAGACGTGCCCTGGCTCTTGTTTTTGTACCAGTATGCGCCGCCTATGATGGCGATGAGTAAGGCGAACAACATCGCCATTTTGAACGATTTGCTTTGCATGGTGCTTCCCTGAAGTATCGGCGCTGATTGCACAAATTTTGCACAATGATTATGACATGGACATTGTCAATAATTTCACTTGTTACGATATCTTCCGGTGTTACGATTTCTTCCGTGGGGGTAATTGCAACAGGCTTAGCTTATAAGCTTGGCTGCAGTGGTTCAAAATTTCGCAACCATCAATTTTCATGGTGACACTGTTTCGCATTTTGATTTACCAAAATTTCCACCTGGCTTTGAACTCAGCTTGTTTTCTTTCCTCTATACCTGCGGCGTAAGGAGCGGCTCCTTCCCTTAGCCAAGTCCGATAGTCCTTTTTGTAATATCCAAAAAGCCCCTTACGCATCAGCGTCAGCGCTTCTTGCAAATGGTCTTTTTTCAGGGCGTCGCAGATACGGGCACGTTCAAGCTCATACAAGGGTATTTGTTCTGGCGTCGGCGCAATGCGTAAAGGAGCAGGAAAATCCGGGATTTCATCAAGCATACTGCGTACACTCGACAGACAAGCAAATTCTGTTTTTCGCTCGGGTGCGATATGCCCATCTATTGCAGCCAAAGCCAGTGTTAAGGTGCTTTCAGCAAGTGATTGATTGGGTAATATTTTTTCGAGTAATTCTTTATATTCAGCTCGGGGAGCCAGCAAAGCTAGCCAGACCCCACAATTTGCCTCACGCCAGGATGAAGTAAATAGCAAGTCACTCAAGAGGTGTTTGTCCAACGCCATGATCCCACGTTTGCATTCATAGAAAAAATCCAGCGGCTCACACTGGACAATCGGATACTGGGAAAGAAATTTTCTGTAAGCAAGCCCGGTAGCATCCATTTGTGTGAGTATGCGTAAGGGACGATTTGACACACGCATATATGGAATAGCGCGGATGATGTGCCATGTGTCATCAGGATGATAATGGTGGTTTCCCCTCATGGCTTACTGGCAAACTCTCAGTAAGGGTCAAAAGCTATCTTGTGCTTTTGCAGCACGTCCAGCATCAGTTGCTTCCAGGGTCCGCTGGGCGTCCAAACTTTGCTGACTGCTTCATAGGCAAGGGCAGGATCTTCCTTGCCGACCACCACGCGGTACAAAAAGACCATGGTCGATGCGCGCATATTCACCTGGCAGTGCACCAGCACCTTTTTATTTGCCAGGCCCTGCAGGATGGCGGCAAAATTCTCGTAGTCGCTGACCACTGGTTTGTTGAAAACTATCGGAATATTCACAAAAAGCAAGTTCTGGCGACCGACGATGAGGTTTTCTTCCCGTATCGCGTCAGAGACATGCGGTGGTGCCAGGTAGATAACGGCTTCATAGCCTTGCGCTGCCAGGCCTTCCAGTGCCTTGGCAGTGGGCTGGCCTGAGCTGGTCAGCTGTGCAGTAATGGGGACGACATTCGGTGCATCGATGTTTTGTGCCCAGACACTTGTGGATAAGCTTGTACATAAGGCTGTGCATAAGCCTAGAAAAGCGGTGCATAAGTATGTAGATAAGCGTGTTGACAAGCCTGTGGACAAGCTGTGGAGTAATGAGCAGGAAAGTACGCGCATGCTCAGGCTCCAGGCTGCGTTTCCAGCGTCAGCAGATTGGCATCGCGGCAGATACGCCATTTGCCATCCTCCTGCAAGCGCCAGATACTCAGGACATTGCCTGCACGCTGCATGTACTGGCCTGCCAGTTTCGGAATGATCTCGACTTGCAGGTAAGACCAGCTATAGGCAAGATCGGCCTGCACGATAATTTCCTGTATATCGGATTGAGAAGCAATGCTATGCGTTTGCAATATGTTGCGCAGGTTTTGGGCAAATTGTTCACGCCCCTTCATGGGTGGATGGCCTGCCACCAGAAACACCACTTCTTCATCCATCAAGTCGAGCAACTTGTCCACATCCCCGGCAGCCGTGGCATCCTGCCATAACTGGATATTGTTCCGTATGGCCGCTGCTGCGCCGGCTTGCTCTGTTGCTGCATTGTGCATGGCTATCCTTTGTGATGTCTGGGCTGAAGCAACATTGCAGATCAAGCTTATTTGGGTGGCGGCACCTGAGCTTGTAAGATTTGCCCCAGGTCCTTGCCTTGCTGTGCCAGCAGGCTTTCCAGTGCTGGCATGAGTGGCCCCAGGGTTTCTGTCAGCATATTGCGTACAGTATCGACCACAACCTGGGTGGTTCGTTCGATTTCTATATTCAGGCTGGCGCCGGTTGTTTTCTCTGCAAAGACGGTCATGCGCAATGTTTCAGGGATCAGCCAGACTTCAAACCAGCTTTCCTGGCGGTTGACTTCGGCAATCGTCAGACTGGCCCCATTGATGGCGATATAGCCTTTGGCGAAAATATACCGCATCCATTCAGGAGGTACGGCGATGCGTATCACGTAATTGTTTTCCAGTTCGCGTATCTGGGCGATGTGGGCCTTGAAGTCGATATGGCCTGACAAGGGGTGGCCGCCGATCTCGGCCCCATCTTTGGCGGCGCGTTCTACATTGACGCGGCCATCCTGGACATAATCGCCGAGGGTGGTAATCGCCAGGCTTTGTTGCATGACATCGAATTCTGCTGCGTTGTCGCCATGCAGGGCTGTGACGGTCAGGCAGACGCCGTCGACAGCGACACTGGCACCAATCTCCAGGTCTTTGCAAAAACCATTCGGAAATTCGAGTTGATACGTGCGCAAGCCGGTCTTGTCATTGAGTGTTGCGATGCGGGCGATGCCCTGTACTATGCCTGTAAACATGTTTGATGATAGTGAAGTGCCTAGAATGTCTGTGATTGTAAGCCATTCGTGCCATGGCGTTTGGTTTATGCCGCCAGCGGCAATTCGACCATGAAGCTGCAACCCTCACCTACGACGCTTTCGCAATGGACTTTACCGCCACAGGCTTCGCTGAGTTTCTTGACGATAGACAAACCCAGGCCGCTGGAATGTTCGCCAGCCGTCGGCAGACTGGACAGTTTGCTGAATTTTTCAAACAAATGCTGCTGGTCTTCTGCGGATAAACCTGGCCCTTCATCCCTGACCTGGAACACACCAAACTCCGGGGTGTTGCTGACACTGAGCCAGATGCGCTTGCCAAGTGGTGAATACTTGACGGCATTCGACAGCAGGTTATCGATAATCTGCACACAGGCGTCAAAGTCAGCCCTGACCATGACACTGTCCTGTATATCCATGATGACTTGCAAGTCTTTGGCTTTCAGCATCTCGGTGTATTGCTGGGCCACGTCTTGCAAGATTTTGCTCACATCCAGGCTCTGCATTTGCAAATGCAGGTGGCCAGTTTCCAGTGCATTCACATCCAGCAAATTGCTGATAATGCGCATCATGCGCTGGCCGCTGTTGCTGATGCGTTCGAGATAATGCTGACGTTGCGACTCCGGCATGCTTTGCTGTAATTTGCGCAGCAAGTCGCTCATGCCTATGATGCTGGTGAGGGGATTTTTCAAATCATGGGCAGCTATGCCGAGGAAATCATTCTTGTCCTTGTCCAGTTTTTGCAGGCGTGCCACCGCATCAGCCAGTTCAGTGGTGCGCTGTCTGACTTTGGCATCAAGTTCTTGTTCTGTGCGCTGTGAAATTTCCAGCAGTTTGGCCTGGGTCTGGGCATGTTCTTTCTTCATCAGGCTAATGTGGTAGGCCTGGGCCAGTGCCAGCAAGATGGCTTCCACGGCAGAACCTATCTGGAAGCCGTATTCTGTTGCCCAACCTGGCTCCAGCACACCCAGATTGCGCAGGGTCACCAGCGAGAGTCCGGTGATCCAGGTGGCTGATGCCAGCAAGACTATATAGCCAGGCTTGTAACCGCGTAAGCCGACGATAAGGCAAACTGGCAAGATCACCAGTATCAGAGCAAAACCTGTCAATTGCATGAGAGGGGCAACCAGCTGGTAATAGCCCGCCAACACCGCGAGTGCGGCACAGACACAGATTATCTGTGCCAACACAAACAGGCGATAGATGCGCGGCATTTTTTCATGAAGGCGCAAGAAGCTGGCAATGAACATCGATGTGCTCATGATGACCAGCGGCGACAAAATACCTGGCAAGGCATCCACCAGCTCTGGCCAGTCGGGGGCGAGATACAGGCCTACATGACCGTTCAGGCTCATGCCAGCCAACAGGGAAACGCAAGACAGCAACAGATAGTAACGTAGCGCAACATCCCGGTAGGTGACCGCCAGCAACAGGTTGTAGATGATCATGGCCAGCATGATGCCGTAGTAGATGCCCATGAAATTCGAGACCTGATTGGCATGCTCTACAAAGGCAAATGGCTCCCACAGGCTGGCCTGCAGAAACAAGGCGCTGCTGCTTTGTATGCGCAGGTATAGGTGATGAACTTCGGTATCGGGCAAATCCAGCATGAAGAGCGGGTAGCGGTACCGGATTTCTCTACTGGAATAAGGCAGCCGGTCACCGGCACGGTGCGTCGTCATGCTGCCATCTGCGGCAACATGGTAGAGCCGGATATCGTCAAGGATGACGGGAGAAAGTTCCAGCAACCATTGCTTGTTCTGAGTAAGCTGGCTGCGCTGTACATCCAGCTTGAGCCAGAATACGGAAGACGAAAAGGAGGCGCTGAGATTGCCCTGCAGAGGCTGGAACCGTGGAGCATGCCCAGGATGGGTGATATCGGCAATCTTCAATTGCGCGGTTTTGTCTTCATAAACCTGCCAGGCCGAGCGCAACGACACTTCTTGCTGGCCACCATCCAGTTTGACTGTGGCTGCATGCGCACCCATGTTGCACATGCCCAGGCAGAATGCAAACAAGAATAAGAAGCGCAAGCAAGAAGCGTGGATTTCGGTCATATTAGGGTGAAAATATCATGCTTGGCCGCCATACCGAAATGGGAGAGTAAATAAAGCCGTCAACATCCTGCTTTTAGCCTAACAAGTTTTTGCTGGTGCAGCAATAGCAGAAAGACTTGTCTTTATCCAACATCGTTGTTTTCCAGCCATGCTGGGCATGACCAGATTTTTTCATGCCTTCAGGTATCGAGTTTTACCTCATGTTCCAGTTCTGTAATTAGATTTGAGTGCGTCATATCCACCAGGTTACGGCGTATCCATTGATGAGCAGGGTTGCGACTATCGCGCTCATGCCACAGCATGTCTACATGTACGTCAGGCATGGCGAAGGGTAATTCTTTCCAGACCAGCGCTTCCGTCATGCCAGTAGCAGAAACCAGGTGACGCGGCAACACCGTCAACAAATCTGAATTGGATACCACGCGGCCGCTGGTAAAGAATTGATTGACTGTCAAGACGATACGTCTTTCCCGCCCCATCTGACTGAGGGCTTCGTCAACCAGGCCGTGGGCACGGCCAGAAAAACTCACCAGCAAATGCCTGGCGTTGCAATATTCATCGAGTGTCAGGTCTTTATTTGCCAGCGGATGCCCCTGGCGCATGACACATACATAATGGCCGGAATACAGCCGCTCATGGCGGATGGCGCTATTCGCCGCTCCTTGTCCACCCGTAAGCTGAGCAACGACACCGGGAAAGAAGCCAATAGCGATATCGATATCACCACGCATGAGCATGGGGCGCGGTTCACGTGTGGTCAGCGGCACCATGCGCACATTCACGCGGGGGGCTTCTTTTTCCAGGACATTCACCAGAGTTGGCATCCACAAGGCGGCGGTAGCGTCCGACATCGCCATCCTGAAGGTCGTTTGTGCCTGCGACACGTCGAAGCTGGTAGGGGCAATTGCACTTTCGAGGGCAGACAGAGCCTGGCGTATCGCTGGCCACAGAATTTCAGCGCGCGGCGTGGGCTTGACGCCATAGGCTGTGCGTATCAGTAACTCATCCCCCAGTGAATGACGCAGGCGTTTCAAGGCATTGGAGACGGCTGGCTGAGTCATGGCCAACTTGTCTGCCGCACGAGTCAGATTCTGCTCAATCATAACGGCATCAAAGACGCGCAGGAGATTCAAATCCAATGTCAGAAAATTCACGTTATTTGCTCCAGTTAGGAAATTACCAATATTTACTGACAATTATTCATGAACAGCATAATTGATATGGTAAATCAAAATTAGAATTATATGATGCACTGCAATATTATGACGGCATTACAAAGAGTTTAAAGAGTGGATTAAATCATGACTTTCCTAAATATCGCCTTCCCTGCAGCCAGCGCCCTGCCAGTTTCTCAAATCGCTATCAGTGCTTTCGCCGTTGCTGCCCGTCCTTTGCTGGGCCTGGGTATTCTGGCAACCATGTTGATCGTGTTCAAGCCTATGTTGCTGGGTATGTTGCGCGCTGCTTTGCTGGTGATTAACCCAAAAAAATCCCGCGAAGAAAAAACCGCGACACGTAACTTGCGCAACATGCTGACAATCCGCCGCATCGCCAACGACCTGGATGGCACATCGCCAAACATGGCCGCTGAATTGCGCGCTCTGGCTTCACGCGGTTAAGTTTTTTAGTCTCACACATTTATTGCTGAATGCATCCGCAGTTTTGCATTTCAGTATAGCCTTGAATTAATTTATTGTCGTTATGCAACAGTCTTCTGTATATACGCTGGCATCTGGTCCGGTTTCGCTCCCTGTAGCAGGGCAAAACCTGCGTCAGCCCCGTGTGGTGGCTGGCTCCAAGAGTCTGGCGTCGATGTTGCCCACCATATTGACGACAGGTTTGGTCAGTTTGGTAGCGACCGCTGTCTTGCGCCTGATGTGGATGGGTTGGGGCCATGATTTTGTGGGTGCGTGGATGGAAGCCTGGCTGACGGTATGGCCAATTGCTTTTCCAGCAGCCTATATCAGCAAACCACTGATCAATAAACTGTCTCGTCGACTGAGCAAACCTGTAGCCACTGACCATGCGCTGGGCGCCAGTGCCATCATGCAAGTATCCGAGCAGGCGACTGCCAGAAGCGGTCTGAGGCGCAAACCCAGCTTGTTGCCAGTGCATCGCTGATCAGCATCTCTGATCAACAGTAGCAGTAGACAAAAAAAGCCGCAGCTAACCTGCGGCTTTTTTGTTTCTGGCGTCAGAAAGTTCTGTGCATTGCTCCATATACTCTTGCATGACGTCTTCCTGTATCTTTTTGATACTGCCGTCTTTTTCCATATTGCGTAATACCAACTCCAGAGCAGGCGCAAGTTGCTGGTGTCTGGTATGCAGGAAATGGTAGCCCAGCCTTTTTTCCAGCGATGGCTCGAGTATATGTATGCGGTTCAAGCCCAGCTTGCGCACCAGGCAAAAGCTGAAACGTGAGTCGACGGCAACATCTGTGCGCCCGGCATCAAGTTTTCTGAACAGGGATTCCAGGTTGGGAGCAGTTTCTTTTTGCGTTACATTCCTGAGCCTGTCTTCGAGATAGATAATCCCGCTGACATAACCGACCACATAGGGTTTCAGGCTGTCAAAGCCATCCACGCTAACATTCTTTTTCACGGCAAACACCACCGCTTCTTCATAGACGATGGGAATGTCTATTTTGATGGAATCCGGCAAGCCGGTATCGATGACCTTGGCAGAAACCGCGTCCAGCCTGCCAGCATTCCACATGTTGATGGCCCGCGCCGCAGGCGTGGCAATGAAATTGAGCTTGATACCCAGTTGTTCATACGCCTTGCTCAAGACTTTTTGAGCCATTAGGGTACTTGGACGATTAATATCAGACAGCGAAATATCCAGCCTGCGTTCTTCGCGATTCTGTGTCTGCCCCTGCACCTGAACCGGCAAGAGCAGGATGCTGCCAGTGAGTAAAAGCAGCAACAGCCATGATGTGGATAATCGCATGGGGTTCCCGGAATATGGACCATCACGGAATGATGGATGCAATCACTATTTATACACCCGTTCTGCATGCTTTTCCAGCTTATCTAAAAAACAATAACGCGACCGTAGTCGCGTTATTGTTAATCCCTGAAGCTTGAAACTCAGGCTGCCAGGCGTTTTTCCAGGGCAACGCGGGTCGCTTCCAGATCGGCAGGCAAGTGATAGGCCAGTTTTTCAAACAGCTCGGCATGCAGTTTCAATTCTGCATCCCAGGCGGCTTTGTCGATGGAAGTGATGGTATCGAACTGCGCTTGCGTGAAGTTCAAACCTTCCCAGTTCAGGTCGGCAAAGGTAGGCGTGACACCAAAGATGTTTTCCACACCATGAGCTTTACCTTCGATACGCTCAAGCATCCATTTCAAGACGCGCATGTTATCGCCAAAGCCAGGCCAGACAAACTTGCCGTTTTCATCCGTACGGAACCAGTTGACGCAGAAGATTGCTGGTTGAGTCGCGCCAGCAGCTTCTATCTTCTTGCCCATGTCCAGCCAGTGCTGGAAATAGTCACTCATGTTGTAGCCCATGAAAGGCAACATGGCGAAAGGATCACGGCGTACCACGCCTTGCTGACCAACGGCAGCAGCCGTGGTTTCAGAACCCATGGTCGCAGCCATGTAGACGCCTTCTACCCAGTTACGGGCTTCTGTCACCAGTGGCACGGTCGTTGAACGGCGGCCACCAAAGATAAAGGCCGAGATAGGCACGCCAGCCGGGTCATCCCAGGCTGCATCAATGACAGGGTTTTGGGTTGCTGCAACAGTGAAACGCGCATTTGGATGGGCGGCTTTGCGGCCGCTTTCCTTGGCGATTTCTGGTGTCCAGTCCTTGCCTTGCCAGTCGATCAGGTGCGCCGGCGCTTCTTTGCTCATGCCTTCCCACCAAACATCGCCATCATCGGTCAGGCCGACATTGGTGAAGATGGTGTTGGCAGTCAGGGACGCCATGCAGTTAGAATTGGTGGCAGTGTTGGTGCCTGGTGCCACGCCAAAATAACCGGCTTCCGGGTTGATCGCATACAAACGGCCATCCTTGCCAGGTTTGATCCAGGCAATGTCGTCACCAATCGTGGTGACTTTCCAGCCCTTGATGGCGGGAATCAGCATGGCAAAATTGGTTTTGCCGCAGGCAGACGGGAAAGCCGCTGCCACATAATGCTTTTTACCTTCTGGTGACTCTACACCCAGGATCAGCATATGTTCTGCCAGCCAGCCCTGATCGCGGCCCATGGTGGAGGCGATACGCAGTGCAAAGCATTTTTTGCCCAGTAGCGCATTGCCGCCGTAACCGGAGCCAAAAGACCAGATTTCGCGGGTCTCAGGATAATGGACGATGTATTTGGTGCTGTTGCATGGCCACGCAACATCCGCCTGGCCGTCTGTCAAAGGTGCGCCTACTGTATGTACGCAAGGGACAAAATCACCATCGCTACCCAGTACGTCATACACAGCCTGACCCATGCGCGTCATGATGCGCATGTTGACGGCAACGTAAGGGGAATCAGACAATTCCACGCCTATATGGGCGATGGGTGAACCCAGCGGGCCCATGGAGAAAGGCACGACATACATGGTGCGGCCACGCATGCAGCCATCAAACAGCGGGTTCAGGGTGGCGCGCATTTCTGCCGGCGCCATCCAGTTATTGGTCGGGCCTGCATCTTCCTTGTTGGCTGAACAGATATAGGTGCGGTCTTCGACACGGGCTACGTCCGATGGGTCGGAGCAGGCCAGATAACTATTGGGGCGCTTGGCTTCATTCAGCTTCTTCATGGTGCCAGCGGCAACCATTTGGGCGCACAGGCGGTCATACTCGTCTTGCGAGCCGTCACACCAATAGATATTGTCAGGTTTGGTCAGGGCCGCCATTTCGGCGATCCAGTTGATCAATTTCTGATGTTTCACGTAAGCGGGTGCGTTTAATGCAGCCACACCTTTCATGATGGGTTGATTCACGATACTACCTCCAATGCCATTTCAATAAAAAAACCGGTGTAGCGGCACGGCAGGATCGTCGTTAGATTGTGGCGATGCGATCGCAGGAGCGCTCAAGCAAGGCGAACACCATAGCGGCGGTTCTGTCGGATAATACGAAGACAAGAGGGTGTCTTGACTCCTGGCTTGCGCCCGGCAGGATGGCGCGGGGCGGAAGAATCTAAAAGCTACGTAGGCGGACATTGTACACGCGAGTCTGGCCGGAAGCGAATTTTGCCTCAGTTTCATTATCATTGTTTCACGTTTTGTGAAAGTGAAGATTTTTCAACCCAGGCTTGAATATAAGCAGAGAAAAAGATTTTTCCCGATTTTAAAGAATGAATAAGGATGAACCATGAAAATAGCCATACTTGATGACTATCAAGATGTAGTCAGGCAACTCTCCTGCTTTGATTTATTGAAGGATCATGAAGTTAAAGTCTTCAATAATACTGCCGTAGGTATTGGTCAACTGGCGATACGCCTGCAGCCGTTTGATGCCGTGGTGCTGATACGCGAACGTACCCGCCTGAGCCGTGCACTCATGCAAAAGCTGCCGAATCTAAAACTCATTTCGCAGACAGGTAAGGTCGCGGGCAATATCGACATCCCCGCCGCCCATGAACTGGGTATCGCCATCGCCGAAGGCACAGGGGACCCGACTGCGCCTGCCGAACTGACCTGGACCCTGATCATGGCAGCTTCACGCAAGCTGACCAGCTATGCGCAACTCTTGCAGGATGGTGTCTGGCAAACGTCTTCGCTACTCCCCGCCCACAATCAGCTGGGCCGGGTTTTGAAGCATCGCACGCTGGGTATCTGGGGTTATGGCAAGATAGGCAAGCTGATCGCTGGCTATGCTCAGGCTTTTGGCATGCAGGTCATGGTCTGGGGACGTGAACCCAGCCGTGCACTGGCAGCCGCTGATGGCTTGCTGGTTGCAACATCCAAAGAAGCCTTTTTTTCTGAGTGCGACATCATCAGCATGCACTTGCGCCTCAATGATGCCACCCGCGGCATCGTCAGCCAGGCTGATCTGGCATTCATGAAACCGGATGCCTTGTTCGTCAATACCAGTCGTGCTGAACTGGTGCAAACAGGCGCGCTGGAAGCAGCCCTGGATGCCGGTAGCCCCGGTTTTGCTGCGATCGATGTTTTCGAGAGTGAGCCTGTAGCCAAGGATCATCCTTTGCTGCACAGGGAAAATGTGCTTGCTACCCCACATCTGGGTTATGTCGAACAAAGTAGCTATGAACTATATTTCCGCATAGCTTTCCAGAATATCGTCGATTTTGCCAATGGCAATCCACAAAACATTTTGCAGATGACTTAGGCCTGCGCAGCAAGCAAGCAGACCTCATTTCATTCATGGAGATGAGGGCATTTCCCAACAGGTGAAAAATATTTCATAAATAACATTGCAAATACTTTAATTTTGTAAAAAATGCACTAAACTTTAGCATCACAGCCAGCACGCAGGGGCTAATTCGTGCGAATGGCAGATTTTCTTGAAGCAGGATATTTGCCAGTACTTGCCACCCACCAATATTTCCTGAAACTGGCATTGCCTCTATCAACCTGAAGCTGCGTCAATACTCACCGTATTGATTGCAGAGGAGAGCCTTGCGATGAGACTACAGATGCTGAATTCTGGATTGCTGAAAGGTATGTTGGGCATGCTGGCTGGACATGAGTTGAGTGTCAGTGAACGTAAGCCCCATGTGCGGCACATGATTTATGTGGCATTGCCCTGTGCCTTGTTACTGGGCCTGGCAAATTTCCTGCAATCTGGCTATCCATTGTCTGGCCTGATCGTGGCATTGGCTGCCGTGCTGGTACTAGTTGCAGCATTTTTTCTATCCAGCCAGGACAAGCTGCTGACCATGGCCGAGTCCTTGCTCTTGCTGCTTGCATTAGGCGCGAACATCACTCTGGTCTTGCTGGGCGGCATTGCAGGCAGTGGGGTCTTATGGATTTATGCCTTCCCCTTCCTGGCCTTATGGCTCAAAGGCCAGCGCCAGGGTGCGCGATGGAGTTTATTGTGGTTGCTGTCCATGTTGCTCTGCATCTGGGCAGGCAGTGAATTTCCTTTTTCCCATGTTTATGATGAAAAATTCATGGTGCAGGCAAGCGTGGCCATGTTGCTGTATGGCGGTATCGCCCTGGCCTACAATTTCAGCCACAGCCAGCTGAAAGAAAAGCTGTATGTCAGTGAACAAGGGGTACAAGCCAAGAACCGCGACTATCTGGCGAGACTGGAACAGGCTGCTTATCACGATGGCGCAACCGGCTTGCCCAATCGCTTGCGCCTGCTGGATATACTCAACCGCGAAATCAGCCTGGCCCAAGAGCGCGGGCACACCTTGCTGGTAGCTCATATACGTCTCAAAAAAACGTTTGAAACCAGCACCATCATTGGCGCAGATGCCAGCGACAAACTGATACGCAATATTGCCGCCACCATGACGGCAGCAGTAGGTTCGCGTGGCATCTTTGCACGCATAAGGCGCGATGAATTTGTATGTATCTACCGCAAGCATTCAGAAGATATCTCGGCCACCGACATCATCAAGGAAATCCTGGCTTTCCGTCTCGAGTATAAAATCAATGACTATGCCATCCATATCGATCATACGATAGGCATCGCCAGTTATCCCAGACATGGTCAGGAGGCCGAAACCCTGCTACACAAAGCGGCTCAAGCCATGTTGCAGGCGCAGTTTGCCAATCAAAGTCTGGTTTTCTTTGATGAAAGACAGGAACAGCAATTCAACCGCAAGCAACAGCTCTTCGTGCAATTGCATGAAGCTCTGCAAAAAGGCGGGCTCAGCCTGCATTATCAGGGCCTGATCGACTTGAAAAGCGGCGCGGTCATCGGTGCCGAAGCCCTGGCCAGGTGGATAGACCCGGTGTCCGGCCCTATCGCTCCTGCAGAATTCATCCCGATTGCCGAAAAGTCCGGCCTCATCAAACCGCTTACCCTTTGGGTCATGCGCGAAGCTTTTGGGCAACTTGCCAGATGGCGTGCCGAGGGACTGAATCTTCGCGTTTCGATTAACCTTTCGGCCAGATGCATATTAGATAGACAACTTGTTGATGATTTGCACGGCATGCTCAAGGAATTCAATTTGCCCGCCGAATATGTGGTGCTCGAACTGAACGAGGCGTGCCTTGCCGACGAGACGGCAACTGCCATGGAAACCATACAAAGCTTGCATAAGCTGGGGTTCTGCCTGTCCATCGATGATTTCGGTGCGGGCCACTCCTCGCTGTCTTATCTGAAAAATCTGAAGATAGATGAACTCAAAATAGATCAGAGTTTCATGCGTACCATGGCGACCGATGCCAATTGCCGCGCCATCGTGCAGTCTGCCATACAACTGGCGCATAACCTCAACCTGAAGGTCGTGGCGGAAGGCATAGAGAGCGCCAGGACCGAGCAACAATTGCAGGAAATGGGTTGTGACATAGGGCAAGGCTATTATTTCTGCAAACCCATGCCTGCCGACGTCTTCAACCAATGGGCCAGATCCTGGCAGATTAACCGGCGTGCCGTGTTGCAGGCTTGAAGCACTTCAGCTTGATTTTGCATTCATTCCTGAAAAGGCTTAGCATGCGGGTTCCTATCCATTATTCGCCATGCTTCCATGCCCTTTACACTGCAAAAAAAAATAAAACAGTTCAGCCTGGCGCTGTTGATCTGCCTGCTGTTCATGGCGGCGGCCATTTCTACCCTGGGTTTGCGCGACCAGGTCGTGGCTGCTGATCTGGTCATCGTGCCAGGCAATACCGTCAATCCTGATGGCAAGCCATCCGACCGTTTGCGTGGCCGCCTGAATGCTGCTTTGCGTTTGTATGTGGCACAAAAGTGCAAGGCTATCCTGGTCAGTGGTGGCACTGGTGTGGAAGGCCATGACGAAGCGGAAGTCATGAAAAACTACCTGGTTGAGCGAGGCGTACCGGCGACGGCTGTGTATACCGACAATCAGGGTATCAATACTTTTGCCACGGCAAAAGCGGCGGCAGCCTTGATGAGGGAAAAAAACTGGAAATCCAGCATGCTGGCCAGTCAGTTTTTCCATATCGCACGGTTTCAGCTGGCGATGAAGAAATATGGCGTCGAGCCGGTAGGGCATGTGCATTCTACTGACTACGAAATACGGGATGCGTATTCGCTGACACGTGAGGTGTTTGCGTATTTTGAGTATACGTTTAGAAATCCCCAGGTGGAATGATCTGGCAACATAGCGCTGCAAGTCTGCAACAGCACAAGCTGGATTCTACTCACATTGCGCATCTTGAGTTAAATATCCGTAAGCTTATTGCTGGCGATACCGACCAATTTATATCTGTCGTATGATTCATACATAAATACATCCATTTATAGAAAGTCCCCATCGTGAAAAAAGCAAAATTACTCAGTGCCATTACTGCTACTGTGCTGGCGATTGCCAGTTTCTCTGCAGCGGCCCAGGCAAACAAAGATACTCAGCAAATGAGTTTTCAAGGGGCTGAACTAAATGGCAAGAAAATTGCTCTCAGTGATTATGCAGGCAAGACCCTGCTGGTGAGTTTTTTTACGGCGGGTTGCAATCTCTGCGCGCGTGACTTGAAGCTCATGCGCGATTTTTATAATCGCAATGTGAAGCGCAATTTTGTCTTGCTGGCGATTAATATTGACGCCGAAAAGAAAGATTTTGATTCTTATGTGCAACTGATTAATCTGGCAGTGCCAGTCGAGCAACGCTTTCCTATCATCTGGCGCAATACGCCAGGCTATAAGGATAATTTTGGCACTATCGTCAACCAGCCCACCCATTTTGTGATCAACCCCAAGGGCCAGCTGGTCTTGAAACGGGAAGGCACTTTCCAGCCTAACGACTGGGACAACCTATGGGAATCGCTGGGTTCCTGAAATAAGGATGGAAATAAGATGGAAATGAAGTACGAAGTGCGCATAGTTGATACCAGCCATGTAGAAAATATACGTCAGTGCTTCGCCGTATTCAGCTACTTGCGGCCCCACCTGGATGAGGAAGAATTCATCAGCCGTGTGCAAACCCAGGTCGCTGAAGGGTATACCATCGCCTGCATCTATATGGATGGAGAGGCAGTCGCTGCCGCCGGTTATCGCGTGCAGCATTACCTGGCCTGGGGCAAGATACTCTATCTGGATGATTTGATTACCCACCCGCAAAAGAAAAATGCAGGTTTGGGGTCGGCGCTGATGGAATGGGTAAAACAGCAGGCAAAGATTCTGAATTGCAATGAATTGCACCTCGATACCGGCTTTCAAAGGCATGATGCACACAGGCTGTACCTGAACAATGGTTTCGACTTGAGTTGTCACCACCTGTCAAAAAAAATAGGCTGAGCTAACCGTTCAAACTCAAAATTCCAGCGGCAAACTCCAGCTTGCAGGGATGACATCATGCCTGACCACGGCACGCTGTTGCTGGCGGCGTTGCAGGCTGTCGGTGCTCCAGGTTTTTTCCCAGCCGGGTGGATAGGCCAGGCCTTCACCTTGCCAGTCTGGCAGGCGCTGGCGCACGGCAATCACTGGCAGGTGCAGCGGCAGCGGCTGCTCTGGCGTATCCGCCCCAAGGCTATACGCATAATTCGGCAGCAGGGCATCACACACCGCGGCAAACCAGGCCGTATGGTCTTCATCCTGGCCCAGAGCATTGGCCAGACCAGCGGGGTCAAAACGGGCCAGGGCCTCTATCAGTTCAGCCGTACTGGCACCGGGTGCATCGCCCCAGCCCATGACAGGGTTGAAGTTGTAATCGGCACCTGATCCATACCAGCCTTCACGCCAGGGTCTTTGCATCCAGTTGCGCGGGCCTGTGAATAACTGCCAGCGCCAGTGCAGGCCAGACGGCTTGGGCCAGCTATACAGATACAGTTTTTGATAACCTGCGGCATGCAAGTCCCTGACCATGGCCATCAAACGCGCATGCGGCATGCGCTCTGGTGGTGAACGGCGAAACAGTATGGGCTCGCCATCGGCATGCTGGACTTCATCTGTGGACAAGTTCAAATCCAGGGTACGTTTTTCATCCCCAAATCGCGCCGCCACCCAGCCGCTCAGCAAGTTCACGGCTGTCAGTACGCCATAGCCACGATGGCGGTGAAAAATAACGGTTCCGGGGGCGATCGGTTTCATATATTGGTGGTGTATCAGGAATGTATCAATATGCTGCATGCAATGAAATGCAACAGCTTAGTGTAGCAGTTTTCACTGGCCCCCTTAGCGCGTTACAATGTGTCCAATCTAAAAATTTATTCCCATCCTGTTGAGACAAAACCATGACTTTGCGTATCATCGCCACTGGCGGCACTTTTGATAAACATTATGATGAACTGGCTGGCAAGCTCAGCTTTGCTGACAGCCACCTGCCTGAAGTGTTGAAACGTGCGCGTTTGACGATACCGGTAGAGCTGGAAGTCTGCATGCTGGTAGACTCACTGGACATGAACGACAGCCACCGCAATACCGTCTTGCAGGCTTGCCAGCAATCGGCTGAAAATGCCATCGTCATCATCCACGGTACCGACACCATGCGTGAAACAGCAGAAGTACTGGGCGCGGCAAATCTGGGTAAGACCATCGTCTTCACAGGTGCAATGATCCCTTATGAAATCGCCAATTCCGACGCTTTCTTCAATCTGGGTTTTGCCTGTAGCGCAGCGCAACTCTTGCCACCTGGTGTGCATGTCGCCATGAATGGCAAGGTCTTCCCCTGGGATAATGTACAAAAAAACCGCACGGCCGGTGTCTTCGTCAACAAGTGAGATCATGATGAAACTGCTGCTGGCGACATTATTGCTGTGTTTTTCTAGCCTGACGCAGGCAGCAGAAACGCGTTTTGATTCTATCTATTTTTTTCAGTCGCAAGCCGAGCTGGAAAAAAAAGGCATTAATATCGATACCTTTGGCCGCTATACGCGGACATTGCAAACGCAGATTTACCGGGCTTTGAAAAAAGTCAAAATGCCGGAAAGTGCGGGTTATCTGGTGGTGGCGATACGCTCGGATGGCGAGGTCACCTGCTGGCTGGACATGGCACCCGCCGTGCATGAATATTACGACAACCAGATTTATGAAATCGTCAAAAAAATCCAGCCTGTCAATGTAGAAAGCGGCATCCTGGTATTTGGCATGAAGATGGCGATAGACACTGCCGTGCATACCAAAAAACCCGTACCTTCCCCTGCCGACTGGGCAGAGGCGAAAAAGAAAATGAATGACCCGAATAATATAGAAGAGCTGGTGTTATCCAGGTGGCCTGAGTAGGTATTGCTTAAGCTGCTTGCACCAACAACTTCAAGGCTGATACGAGCGCTGTACACTCCTCATCCGTACCTATTGAAATCCGCAAGAATTCACTGATGCGCGGCAGTTTGAAATGGCGCACGATGATGCCGGACTCTCGCAAACCCAGGGCGATTTCTTCTGCCGCAAAACGAGGGTGACGGGCGAAGATGAAATTGGTGGCTGACGGCAAGACTTCAAAACCCAGCTCACGCATATCTGTTGCCAGTCTTTCGCGTGTCGCCATCACTGCCTGGCAGGTTTGCAAAAAATAATCCTGATCTTCAAATGCGGCAATCGCGCCAGCCACTGCCAGCCTGTCCAGCGGGTAAGCATTGAAGCTGTTTTTGACGCGGTTCAAACCCGCAATCAACTCTGCATGGCCTGCTGCAAAACCTACCCGCAAACCAGCCAGTGAACGTGACTTTGACAGGGTGTGAACAACCAGCAAATTGGGATAGCGGTCTATCAATGCTATTGCCGTATCACCGCCAAAATCCACATAGGCCTCATCAATGACGACTACCGTATCGCAGTTCTGTTGCAGCAGGAATTCAATTTTTTCCAGTGTGACATTGCAGCCAGTAGGCGCATTAGGATTGGCAAAAATGATCCCGCCATTTTCTTGCAGATAGTCTTCCACATTCAGTTGAAATTCTGCATCTAGCGGCACGCTGCGGTGAGCTATTTCATACAGGCCGCAATACACAGGATAAAAGCTGTAACTGATGTCAGGGAAGAGCAAGGGCCGCTGATGTTTAAGCAGAGCCTGGAATACGTGGGCCAGCACTTCGTCAGAGCTATTACCAACAAAAATCTGGTCTGCCTGCAAGCCATGATACTGGGCGATGACTTTGCGCAAGTGATCCGAGCCGGGATCAGGGTAGAGGCGCAAATCGCCGTTGGTGGCTTGCTGTATTGCCGTCAGTACACAGGGTGAAGGCGGGTAAGGGTTTTCATTGGTATTGAGCTTGATGAGTTTGGCAATCTTGGGTTGCTCACCGGGGGTATAAGGACTCAGCTTGTGGACAACATCACTCCAGTATTTACTCATGATCTGACAATTCTTTTTAGCGAAAAAATTCTTTATGACCCAGCATCCAGATTGACTTTCACTCTTTGCAAGAGCTGCAGCAATTGTTCTTGCTCGTGACTATCCATTTCCTGCAAAGCCAGGGTATTTAAGCGTTTGGCTTGCTGACGCAAGACGGTCAACACGCTTTGCCCGTCCGAAGTCAGCGTCAGCCGCACATTGCGCTTGTCGCTTTCATCGGCTACTGCATCGAGCAAGCCACGGTCACGCAAGCCTTTGATCAGCCTCGCCAGTTGCGCCTTGTCGCGGCCACTGTGCTTGGCCAGGTCACTCTGGGTAGCACCGGGGTGACGACCAAAAAAGCCCAATACCTTGCCTTCCATATGGGTAATGTCATGCGGGCCGTCGCGCAGAGCCTGGTATTGCATGGAACGGTATTGATGCATGACCGTATGAATAAGGTCCAACACCCCATCCTCATTATTTCTCAGAGAATGGTTGACATTGTCATTTGTTTTGCGCATTATAGTAGATATTGTCAACTAATTTGAAGTGTGAATAAATGAGTATAGCCTCTGCAAGCAACCGCGTACAACGCATACGCCATGAAATCAAACGCCGCAACCTGCAAGTTGTCCGTGTTGAAAGCCCGACGCCGCATTTCCGCCGTATCTCCCTCAGTGGTGCCGACCTGCCGGGCTTTATCAGCGCATCTTTTGATGATCACCTCAAATTGATACTTGCCGTCGATAGTGATAATGCTGTGATGCGAGATTACACACCCAGGCATTACGACGCCGTCAAAGGCGAACTGGTGCTGGAATTTTCCATCCACGGTGACGGGCCTGCGGCTGCCTGGGCCAGCCAGGCTGATGTCGGCCATAGCGTCACTGTCGCCGGGCCGCGTGGCTCTTTAGTCATCCCGGTTGATTATGAATGGCATTTACTGGCTGGCGACGAAACAGCATTGCCAGCGATATCCAGACGCCTGGAAGAATTACCGGCTGGAGTAAGCGCGATGGTTATCCTGCAAGTGCCCCCAACTGAGCGCCGTGAATTGAGCAGTGCAGCAGATATCAGCATTGTCTGGGTAGACAGCGCACAAGAATTTCTGGATACCCTGCGCGCCCTGCCTTTGCCTACGGGTGATGGTTATGCCTGGTGCGCCGGTGAAGCTGCCACCATGGCAGCGACGCGCCGTATACTGGCGGAAGAAAAAGGCCATGCAAGTGTTGCCATGCGGGTGGCGGCATACTGGAAGCGTGGTCAAAATGCACATCATGAAAACCTGGAGTGAACAGGGAGACAAGAAATTGCCATGCTGAAAAGCGCAAATCCTGTCGAAGCGGGCACTCAAACAAATCACGAATAATTTGCCAGATACTTTATGATTTATAGTGTCGCACCATGATTTTACTCCTGCCAGCATGCACCTCTCTTATTTTCCTTTGTTAGCAAAAAGTCGTGTATCACATGCCTTGCTACTTTTATCACTCTGCCCCGCAACTGCAGTGGCAGCAGATATTTTGAGTTGTAAGGATGCAAATGGCAAAACCATCTACACCGACAATACGGCAAATTGCGTGGGACAGGCGCAAAAGCACGATGTCCACGACTCTGTCACTTCTGGCCTGGCAAACTACAGATCGCCACCACGCATTTATCAAAGCATACCGGGTGAGTGGAAAATACTGGTCGAACAGGATATGGCAGCAGCGGACCCAAAACTCACTGCTGCTGCCAGTAGCAGGTTACAACAGGCTTTAGCTAGCATCCTTGAGAAATTGCCTGCTGCATCACATGCATATGTCAAAGGACTTAATTTTTATCTGATGTGGGGACCAAAGTCACCCAAGGGAGGACAAAAAGGAGGAATGCGGGCTGTATTGCAATTTAATCCTGTCAACCACCCCTTGTACGACCCGGTTTGGAAAAATGCAGTCATTATTTACAGCGCAGCAAATTTCGTGGCAGTGGATGAAGTGGTTGTGCGAAAAGACTTGAGCCATGAGATAGGACACACCTGGCATTTGCGCGACTGGCCAGCAAAACATCCTGAAGTTACAGATGCCTTCCAGGCAGCAAAACTTGCCGGCTTGTACAAAAATGTGGAAACCTACAAAGGCAAGATGCTTGACACTGCCTATGCACTCACCAATGAACGCGAATATTTTGCTGAGTTGACTGCCATGTATTTCATGGGAAGTACCTACTATCCTTATGACAAGGCTGGTTTGAAAAAATATGATGCACGTGGATATCAGATGATCGAACAGTATTGGGGGATACGTTGATAGCTGCCTTATCAGCAATACCAGCGCCAGGCCGCCAGCATTTGACTGGCATCTGCACTGCCTGCAAGTAGTTTATCCAGATTCTGAGTGACTTGCGCACGGGCAGCAACTGTCAATTCATAAGTCTCATCAAAAGCCTGTTCATCCAGTTCTCGCATGGTATTCGCGACGCAGGCGATGGCGGCAAAAGCAGTCAGCAAGTCTGGTGCGAATAACTGGAAATCAGGCTTGCCGCCAGCCAGCGAAAAATACACTTGCCCTGAGATAGTATCGAGCATGAATGGATTACTGCCCTCTGTCGCCACCACCAGCCAGTGATCCTGCCACTCAGGCAGGCGCTCACCGGTATTACCATGCCAGCGATAGCAAGCTTGGCGCAACCATAAATCCTTCAATGTGGGAATATCAACGGGGTTGCCACCCGCAGCTATACTTAAACCCATAGGGCCATGTTTTTCATGCACCTCACCCCAGGGGCCTAGCTTTTCATAGAAGCTCGCAAGAACCGCAGGCAGGGCTACTTCACCCTGCCAATCACTTGCCACTTGCGGGCGCAATTCTCCCCAGGGTGACAACAAGTCACGCAAGACAGTAATAGTGATCGCGCTTATTTCGCCACTCCATCATCCTTGAACATGGTCTTCAGGCCACGCAGAGCCTGGCGTATGCGCGACTCATTTTCAATTAATGCAAAGCGCACATATTCATCGCCATATTCACCAAAGCCTATGCCGGGTGAGACGCAGAGTTTGGCTTTTTCCAGCATCTGCTTGGCAAATTCCAGTGAACCCAGGTGGCGATAATGCTCAGGGATATGCGCCCAGATATACATCGATGCCTTTGGTTTTTCTACCATCCAGCCCAGTTCATGCAAGCCTTTGACAAGTACATCGCGGCGACGCTGGTACTGGTCGCGGATCTCATTGACGCACGTCTGGTCACCTTCAAGAGCGGCAATCGCTGCCACTTGCACAGGTGTGAAACTGCCATAGTCATGGTAACTCTTGATACGTGCCAGCGCCGCAACTAACTCCTTATTGCCGACCATGAAGCCTATGCGCCAGCCTGCCATGTTATAGCTTTTTGAGAGCGTGAAAAATTCTACCGCGACATCGCGTGCGCCCGGCACTTGCATGATGGACGGGGCTTTCCAGCCGTCATAGGTGATGTCGGCATAGGCCAGATCATGCACTACCAGGATATTGTGTTCCTTGGCCAGCTTGACCACGCGCTCGAAAAATTCCAGCTCCACACATTGCGCAGTGGGGTTGGATGGAAAACCAAAGATCATCATCTTCGGTTTGGGATAAGTTTCGCGTATTGCCCTTTCCAGCTCGGCAAAAAAATCCACGCCTGGACTCATGCGTATCGAGCGTATATCGGCACCGGCAATCACCGCGCCATAGATGTGGATGGGGTAGCTGGGGTTGGGCACCAGCACCGTATCACCCTTATCCAGCGTCGCCAGCATCAGATGCGCCAGGCCTTCTTTTGATCCTATGGTGACGATGGCTTCTGAATCAGGGTTCAGGTCCACGTCATAACGGCTCTTGTACCAGTGCGCAATCGCGCGGCGCAAACGTGGTATGCCCTTGGAGGCAGAATAACCGTGGGTGTCAGGGCGCTGGGCCACTTCGACCAGCTTTTCAACAATGTGTGCTGGGGTTGCACCATCGGGATTACCCATGGACATATCAATAATGTCTTCGCCACGACGGCGCGCAGCCATCTTCAGCTCGGCAGTGATATTGAATACGTAAGGGGGCAGGCGGTTGATACGAGCGAAGGAGAACTTTGTTGCAGGCGCAGGTGTGCCTTCAACAGCAGAACCCCGGCCCGGCGGAGTAGTTGTATTTGTCATGATCTGAATTGTACGTAGCCCTTGTAGTCCATACAGACTTCAAGAACGGGGCGCCCGGAACCGTCCGAGCGACGTTGAAGCGATTTGCCTCGCGAATGATTGTAGCGAGCAATCTACATTTCAGCAAGATGCGTTATGCTTATGAGAACAAGTTTGTCGCTATTCGATCAATTCAACAAGGTGGAGCAATACATGAAGTTATTCCAGGAAGGCATATTGCAAGCAGTGCCCGCACATGCTGTTTATCTCAGTTTGAATATCAAGGAAGGTACTGACGCAGCTATCGTCAAGAAGGTAGTACGCGCACTGGCTGACAAGACCGATGGGCAGAATCTGGTCATCGGCTTTGGTGCCAGCCTCGTGCAGACATTGGGTAGCGAGATCGCAGGCATGAAAGAATTTCATGGCATTGAAGGTAGCCGCATGCGCTTGCCCGCGACACCGGCAGCACTGTGGTGCTGGCTACGCCAGCATGAACGCGGCGACCTGGTGCGCCAGTTGCATCAGATCATGCATACTCTGGCACCAGCCTTTGAATTGCAACAGCAGGTCGATGCCTTTAAATACAAGGAAGGCCGTGACCTCAGCGGTTATGAAGACGGTACCGAAAACCCGCATGACGATGCAGCTCTGGCTGCGGCTTTTGTTGCGGGTGATACGCCCGGCCTCACAGGCTCCAGCTTTGTCGCCATCCAGCGATGGACACACAGGTTTGAGCGTTTTGATGCCATGTCTGGCGAAGATCAGGACAATGCCGTAGGACGCCGCCGTAGCGATAATGAGGAGCTGGAAGATGCGCCAGAATCAGCTCACGTCAAGCGTACTGCGCAAGAAGATTTCACGCCTGAGGCCTTCATGCTGAGGCGTTCCATGCCCTGGTCTGCATTGGATAAGGCAGGTCTGTATTTCGTTGCCTTTGCCAATTCCTTCTACCCGTTTGAAGTGCAATTGAAGCGCATGTCAGGTGCTGAAGATGGTACAGTCGATGCATTGTTCCAGTTTACCCAACCGCAGACAGGCAGCTATTTCTGGTGTCCGCCGATGCAGGATGGCAAGCTTGATGTGCGGCTATTGAATCTGGTCTGATTCCGTTGGTTTTTCCGGTGGCTTCAATAACGCCAGAAAGCCTTCCAGTGGCAAGGGTTTGGAAAAATAATAGCCTTGGAAGGCATAACAATTATGCGCAATCAAAAAGGCGCGCTGGGCACTGGTTTCCACCCCTTCGGCAATCACATTCAAGCCCAGGTTGACACCGAGGGAAATGATGGCACGCACGATGGTCGCATCGTTTTCATCATGGCTGAGATCACGTACAAAAGACTGGTCTATCTTCAGCTGGTTCAAGGGCAAGCGCTGCAAATATGCCAGTGAAGAATAGCCGGTGCCAAAGTCATCCATGGAGAAAGCGATACCCAGCTTTTTCAGCTCATGCATTTTCTCGGTAGTGGCATCGACATTGTCGAGCACCGTGCTTTCGGTTAATTCAATTTTCAATCGGGTAGGGTCAATCTTGTGACGCTGTATGATTTCACTGAGCGTATCAACAAAATCCACTTGCTGGAATTGCTTGGCACTGACATTCACGGCCAGGGTCAGGTGACGGGTTTCCTTGCTGCTTTCCCATTGCTTGAGCTGGGTGCAGGCAGTTTCCAAAACCCATAAGCCTATGGGGATGATGAGGCCGGTTTCTTCCGCCAGCGGGATGAAATCTGCCGGTGAAATAAAACCACGATCAGGATGTATCCAGCGTAGCAGGGCTTCTGCTCCAATGAGCTTGCCCTCAGAGTTGACCTGTACCTGGTAATACAACTGAAACTGATTATTCGCTAGCGCTACGCGCAAATTTGATTCCAGCAACATGCGCACCACCAGTATGGCTTGCATGGCCGGATCAAAAAAGCGCACTGCATTACGGCCAGCCGTCTTGGCTTCATACATGGCAGTGTCGGCGCGCTTGAACAAGTCTTTGACCGTGATATCGCCGCCATGAAACAGGCAGACACCGATACTGCTGGAGCCATGATGTTCAAAATCAGTAATCATATACGGCTGGCTAAGTAACTGGCGTATCTTCTCGGCGATCATGTCTGCCTGGCGCACGGCATCTTCTTTGTCTATGCTCAGTTCTTCGAGGACTACGACAAACTCATCGCCACCCAGGCGTGCCACGGTATCACTATCGCGCACGCAGGTTTGCAGGCGGCTGGCAGTTTCTATCAAGAGCAAATCACCGGCATCATGGCCACGGGTGTCGTTAAGGGTCTTGAAATTATCCAGATCGATAAACAGGATGGCACTATGGGTATCGTTACGGTTGCTGATGGAGATCAGATGCTGCAACCTGTCCATCAGTAAACGGCGATTTGGCAACTGCGTCAAGGGGTCATAAAAAGCCAGATTGCGTATCTCGGCTTCATAGCCTTTGTGGCGGCTGATGTCGGTGAAAGAAGCTATGTAATTACTGACTTCGCCATGGTTGTCGGTAATGGCGGTCAGGGTAATCATTTGTGGATAAATTTCACCGTCCTTGCGGCGGCTCCACAGCTCACCATGCCAGAAACGGTGTTCTTTCAGCGAGATATTGATGTGTTCAAAAAAATCCCGGTCCTGCTGTTTGGTCTTGTGCAGGGGAGGGCGCTTGCCAATCAAGTCTTCAGCTGCATAGCCGGTAATCCGGGTGAAAGCCTGGTTCAGCCTCAGCATGATCCAGTTGGCATCTGTCACGAAGATGCCTTCCTGTGACTCAAAAGTGCAGGCAGCGATGCGTAAATCCTGTTCAGCCTGTTTGCGTTCTGTGATGTCGGTAATGAAACAATGCCATAACATCGAGCCGCCCGGCTCAGGCTCTGGCAACCCATCCAGATACAGCCAGCGCACTGTGCCGTCCTTGCGGCGCATGCGGAACTCACTTTGCCAGGGTGACAAATTACGCATTGCCTCGCGTATCAATGCAGTACCGTTTTCTATATCGCGCGGGTCTATGCGGGCAAACAAATGCAGGGCATCGTCCCTGACTTCTTCATGCGTGACTTCAAACATCTGCAAGATGGCATCGCTGGCAAAGGGGATGGAGGCGCTATGGTCAGGCCGTATGCGGTATTGCATGACCAGGCCAGGCAGGCGCGAGGCGACTTTATTGATGCGCTGATAAGCTTCCTGTATCTGCCGCGTGGCGTCTATGCTTTCTGACTGCAGGGCAGTGATGATCAGGGTGATCAGCACCATGGTCGTCATATAGGCCCAGAGTATCAGCAGGTTTGCCTGGCCACCTTCATAAAATGGGCCCATATTATGGGATGTTGCCCAGGCAGAGAACAGGGATGCAGTCAACACGGCACAGGAGGCACCTGTAATGCCGAAGCGCATGGCGACCCAGATCATGAATCCCACGATGATGAAAGTCAGATGCTGATGACTGTAGGGTGAAGCAAAAATAAACCAGTTGGCAACGGCAAACAGTAACAGAAAACCAAAGATTTCCTTGCGCCTCACGGACAAGCCCGACAGCGATGTCAATGAAAACGACAGTAATAATGGCCCTGCCAGCAAGGCACCAACTGTATCACCTGCCCACCAGGTAAACCAGACAGCCACCAGATCACTACTGAGGCCGTGCATCCATAAGGTCAATGTGCCACCACTTGCTGATATGCACATGCCCGCCATGACAGCCAGACCAAAACCGATGACATCGCGCCGCCTTGAAAAATCGCGTCTGAAACCCTGTTTGCGTAATATCCATTTGCTCAGCAGTGGCCCCAGCGTATTGCCAATAGCCAGGCTGCCGGAAACCAATATGCTAAAACCAGCGGATATTTCCAGTAGCCAGGCTGATATGAACACAGCGGCAACGGCCAGCTTGCCGTAGCGCAGCATGCTAGTGATGGCGATACCTGTTGGCAACCAGATCAGGCTGACATTGGGATTGACATAGGGTATGGACAGGCCGATGCGGCCAGCGGCAAAGTAAGCCAGCACAATCAACAAAAAATGCCCCAGCCATATTTTCTGGCGAAAATTTCTAGAGTGGGCAAATTGCTCTGACTTGTACATGGATGAAGACTTTCAAGGACTTGAGCAATTATGGGGCAAAGGCAGGCAAGTGTTGGTTAACTTTTGATAAGTCTGCTTTTCCCTCTGGCTTGTTGAAAGTAATAAAAAGGCATCGTCACATCCTGCTTCTGCCGAATTTTTACATCTTGTTTACGCCTCTCATTTAAGTCTTTACGAATTTTTTACATGCTTCTGACTATGCTTCAAAGTGTAAAAACCAAGGAGTAAAGCATGGAATATTTAATGGAATTTTTATATCTCGCAGGCATGGGAATCTTCTTCCTGCTGGTCTGGGCACTGGTGCAGGCCTGCGACATTCTGGGAGCAAAAACATGAATCCCTTCTACATCCTGGGCACGGTAGTGGCTGCTGCCTTGTTCGTGTATCTGATCGCAGCCTTGTTGAATGCCGAGGAGCTGTGATGACTACTCAATCAGTTGTTTTATTAGTATTATTCTTAGGTGTACTGCTTATCTTGTCCTACCCTTTGGGTAAATTCATCGCCAAAATCGCTGATGACCAGGCCAGCGTACCAGGCATGAGCTGGTTACGCTGGCTGGAAAAAGCCCTGTACCGTCTGGCAGGCGTCAAGTCTGATACTGGTATGGGCTGGAAGCAATATGCGGTTGCCCTGCTGATTTTTAACACCCTGGGTGCGCTTGCTGTCTATGCGGTGCAGAGATTGCAAGCCTGGCTGCCTTTGAATCCACAAGGTCTGGCCAATGTCAGTATGGATTCTTCACTCAATACCGCTGTCAGCTTTGTTGCCAATACCAACTGGCAAGGTTATGCCGGTGAAGCCACCATGAGTTACCTGACCCAGATGCTGGCACTGGCCGGGCAAAATTTCTTTTCTGCAGCGACCGGCATCGCCGTAGTGTTTGCCCTGATACGCGGTTTCAGCCGTCATTCAGCCACATCCATAGGTAATTTCTGGACTGACATTACGCGCTCCACCCTGTATCTCTTGCTGCCCCTTTCTGTTATTTTCGCCGTATTTCTTATGGGCCAGGGCGTGATCCAGAATTTCTCTGGCTATAAAGAAGTGCAATTGATTGATCCCGTGAGCTATAGCCAGGCCAAAGTCGGCACTGACGGCCAGCCTCTGAAAGATGACAAGGGCGCACCCGTCATGGAAACCCTGACGACAAGCACCCAAACCCTGGCCATGGGCCCGGTTGCTTCACAAGAAGCGATCAAGTTGCTGGGCACGAATGGTGGCGGCTTTTTCAATGCCAATTCGGCACATCCCTATGAAAACCCCAGCTATCTGAGCAATTTCATGCAGATGATCGCTATCTTCCTGATCCCTGCTGCGCTGTGCTTTTCCTTCGGCCACATGGTGGGTGATATGCGCCAGGGATGGGCCGTGCTGACGGCGATGACGATATTGTTTGTAGCAATGACGCTCACAGTCATGTTCTCTGAACAGCAGACCCATCCTGTACTGGCCAGCATGAATATCGACCAGGCGAGTTCAGCTCTGCAAGCCGGTGGCAATATGGAAGGCAAGGAAACCCGCTTCGGCATCAGCGCCTCCAGCCTGTTTGTTGCGGTGACTACAGCAGCTTCTTGCGGTGCCGTGAATGCCATGCATGATTCCCTCATGCCTATTGGTGGTCTGGTACCTATCGTGCTGATGCAGTTTGGTGAAGTGGTGTTTGGTGGTGTTGGCAGTGGCCTGTATGGCATGTTGATTTTCGCCATACTGGCGGTGTTTATCGCCGGACTGATGATAGGTCGCACCCCAGAATACCTGGGCAAGAAAATCCAGGCATTTGAAATGAAGATGACTTCCATCGCCATCCTGGTGACACCGGTCCTGGTGTTGGCTGGTACGGCGATAGCGGTCATGTCGGAGGCTGGCAGGGCCGGTATCCTGAATCCCGGTGCCCATGGTTTTTCTGAAGTGCTGTATGCCTTTACTTCAGCCGCCAATAACAATGGCAGTGCCTTTGCCGGTCTGAGTGCGAATACGCCCTTCTACAACATCATGCTGGCGATTGCCATGTGGTTTGGCCGTTTTGCCATGATCGTGCCCGTGCTGGCGATAGCCGGTTCACTGGCTGGCAAGAAACGTCTGGAAGCCAATGCCGGCACCATGCCTACTCATGGCACGATGTTCATTGCCTTGCTGGTAGGTACCGTGGTGCTGATCAGTGTGCTCAACTATGTGCCCGCCCTAGCTTTGGGACCAGTCGTTGAACATCTGCAACTCATCGCGAAATAATTTGGGGAAGTCTGAATGACAGCAGCATTTGGAATGCGCTCTCATTCAGCTCTGCCCGTAGTTTAAGGGGATTTTCATGTCTAGTACCAGTGTACAAAAATCGATCGATAGCAAAGTCAATGGAGGCGCTAAACCCGCTGCCGGACAAGCTGGAGATACCATATCTGGCAACAAGCCACGCTTGTCGCTGTTTGATAGCAGCCTGATGATGCCTGCCATTGTCGACTCTTTCAAAAAACTCAGCCCACGCACGCAACTGCGCAGCCCAGTGATGTTTGTTGTCTACGTAGGCAGTATCATCACCAGCTTATTGTATATACAGTCACTGATTAGCGAAGGCGAAGCCAGTCCCGGCTTCATCTTGGCCATTTCCATCTGGCTTTGGTTCACCGTCCTGTTTGCCAATTTTGCCGAAGCACTGGCAGAAGGGCGCAGCAAGGCCCAGGCTGCTTCCTTGCGTGCCTTGAAGCAAACAGTGATGGCAAAAAAACTGTCCGTACCAAAACATGGCACTAGCTGGCTGCCTGCATCTACCAATGATTTGCGCAAAGGCGATGTGGTGCTGGTCGAAGCCAATGATGTCATCCCTATCGATGGTGAAGTCATAGAAGGTGTGGCCACTGTCGATGAAAGCGCAATCACTGGTGAGTCTGCGCCCGTAATACGTGAATCTGGTGGTGATTTTTCTGCCGTGACTGGCGGTACCCGCGTCTTGTCTGACTGGCTGGTGGTGAAAGTCACCTCCAATCCAGGCGAAGCCTTCATCGACCGCATGATCGCCATGGTGGAAGGTGCCAAACGTCAAAAGACACCTAATGAAGTTGCCCTGACCATTTTGCTGGTCGCCCTGACCATCATCTTCCTGGTTGTCACAGTGACTTTGCTGCCTTTCTCACTGTTCAGCGTGGATGCAGCCAAGGCAGCAGGGATTGCTTCAAGTCCCATTTCCATTACTGTCCTGATCGCTTTACTGGTCTGCCTCATCCCAACTACCATAGGCGGCTTGCTGTCTGCCATTGGTGTGGCTGGCATGAGCCGCATGATGCAGGCCAATGTGATTGCCACTTCTGGTCGTGCCGTGGAAGCTGCCGGTGACGTTGATGTATTGATGCTGGACAAAACCGGCACGATCACTCTCGGTAACCGTCAGGCGTCTGACTTTTTCCCTGCACCTGGCGTGACACTGCCACAACTGGCCGACTCTGCCCAACTGGCTTCACTGGCAGACGAAACCCCGGAAGGACGCAGCATCGTCATCTTCGCCAAACAGCGCTATAACCTGCGTGAACGTGAAATGGCCAGCCTGAATGCAACATTCGTGCAATTCACCGCACAAACACGCATGAGTGGCGTCGATATCGCTAACCGCCAGATACGTAAAGGTGCCGCTGATTCAGTCAGGAAATTTGTTGAATCCATGGGTCGCCCTTTCCCTGCCGAAGTAACGCGCGTGGTGGAAGACATCTCCCGCCGTGGCAGTACACCGCTGGTGGTAGTGGATGATGGCAAGGTCATGGGTACCATAGAGTTGAAAGACATCGTCAAGGGCGGCATCAAGGAAAGATTTGCCGAACTGCGCCGCATGGGTATCAAGACCATCATGATTACTGGCGACAATAAGCTGACAGCAGCGGCGATTGCTGCCGAAGCCGGTGTCGATGATTTCCTGGCTGAAGCCACGCCAGAAGACAAACTCAAGCTGATTCGCAGTTACCAGGCCGATGGTCGCCTGGTTGCCATGACAGGTGACGGCACCAATGATGCACCGGCACTGGCACAGGCTGACGTGGCTGTGGCCATGGCATCCGGTACGCAGGCGGCAAAAGAAGCGGGTAATATGGTGGACCTGGATTCCAATCCTACCAAGCTGCTGGAAATCGTCGAAATCGGCAAGCAGATGCTGATGACGCGCGGTTCGCTGACGACTTTCTCGATTGCGAATGATATCGCCAAGTATTTTGCGATTATCCCGGCTGCCTTTGTCGCCACTTATCCACAGTTGAAGGCGCTGGACATCATGCATCTGACCAGCCCGTCCTCAGCCATCATGTCTGCGGTGATCTTTAATGCCCTGATCATTGTCTTCCTGATCCCGCTGGCTTTGAAGGGCGTGAAATACCGCGCCATCGGTGCATCAATGCTGTTGCGCCGCAATCTGCTGATCTATGGCCTGGGCGGCATCATTCTGCCTTTTGTGGGCATCAAGCTTATCGATGTCATTCTGACCCTTTTACACCTGGCTTGAAGCTATCCTGATCCATAAGGAAATATCATGAGTACCAGTAATTCAAATTTTCGTCCTGCTGTGGTCTTGTTTGCCGGTCTGACACTGATCGTTGGCGTCATCTATCCCTTCGCCATGACAGGCGTAGGCAAGGTCCTTTTTAATGAAAAGGCTGAAGGCAGCCTGATCGTGCAAGATGGCAAAACCGTCGGCTCTTCCCTGATAGGGCAGTCCTTCTCTTCACCCAAGTATTTCTGGGGCAGGCCATCTGCGACTGGCCCTATGTCAAACAATGCTGGCGGATCCAGTGGTTCCAATTTGGGCCCGACAAATCCGGCACTGATTGATGCGGTCAAAGGCAGGATCGAAGCGCTGAAAGCCGCGGACCCTGGCAATACTGCAAAAATCCCGGTTGATCTGGTGACAGCATCGGCCAGTGGCCTCGACCCGGAAATCAGTCTGGCAGCCGCCAATTACCAGCTTGCCAGGGTCGCACGTGAACGCAAGCTACCAGAGTCGCAAGTCAAGGCTATCATAGACCAGTTGACGCAACAGCCCATGCTGGGTCTGCTAGGCGAAGCCAGGGTGAATGTGCTGGCTTTGAATCTGGCACTGGACAAGGCGAGCAAGTAAGATAGCTTGCTCATCTATATACTTCGCAAGTAAGTAGTTTTAACGATCAACACGAATATGGCCATCAACAGCGAACAACGCCCTGACCCTGATGTTTTGCTTGCCCACGTGCAGGAGCAAGAACGCAGGGCCATGCGTGGCAAGTTGCGCATTTATTTTGGAGCCTCCGCTGGCGTGGGTAAAACCTACGCCATGCTGACGGCCGCGCGCAAGCTGATTGCTGAAGGCCATCAAGTGTTGGTCGGTGTCATAGAAACCCATGGGCGTGATGAAACTGCTGCGCTGGTCGATGGGCTGGAAGTCTTACCGCCCAGGGCGATACCCTATCGCGACAAGACTCTCAGTGAATTTGACATAGATGCAGCACTGGAACGCCATCCCCCCCTGATCCTGATGGATGAACTGGCGCATTCCAATGCCGCTGGTTCACGTCATCCCAAGCGCTGGCAGGATGTCGATGAATTGCTGAGTGCCGGTATTGATGTCTACACCACTGTCAATGTACAGCATCTGGAAAGTCTCAATGACGTAGTCGGTGGCATTACCGGCATACGCGTCAATGAAACCCTGCCTGACAAGGTTTTTGATGAGGCTGATGAAGTCGTGCTGGTGGATATCCCGGCCGATGAATTGCTGGCCAGGCTCAAATCTGGTCGCGTCTATCAACTCCCGCAGGCAGAACGCGCCGCCAAGAATTTCTTCCGCAAAGGTAATCTGATCGCCTTGCGCGAGCTGGCTCTGCGCCGCACCGCCGACCGGGTGGAAGATGATGTACAGGCTTATCGCATAGAAAAATCAATAGGCAGCATCTGGAAGACCGATGCCGCCCTGATGGCCTGCATAGGACCAGATGGTGATGCCGACCATCTGGTGCGCAGTGCTGCCCGGCTGGCCAGCCAGATGAGTGCAGAATGGCACGCCGTTTATGTCGAAACCCCGCAATTGCAGCGTCTGCCATCAGCACAGCGTGAACGTATTTTGAAGACACTGAAACTGGCGCAAGATCTTGGAGCGACTACGGCAGTGTTAACCGGCAAAAATGTTGCGCTGGCCATCGTTGAATATGCGCACAGCCATAATTTTTCACGTGTTGTGCTAGGACGAAACAGCAGCAGTAAATGGCGTTTTGCGTGGCAGCACACTTCACATCTGAAGAACATAGCCGTCTATGCACCTGATCTGGATTTAATCGAGGTTGGACAAAGCCGGGCAAGTACTACAGACACTGAAAATGAAAAAAATACGGTATCTGACAACATCGGTGAGTTTGCCAGCCCACGCGTACCGGCGCGGCACTGGCGTTATGTGTATGCAGCCCTGGCCAGTGTTGCGGCCGGTTTGATTGCCACACCTTTATTCGAGGTGTTCAATCTGGTCAATATCGCCATGCTGTTTTTATTGACGGTGGTGCTGGTGGCGGTGAAATTTGGCCGCGGCCCTTCGGTACTGTCAACGATTATTGGTATTGCCGTATTCGATTTCTTTTTTGTACCACCACGTTTTTCTTTCGCGGTCAGCGACTTTCAGTATTTGATGACCTTTGCCGTCATGCTGGTGGTGGGTCTGATCACCGGTCACCTGACTGCTGATTTGCGCTACCAGGCCAGGGTGGCATCACACAGGGAATCGCGGGCACGGGCGCTGTATGAATTTGCCCGCGACTTATCCGGTGTGCTACTGGCAGAGCAGATTTCAGAAACCACGCAAGTTATCATACAAAGGGCATTTCGTGCGCAGGCAACCCTGTTATTGCCTGATGATGGCGGGCACTTGCAAGCACCAGCCCTACCAGTCGATGGTCTGGACATGGGCATAGCGCAATGGTCTTTTGACAAGGTCGAAGCAGCAGGTATAGGTACAGACACCCTGCCCGCCAGCAATTTCTTTTATTTGCCACTGGTGGCACCCATGCGCACCCGTGGCTTGCTGGCGATACAACCTGAGAGCAAGCGCTGGATCATGATCCCCGAGCAAAGGCAGCAACTCGATACCTTTGCCGCCCTGGCAGCAATCGCGCTGGAACGCGTGCACTATATCGAAGTCGCACAAGATGCCCTGATCCATATGGAATCCGAACGCCTGCGCAATTCACTGCTGGCTGCCCTCTCGCATGACTTGCGCACACCGCTGACTTCACTGGTGGGTATCTCCGAATCCCTGGCCATGTCCAAACCCGCGCTGGCAGATGCGCAACTGCGTATGGCGCAAGCCCTGCGTGACGAAACCTTGCGCCTGTCTGCCCTGGTGACTAATTTGCTGGACATGGCGAGGATAGAAAGTGGTGAAGTCAAATTGAATTTGCAATGGCAAAGCTTTGAAGAAATCGTTGGCACTTCGCTACGCATCTGTAGCGAACAATTGCAAACGCACAAAGTGGAGACCAGGCTGCAAGCCGCTTTGCCACTGATCAATTTTGATGCCGTGCTGATAGAGCGGGTATTGTGTAATTTGCTGGAAAATGCCTGCAAATATACGCCCGCCAATTCTCTCATCAGCATTGCAGCCGAACTCAATGGCAGCGTGCTGGAAGCCAAGGTGTATGACAATGGGCCGGGTTTGCCAGCCGGACGTGAAGAAGCCGTATTTGAAAAATTTACCCGTGGTGAACGTGAATCTGCCCTGCCTGGCGTTGGCCTGGGGCTGGCAATTTGCCGCGCCATTATCACGGCCCACAAGGGAACCATGCATGCAGCCGCATCGCCCAATGGCGGTGCCTGCTTTGTCTTCACCCTGCCCCTGGGCACTCCGCCAGCAATGCCGGACCTGGAAGAATAATCAGAACACTCAAAATGAATACAACTAACCAAGCAATGCCAGTTGCCTTATTGGTGGAAGATGAACCGCAAATCCGCCGCTTCGTGCGCAATGCGCTGGAGGAAGAAGAATGGCAAGTCCACGAATCCGTCAACCTGCAACGCGGCCTGGTGGATGCCGGTACGCGCCAGCCTGACCTCATCATCCTTGACCTTGGTCTGCCAGATGGCGACGGCATAGATTTCATCCTGGATGTACGCAAATGGTCGAACGTACCCATCATCGTCTTGTCTGCCCGCGTCAGTGAACAAGACAAGATCAAGGCACTGGATGCCGGGGCCGACGATTATCTCAGCAAGCCTTTTGGTGTTGGTGAGTTGCTGGCACGGGTACGTGCCACCTTCCGGCGGCAGCGCCAGCCTGGCGTCAATCTGGATGGCATAGTCCAATTTGGTGACGTCAAGGTCGATATGAAAGCCCGCCTAGTCACCAAGGCAGGAGCTATGGTGAAACTGACACCAACAGAATTCCGCCTGCTGATGGTTCTGGTCACCAATGTCGGCAGGGTCGTCACCAACCCGCAATTACTGCGTGAGGTCTGGGGTCCCAGTCATTCCGAAAGCGGCCATTACCTGCGCATCTACATGGGGCATTTGCGACAGAAACTGGAAGATGACCCGGCGCAACCGCGTTATCTGCTGACCGAGACAGCGATAGGTTATCGCTTGCACTTGCCAACTTAAATTACCTACGAATCTGAATAACCGGCAGCAGCCTTTGCTCGCCGGTGGGACTTTTGCATCCTTGAATTTTGCAAATACTTTTTTGAGAGGACTCAATATGAAAAAAATCATCATGGCAGCAGCCATCAATACAGTTTTTCTTGCCGGATACGCCAGTGCAGAAGATACCAAACCTGAGCATGAAGTCAGCTACAACGCAGCAGTGACTTCTGACTATCGCTATCGAGGGATTTCACAAACTCGCCTGCAAGCAGCATTGCAGGGTGGTGCAGACTATACACATAACCGCAGCGGCTTCTATGTCGGCGCATGGGCATCGACCATCAAATGGACCAAGGATGCCGGTGGTGGTGGCGATGTAGAAATTGATCTGTACGCTGGCAAGCGCGGTGAAATCGCCAAGGACTTCGACTATGACGTAGGCGTGCTGAGCTATGTCTATCCATCGAATGGCCTTGCTGTGAGCGCCAACACTACAGAAATCTATGGACAAGTTTCCTATGGCCCGGCCTATGCCAAGTATTCGCATTCAGTCACCAACCTGTTCGGCTTTGCTGACAGCAAAAATAGTGGCTATCTGGATCTGGGCGCGAATGTAGAAATCAGCAGTGGTCTGACGCTGAATCTGCATGCGGGCCGTCAACAAGTCAAGAACAATGGTGCTTTTAGTTATACAGACTGGAAGCTGGGCCTGACCAAGGATTTTGGTATCGTCACAGGTGCCGTGGCAGTAATCGGTACCAATGCCGGTGAAGTTGCTTATGCTTCTCCAGCGAATGGAAAATTCCTCGGCAAGACAGCCTTGGTAGTGAGTGTCAGCAAGACTTTCTAAGAACCCGTTCACGATCTTACTGCGCGTGCGTGATCGGGGCTCATGTGCTACTCCCGCTGACGCCCGCTCGCTACAGATCGTGAACAGGTTCTAAGTTGCGCGTGCTGAGCCAGCTTCGAGCCTGGCTCAGCATATTCAGGGTGATTTATGATAAATAAACCGCCCTGTACAGATTGACCAAAGCTAAATCACCAGCTACGTCCAGGTATATGAACCTGATGTTCGTCAGACTATGGGCGATTTTACTGACAAAACTCTGGCTTTGCATACAGGTAATTTTGTCGACTATGATAAGCACGGGCAGTTCGGCATTCGATCTACGGGCGTGCCTGATGCACTTGAGTAAATTTGCCTGCCTTTCCTTATTCCACAAGTTAAGCTCCATGTGAAATATCAACAGGCCGCTATTGGCCAGGACGGTTTTTGCGTCGGCATAGAAAGGTTTGGGAATATCGATAATAATGTCGTGAAACGCATTATTCTCACTTGCCAATTCCTGCTCCACCAGATCACTCGCCAGTTCACTGGACCTGGCACCAGCTTTCATTTCTGTACGCAACCAGTCAGCATGGTCGCGTTCCCTGGTGTACTGGTTTGCCTGCTTTTTCGCGCAGTTTTGCTTAAGGCTACGCTGATTAAGTCCTGCTCGTAAATTTTACCTCTTTGTGAATCAATGACTTATCAAAGGTAATGTCGTTATTCGGATACTTGTTCAGCATAGCCTTAAGCAGTAAGACATTCCTGCCGGCCAAAGCACGGCGCCTGGCCAGCCAGGTGGCGCTGATTTCCTGGCCAGGTGCCATGCTGTCACCAACGATTGTCAATATCATGGTTCAAGCACCACGTCCGAGTAGTAAGGGCATAGTCCCTGGGTGTGCCGACAAGCTCGAAAGCAGGTATTGCACTGCCACTAGCACGAGAATCAGGGCCAGAAATTTCTGCAAGCTTACGACCAGCACACTGTATTTCTTGCCCCTTGAAAACTTGTCAGTTTGCTGTGCGATCAACATGGAGAGCATGGTGACACAAACGTATGTCCACAATACAAGCAGGAAAATGTGCGGGGAATAGACAGTCCAGCCAATAGCGGGCAATGGCGTCACGGCCGGTGCGAAGATGACTAGCAAGAGCATGACAAAGACCAGGAAAAATTGGCTATTCATGTAGAATCTCTTGCTGCTAATGGGTGGTGAATACCATGCTGAACAATTCTGTCATGCCATATACCACCTCTTGATCGGCTGCCTGGTACTCACTTATTGCCAGGCCTTGTTCATAGGCTTGATTGAGGCCATTGCTGCAGAGTATGGGGTGAGGAAATAATTCTGTGGCTCTGAGCTGGCTGACAAAATTTCTGACCCTTAACACTTTTTCTTTCGCGGGAAAAGCATCCTCGCAACTCATGACGATCAAGGTGCGCATGCGGGGATTGGCGGCCTGGGCAATCTGCATGCGTGCGCTCAATTCTGCTTCTTGCAATTGATCAATCTGATCCAGATCAATCACCAGGATGGTGACATGTGCCGCAAGCAAGGCACTACGGCTACCCATGCAATCGCGTGCCTCGGCATCGATGACGATGTCATGATAGTGAAAACGTAGATTCTCCAATTCTGCCTGCATGCCCTTGCCACTGATCTGACGCGCCATGACTGGAGTGCAAGTACCAGAGTATCGGCGCATGATGCTCCAGTTCAGGGAGGCATGACGGGCATCATTGTCCAGCAAGATAAGCTTGCTGCCTGACAGCGTCCTCAAGGCAGCAAGGTTGTCAGCGACGATGGACTTGGCACGGCCGCCCGCGCCATGTGCAATGGTGATTATCATAAGTGGTGGTACAGTCAAAGAGTTCAGCGCACCATGCGCAGGGAGCGGAATTGGCCGGAGGCAGGAATAGACAGGGTCTTGGGTTTAACCGGCAAAGACAAGTTCGCCAATCTTTCCAGCTCGTTCGCCAGTTTTATTTTTCCTGTCAAGGACATGGCTGTCATAGGCAGGCGTAGCTCTTCCTGTATCAAGCCCTGCAAGGCCAGTGCAGCCTTGACGGGAGCTGGATTGGATTCAGAAAACAGCAAACGTATCAGAGGCTGCAATTCTGTAAACAAAGCCTGTGCTTCAGGGTAATGTTCAGTTCGCATCAACTCAAGCAATTGCACAAACAGATGAGGCTGGACATGAGCGGCCGCAGAAATGGCACCCTGTCCTCCCATACTCAGGGTGTCCATCAACATGCCATCATCACCGCACAATACCGTCAGATGACTGCAATTCACCAGCCCCATCATTTGCGTCAGGTTGCCACCGCTTTCCTTGATGGCGACGATGTTCGTCTGCTTTTCCAATGCAATGACGGTACTCAGATCGATATTCACACCTGTTCTGGCAGGGACGTTGTATAGAACAATGTCTTTCTCAGTCGCTCTTGCGATAGTCTCGAAATGCAGTCGCACACCTTCTTGCGAAGGGCGCAAATAAGATGGCGCACTCAGCAAAAAACCTTGCAGGTGTTGATTGGTATATGCCCGCACTTTTTCTGCCAGCAAGCGTGTGTCGCTACCGCTGATACCCATCAGTACCGGACAAGAATTCTTCGCTACTTCCAGCACCGCTGACAATAGCTGGCCTTGCTCATTTTCAGTGAGGGTCGCCGCCTCGCCTGTGGTGCCGCAAACTACCAGGCCACGTATGCCTGCAGCAATCAATTGCGTGGCCAGTTGCTGCACTTTATCCAGATCAGGTTTGCCCTGATTAAATGGCGTGACGAGCGGAACCCAGATGCCTTCGTAAATAGACATGATGAATAATTTCTAAAGTGAATGATTGAATCGCTATGTTTTTGATTCAGGCTGCCAAAAGTGGCGTGATTTTTCCAAATTCTGCTTGCGGTAAGACGCGCATGATATGGCTGATGATGGTATCGACCGAAGATTTGCTGAGACATAGCCATACCTTCATTTTGCTGGCATGGTCTATCGGTTTGACGCGCATGAACAAGACCAGGTCACCGCAAGACTTCAGTATCAAATGGCGCAATTCCGTGATACTTTCGGAGTCGACCGTGATACGCATGACGAAATCATTTTGTACCAATTTTACAGGCGTCTTGTACGTGACCAGGGGTTGCTGCAGCGCATAGGCGCTTTTGCGATGGCGATGATTTTCAAATAAAAATTTTTCGCGCTTGCATGATTTTAAAACGTCTGAATAATTTTCAGATGTGTGACCGGGATGCTGATTCATCGTAATCTCGTGTTGTTTGACACAATTCAAGATTAGCAGTCGCGGCGTAAATATTCTCTAAAAATTAGGGGTGAAAATCGTAAACATGATGTAAATTCTTTTCATCCTTGTGTTCCCTATTTTAACTTCACTGTTTCGCTTCGTTGAGCAATTGTGTCAGAGTCCCATGCAAATTTTCTGCTTGTATGGGCTTGTGCATCAGTATCAATCCAGCTGCTTTTGCGTCATCTGATAACTGTGGCGAGATATCGCCAGTGATCAATATTGCAGAAATCAGGTGATTGAATTCTTCCCTGAAATTATTGATGACGTCGATGCCGTTTTCATTGAGTTTCAGTCGGTAATCACAGATCAGTAAATCAGGGATTTTAATTTCTTCGCTGCACAGTGCCAACGCGCCTGCGCCTGAGGTAGCAGTGATGACGCGTGCATCCCATCGTTCCAGCAAGCCACGCATGGCCATCAGTATGTTTTCATCATCATCAATGACGACGATCAGGGCTTGCAGCAGCGATGCCGAATTGCTGGCTTTGCTGCGGCCATGCTTGTCCGTCATTTCCTGGCTGGCAGCCAGTGGCAGGCCGATAGCAAATGTCGAGCCGTGGTCAGGTTGCGATTGCAGCTTAATAGGGATGTTCAGGAGCCGCACCAGTCTTTGCACGATTGCCAGACCCAGGCCCATGCCCATGGTGCTGCGTCTGGATTCCTGTTTTCTTTCGACCTGGAAAAATTCTTCAAAAATGGTTTCCTGATCATGTGTGGAGATGCCGATGCCAGTATCTTCCACCGCAATTTGCAACTGCTGGTCAAACTCAAGACAATTGACCACGATGTGGCCAGTTGGTGTATAGCGTATTGCATTCGCAATCAGGTTGCGCAGGATTTGTTCGACCAGGTCGGCGTCACTGTTGACGATAGCCAGGCTGTGATGAATCTGGAATTGAAGCCCCTTGGCCAAGGCCTGCGGTGTGAACTCCACATCGAGTTTTCCTAACACTTCTGCGATGGCAAATTCCTTTAATTGTGGTTCCACGATTTGCGCATCCAGACGTGACAAGTCCAGCAGATTGGCAAACATATCATCCATGGTGCGTGCGCAATGCCTGAGATTATTGACGACAGGGCGCATTGCGGCAGGCAGTTCAAAATTGGTCAGTGCACCCAGGTACAAATTCAGTGCATGCATGGGCTGGCGCAAATCATGACTGGCAACAGCAAGAAAACGTGTCAGCTCACTTTGCTGCGCTTCCTGGCGCTTGTTCACTTTTAACAAGGCCAGATTGACTTTTTCCAGTTCCTCTTTTTGGGCACTGACTTCCATGGCCCTGAGCTTGATCTCAGCTTCAAGGTCCTGCTTTTGTTTTTTCAGGGTGCGCACATGCCATAGATAGACAGTCGTAATGATGACCAGAGCGAGCATTGCTGCGCCCAGCCAAATCCACAGACTCTGCCAGCAGGGTGACGCACTGCCATTGGCGGGTACAGTCGCACTGGCCACCTGCCAGTGGCAGGTTAGCATGGCAAAAGCGGTCAGCTGGCAAGTGCGGAAATGAGACATTATTCAAGTCACGTTCGAAAATCGGTATGGGGAGGCATAATGAGCGTAACTGCCAGTTCGGGCAAGAGCTGAAATACCTAAGTATGTGTTTTTTAAGGGAATTCTTGCCCACAATGGTAAAAACCCCACATTGTTATCCACAATGTAGGGCTTTCAGGGATGATGCCTGCGTCTTTTTAGTAGAGCCAGAGCTTGTCTGCATCCATTTGCAAATAATACTCACCCTGGTTGAGCTTGAATGGTGAATACGCACGCAAACCGCCCTCGGCATGACCAAACAGGCATTCCCAGCGATCACCCAGGTACATACAAGTGGTCAGTGGCAGCTTGATGGCATTTTCAGCGTGGCTATCGGTAATCCTGACTTTTTCCAGACGAATGATGGCGGTGGCGTCCTCACCGATATCCTTGCCGCGCACCGTGGCTTTCAACTGCTCGCCGTTGACACTGATGGTAGCCGTGTCGCCATTGCGCTGGATGATCTTGCCTTTGAGTTTGTTATTACTGCCCATAAATTCGGCAGTAAATAGTGTGTTGGGGGTTTCATACATGCTCTGCGGTGTACCCTGTTGCTCTATGACGCCATTGTTCAATAACAGGATACGATCAGAGATCGCCATCGCTTCGCCCTGGTCATGGGTCACCATCAACGCGGACAGGTTTAACCTGACGATGAGTTCACGCAGGAAGGCGCGTGCTTCTTCACGCAGTTTGGCATCCAGATTCGACAGTGGTTCATCCAGCAATATCACTGGCGGGTTGTACACCAGTGCACGGGCAATCGCCACGCGCTGTTGCTGGCCGCCTGACAATTGATGCGGGAAACGTTCGCCCAGATGACCCAGGCCGAGCTGACCCAGCACATCCCTGACCTTGTCATTGATTTCGCTGCTGCCGAGTTTGCGCAGCTTCAAACCATAGGCAACATTGTCGAATACGTTTTTATGTGGCCATAAGGCATAGGATTGGAATACCAAGCCCAGGTTGCGTTGTTCTGCCGGTACTTCCAGGCCCTTGCTGCCATCAAAAATGGCGCGTTCACCCAAAGTGATGGTGCCGGTTTTTGGCGACTCCAGCCCGGCAACTGCGCGCAGCAAGGTAGTCTTGCCGCTGCCCGATGGCCCCAGCAGGGCGACCACTTCGCCACGCTGCAAGTTCATCGATACCCCTTTCAGGATGGGGTTGGCGGTGGCTCCTGAACCATATTCCAGGGTCAAATTTTGTACGCTTAATTCAGACATGGTGTGCTCTCGTATATTTTTGTATTGCGATGCAATGAAGTTTTTATAGATGTCATCAATGACTCAATTTGACGCCAAAGCGCAGAGCCAGACCCAAACCTATGGCGACCAGAGTGATATTGATGAAGGACAGCGCCGCCACCAAGTCAACAGAACCACCCGCCCATAGCGAAACAATCAATGCACCAATGACCTCAGTGCCTGGCGACAGCAGGTAGACGCCGGTTGAATATTCGCGTTCAAAAATCAGGAAAACCATCAGCCAGGCACCCAGCAAACCAAACTTGACCAGCGGCAGGGTGACATCACGCGTGACCTGGCCACGGCTGGCACCGACGGCACGCGCCGCCTCTTCCAGCTCAGGGCCAACCTGCAGCATGGCGGCAGAAATCAGACGCAAACCATATGCCATCCACACCACGGAGTAAGCAATCCAGACCGAGAAGATGGTGGACCGCAAGGCGCGCAATTGCGGTATGAAGTTTTCTATCAACCAGACACAGAAGGCATTATCAAAACCTTTGAGGCCACTTTCCAGCCAGCTGGGCACAAACAGGAATACCCACAGGAAAGACAGGCCAGCCAGCAAACCCGGGACTGCGCGTGGCACCAGCACGCTGTAATCCAGCAGACGGGTAATGCCGTCAGGTTTGCGATGCATGGCCAGTGCGATACCTGCATAACACATCACTGCCAGGGCACCACCGATAATGCCTATCAACACGGTATTGAATATGCCTCGCATCAGGGAAGGTTGTTCCAGAATATCCTTGAAATGCTGCAGGGTGATCACATCTGCCAGCTTGACACCTTCGCCCCAGTAGGAGACAAAGGCACGCAAGACGATGCCGGACAACGGCAGCACGATAGTGAAGATCAGCCAGGCCGCCAGCACAGCAAAAGCCAGCCATTTCCATTTGCCCAGTGGCAGCGGCTTCTGGCGTGAACCCTTGCCCTTGATCGATACATATTTATTGGCTGACTTCAACAACCAGCGCTGTACCATGACAAGTGGCATGGTCACCGCCACCAGGCAGACAGCCGCCGCCGCCATCAGGTGATAGGAAGGCGTGCCCAGTTTATTGGTCAGCTTGTACAGATAAGTCGCCAATACCAGATGCCCTTCCGGGTCACCCAGCACCAGTACCAGGCCAAAAACTTCAAAACCCAGGAAGAACACCAGCACCCCAGCAAAGGCCAGCGCTGGCATGATCATGGGCAGGGAGACATGCATGGCAACCTGGAAAGGCGAGGCACCGGCTACCCGTGCAGCTTCTTCCACATCTGACCCCAGGCTCTTCAGGGCAGCAGAAGAATACAGGTAAACGTGTGGCACATGGGTCAGACCGGCGATCACGACTATGCTGAAGAAAGAATAGATATTCCACGGCTCAACACCGGTCATTTGCTTGACCCACAGTGTATAGAAGCCTACCGGCCCCATCGACACCACATAGCCAAAGCCCATCACCATGGGTGAGACAAAGATAGGCACCAGCAACATCGGTTCTATCCAGCTACGCCCGGGCAAGTCGGTACGTATCATCAGGAAAGCCAACAAGGCACCAAGTGGGACGGCGATGCCAGCCAGGCCGGAAGCGAGGATCAGGCCATTCCAGAATGCCTGGCGGAAATCAGGATCTTCAAAGATGAAACGATAAGAATCCAGACCCAGTTCTTTCACCGGAGAAAAGAAAGGTGCATTCAAAAAACTCTGGAATAAAATCAGAGACAGCGGCGTAAAAATCGCCAGCAGCGTCAGGGTCACAACCAGGCCACGCGGCCAGTTGAATTGCGACCACCGGCTGCGCGGAGGTAGACTCAGGGTGCTCATGCTTAGCCCTATGTAAATATTGATTTGTGGTAGCGGTGGGGAAATGCCACCAATTGCATTTGGCAATGCCAGTCAGCAACCGGCATTGCTACAGCCTCAAAGGCTTATTTTTTGCCTGCGGTTTCTTTCCATTGCTTCAGGAAAGCGAGTCGTTTGTTTTGATCCAGGTATTGCAATAACATCGGGTTCACGGGCAAAGGTTTGAGACCGACACCGATGATTTTCGCCAGATCAGAATACGTGGTTTCACCCTTGACATCGGCACGTATCGCATACAACTTGGCCTCATTGGCAATCATGGTCTGGCCACGTTTTGACAAGGTGTAATCCAGCCACAGTTTGGCAGCGTTCGGATGTTTGGCGGCCTTGCTGATGAACATCACACGTGACAGCACCAGTGTGTAATCCTGGGGAATTTGCACACCTATCGACGGGTCCTTGGCGGCACGTACCAGAGCGTAAGAACCAAGGATGTTGTAACCCAGCAGGTTCTCACCAGACGACAGGCGTTCCAGCATGGTGCCGGTAGAAGATTGCACACGCACGCTGACATTGCCGAAGGCTTTGGCCAGTTCCCAGAAGTTCTTGTTTTCACGGCTGTCCTGGGTGATGAACATGAAACCTACACCGGATTTTTCGATGTCGTAAGTAGTGACCTTGTTTTTGAATTTATCCAGCTTGCTATTGATGAGCTTGGCAAATTCGGCATGGGTCTTTGGGACTTCATCGGCTGTCACCATGCGTTTGTTATACACAAAGACGGCCGGTTCAAATGTCGTGCCGTAGGCAGAGTTATTCCAGATCGCCCACTGGGGTATGCCGCTGATTTCTGGCGATGCATATTGCAGGCCATAGCCGTCTGAAACCAGCTTGGTTTGCAGGTCCATGGCCGAGGACCACATCAGGTCAGCACTATTGCCACCGGCTGCCATTTCCGAGATATAGCGATTATAGACTTCGGTGGAATTCATGTCATTGTATTCAACCTGCACATCAGGATACATGCTGCGGAAATCCTTGATCAGCGATTCCACGGCCTTGGTATCGGTTGCACTGTAGATGACCAGCTTGCCCTCTTTTTTGGCACCGTCAACGATCTTGCTGTAATCCGCCGGATAGCCAGCCGGTGCTTGCGCCTGGGCATTCAGCATCATGATGCTGCCAACAGCAAGGGCGGCCATACTCTTGATGAAATAATTTTTTGCATGCATTTGTCTTCTCCTGTTATTGTTTATTTGGGTATTACGAATTTATACGGACTTGCTACTGGCAAAGGCTTAACGCACCATGCCAAATTCTTTTGCCTGCAGACGGTAATTGCTGACGGCTTTTTGTATGTAATCAGTCAGCTCCTTGCCTGTCATGGCGAAGGGGAACAGGCCATGGATTTTTCTCTGTTCATCAAAGGCGGGGGTAGTCATGGCTTGCTGGAAGTAGCTGACCCATTTTTGATAATCCCTGTCGCTGACCTGTGGGCCCATATAGACGCCACGGATAATCGGCCAGGTCACGTCGAAACCCTGTTCCCGCGCCGTCGGCACATGCGCCAGAGAGCCAGGCAGGCGGGCATCAGACAGCACGGCCAATACACGTATCTTGTCTTCACGGGCGTGCAGGGCAGCTTCAGAAGCATCACCAGATACTGCCTGCACATGATCAGCCAGCAAGGCAGTAAAAGATTCACCCCCGCCTTCAAAAGCCACCAGACGCATGGCTTTGGAGTCTATGCCCAGTTGCTTGCCTAGCTGGGCCATCTTCAGCCAGTCCTGGCTGCCTACTGTGCCACCAGCGCCGATAGCAACCGAGGCGGGCTTGCTCTTGATGGCATCCATCAGTTCGCGCAGGTTTTTGTAGGGCGAATCCTTGCGCACCGCGATCATGCCGTAATCAGTACCGATAGCCGCCACCCAGCGCACATTGCTGGCATCGGATTTACCAAACTTGCCTTCGGCCAGGTTCAGCAGCGAACCACCGGAATAGGCAACCAGGGTATTCGCTTCGGCTTTTCTTTGGGAAATGATGGTGGTCCAGGCGATAGCGCCTACGCCACCAGGCAAATAGCTAATCTGCATATGCTGACTGGCTGTCGCCTGCTGTGCCAATTTGCAGGTAAGGTCCATGCCCCCACCGGGTTTGGCAGGGACTATGCACATTGCCGTTTCTGGCTTTTCTGATGCCAATGCAGACTTTGCCGCGCCAACAGGCGGGCAGGCCAGCAGGCTGCTCAGCAAGAATGTCAGATAGATAGACCGTTGCATGTTAAGTCCATAGTGGATGGGTTACATGGATCATACCGAATTGAATCTTTCAGTACGCTTTCACAAACTACCGGTGCAGCTCACCGCAATATCACGCCATTTTTCCCGACGATGGTGAGCTCAACAAAATGCGAGCCATCATGGTCCTTGGGCCCATAGCTGACTTCCACCCCGCCCAGATCAACATCGCGCATGCTTTCCAGTGCCTGCAGCAATTTCTTTGAGTCTGGATTATTACCAGCACGGCGCAAGGCTTCTGCCATTAATTTGGCGGCAACATAGCCTTCGAGTACAGCATAGGACAAAGGCGGTGGACTTTTGCTGGATCTCAGCGCTTTTTGTAACTCCTTGACGACGGGTATGCCTATGTCACGCGGATAAGGCATGACCTGCATGACACCTATGCCGCGCCCTTCTGCCCCAAGGGATTTGAAGAAATCATCAGAATTGACATTTGAGAGCATCAGAAATTGCGGTCTTTGCCCCAGTTTTTGCATTTGCCGGATGAAGTCGGCACAGGCGGCTGGTGTACAAGCCATCAAGACTGCTTGCGGCGATGTTGCCGCGATACCGGCAACAGCAGTATCGACTTTCATTTCTTTCCTGTCGTATTTGGCAATGACGGCGGCACGCATATTGCGCTTTTCCAGATTGCTGACGAAGCCATTCAAGCCATCTTTGCCAAAGCTGTCATCCTGATGCAGGATGGCGACCTTGCTGATTTTGAGGTCAGCCAGCGAGGCCACCATCGTGGCAGCCTCATCCTGGTAGCTGGCACGCAGATTGAATACCTGAGCATGCTGGGGCTGATGCAGGCTTTGTGCACCGGAAAAAGGAGCAATCAAAGGTATCGCATATTTAGCCAGCAATGGCAAGATGGCTTCTATGGTGGGGGTGCTGCGGTAACCAAACAGGGCAATGGCATGGTCTTCATTGATGAGCTTCAGGGTATTTTCTTTGGTCAGCGCCGGATCGCGTTTGTCGTCATAGCTGATGAGTTCTATACTCTTGCCGTGGATACCACCCTGGCGATTCAGTGCATCGAAATATAACTGCGCACCTTCGCGGTTCTCCTTGCCTGTGGCCTGGCCAGATAATTCTACGGACTGGCCTATGACGATTTTGCCCCCTGCACTGGCGATGGCGGGGCAGATGAAACAGGCGAGCAGGAAGAAACTGAGGCGTAGGGGCTTCATATTGGTAGTCTCCGGAATTTTTTTGTAAGGGAGCATAGAGCCTGCAGGCTTTCAGTTTGCTTGCAATGATTGGGCTTTTGGGAGATTTGTGATGCGTGGGATATTCACGCGTTGGGTGCATTGAGACAATCTTAATAACGTCATTCCAGCGTGGGTTTGGCTGGAATCCAGCGGCTTGCGCTCCAGTGGCGTTTATTGAATTGCCGCACTTTGCTCAACGCGATTGCCCTTCGTGGATACAAGCCGGGTCTCGGCCCGGCAGCCGAAATACTTTCTTTGCGTCGCCAAAGTAAGTATTCAAAGAAAGGCGACCCAGGCGTAGCCGCCCCTGCGGGGTTCCCGTTTGTGCTGGACAAAAAATGGGAAGATCCGAAACTCGCTTCGCTCAGACAGCGGCTCTTCTTTTTCCATTTTCTGTACTGCACAAACGGCGGCTACACATGGGAACTGCGAAAGCCAAAAGCAACCCCAAAAGCAACGTCAATGCATCATCTATCCAAATTGCGCTTTACATTGCGGCTCAACAAATCAAAAGGGACGCATAAGCGTCCCTTTGTTGCTACCAAGATGAAATATGGCTACAACTTAAACACACTCACAGTCTGCACCAGCGCCTGCGATTGTTCCTGCAAGCCTTCGGCAGCGGCAGCCGCCTGTTCTACCAGGGCGGCGTTTTGCTGGGTCATTTCATCCATCTGAGTGATGGCCAAGTCGATTTGTTCTATGCCTGTGCTTTGTTCGACGGTGGCGGTAACGATTTCTGACATGATGTCGGTGATACGTTTGACGCTGGCGACGATGTCTTTCATGGCTTTGCCTGCATGACTGGCGAGTTCATTACCGGCATCGACCTGTTCTACGCTGCTGCCTATCAGGCCCTTGATTTCCCGGGCGGCGGTGGCGCTGCGCTGGGCCAGGTTACGGACCTCGGCGGCGACTACGGCAAAACCGCGGCCTTGTTCTCCAGCGCGGGCGGCTTCGACGGCGGCATTCAGGGCCAGGATATTGGTCTGGAAGGCAATGCCGTCAATGACGCCGATAATCTCGGAAATTTTGCGGGAACTGATATTGATGGCTTCCATGGTATGGATGACCTGATCGACGATGCCACCGCCATCCGTAGCCACCTTGCTGGCATCGTTGACAAGTTGATTGGCTTGCCTGGCACTGTCGGAGTTTTGTCTGACGGTGCCTGTCATTTGCTCCATCGACGAGGCAGTTTCTTCCAGGCTGGAAGCCTGGGTCTCGGTGCGGGCGGACAAATCCACATTGCCCCTGGCAATATCGTGTGTACCGGAATTGATATTCTGTATGCTATCCCTGACATTGCCGACTATGTCTATCAAGCTGACGCGCATGTCTTCCAGTGCTTGTAACAGGCGACCGGTTTCATTGTGGCCACCTGCGTCAGCAGGGAAACGCAGGTCGCCGCTGGCGATATGCTGGGCCACCACGATGGCTTGTTCCAGCGGCACGCTAACCGAGCGTGCAATGGCCCTGGCAAACAAACCTGCCACACAAATCAGCGCCATCATGGCTACTATCATGGTCCACCTGAGCTGGTAGAAATCGCTGATGCGCTGATCGAGTATGCGGTGTAATTCCTTGCAGGCTTCAGCATTTAGCTGGAATTGTGTGTCAATGGCACGGGTCGTCACCTGCACATATTCCACTGATGAAAATTCCATGGCCTTTGCCTTGGCAATATTTTCCGTGGCCAGTTTCATCGCGGCTGTGGCTTGTGCTGTGGCTTCTTTCATGAGAGAGCCGAGTTTTTTCTCGATATCGGGATTACTGAACACGGCTTTACTGAAAGAATTGTTCATTTGCTGGGTACGGTCCTGTGACCTGGCAATGAGGTCAGAGACGACCATCTTGTCTTCCAGCGTGGCTTCTTTCCTGGCCAGCAAACCAGCACCCTTGGCACGCATGCGCCCCAGCTCTTCAGTCAGATAGGGCTGGATATAGTATATGGCCTGTATCAACTGATAACTGTCGACACTGGGATCAAGACTGAGGCCGTAGTAGTCACCAATAAGATCATTCACGATCAGCAATTTGGGTACCAGGGCACTATGGGCCAGATAACTTGCGGGCACGTTGATGCTGGCTTTGCTTACTTGCTCGCGCAGAGTATGCCAGTCTTGCTCGGCGGCGCTCCAGGCTTCATTGATGGCCTTGTCGTTGATGATTTTGATTATGCCAGCCATACTGGAATAAGATGCATCGGCCTCTTTCTGCTTGGCTTCGCGTTTGTCTTTTTCACTACTGACACCGCCGAGTACCAGGGCGGACAAGCCACGATGTTGCTGCGTCAGTTGTACTGTTTTCAGTATTTGCGTCATGGCTGGCAGGCCTTGATTTTCTGCCAGTGCTGCGTCGAGGTTTTTGGAAGATTCGAGGTAGTAGAGGGTGGTTGGTATGGCAGTCAAAATAAGCGCTATCACACTCAATAGTACAAATTTTTGCCATAGCGACAACTTTGTCAATATTGATCTCATTCCAGCCTCCTGTTGCAGGATCTATAAGATTTTCTTGTCAGGCAGAGAGTTTATAAATTTATCTTAGACCAGGCATGACCGGAATGCGATCCGTATTTTTAGTTCCACTCGCTTTTCTTGTTAGAAATAGTTACACAAATAGTGACGCTTTTGTACCATGCTGGTAGCCTAGCGTGTATCTGGATTGAACAGGCTGTGTATGCGCATACTATTAGTTGAAGATCATGTCGAGTTATCCCACTGGCTGGCGAAGGCCCTCCGTGATGCGCACCTGACGGTAGAAACCGCCATGAACGGGGCAGACGCCGATGCACTGTTGCATACCCAGGAATATGCGCTGGTTATCCTTGATCTGAGTCTGCCCAAAATGGATGGCATGGATGTGCTGAAACGCATGCGTGCGCGCGGCAGCAAGACGCCAGTATTGATATTGACTGCCCGCGGTGGCCTGAGTGACCGGGTACAGGGTTTGAATTCTGGTGCGGATGATTACCTGCCCAAGCCTTTCGAGCTGGCTGAGCTGGAAGCGCGTGTCAAAGCCTTGCTACGTCGCGCCCAGGGCAATGAAGCTGTGACTTTAACTTGTGGCGCGCTGAGCTTTGATACCGTCACGCGACAATTCCATTATGACGGCCAGCCACTGTCACTGACACCGCGTGAATATGCGGTGCTGGAAACCCTGATCAGCCGCCCCGGCCAGGCAGTATCCAAGGACAAGCTATTTGATGAAGTATTTGCCCTTGATGATGATGCTAACCTGGATGCCATAGAAATCTATATCCACAGATTAAGAAAAAAACTCGACACCGTCAGCACTGGCAAGGTAGTGATCGTTACTCTGCGTGGCATAGGCTATTTGCTGGAAGCACGCTGATGTCCAGACCATACCGCCTGGGGAGTTTGCGCGGACAGTTTTTGCGCTGGTTGTTGATACCCCTGGTGTTGCTGGTGGCTTTGAATGCTTTTTCGGTTTACCGCAATGCCCTTGATGCGGCAGATCTGGCGTATGACCGTTCCCTCTTGTCTTCGGCGCGCGCTTTGGCTGAGAGAGTGCAGATCCTGGATGGCAAGGTCGTCGCCAATGTGCCCTATGTGGCACTGGACAGTTTTGAGACCGATACTTTAGGGCGTCTGTATTACAAGGTCACCGGCGTCAAGGGAGAATTTGTGTCTGGTTATGAAGACTTGCCGGATCTACCGAAGAACGTGCCGCGCTCAGAAATCTACCCTGCGCTGGTGCATTTCTTTCATGCTGACTATCAGGACCAGCCTGTGCGTATCGCCGCCCTGCACCAGCCCGTGTATGACGACCAGATGCGTGGTATCGCCCTGATAGAAGTGGGTGAAACCCTGGATGCGCGGCGCGGCCTGTCACGCAAAATCCTCATCGATACCCTGTTGCGCCAGGCGGCACTGGTGCTGGCGGTGGCGCTCATGGTGTGGGTGGCTTTGCGCTTCGTGCTCGCCCCTATCATGCAATTGCGCGCCGACGTAGAGGCGCGTGAACCTACCGACTTGTCTGATTTTGATCCGAATGTGGTGCACAAGGAAATACGCCCGCTGGTGAATGCCATGAATGCCTATATGGCGCGGCTGCAAACTTTGATCAATGGACAAAAACGTTTCATCGCCGACGCCTCGCATCAGTTGCGTACACCCTTGACGGTATTGAAGACCCAGGCCGAACTGGCATTACGCGAAAATGATGCGGTAGCCATGCGCCAGATAGTCGCCAGCATTGCCCAGACTACCGATGCCACAGTCCATCTGGCAAACCGCCTGCTGACACTGGCGCGCACTGGCCATGGCGCAGCGGCAGCAGAGCTGCAAGATGTCTTGCTGAACCAGCTTGCTCAAGAAGTTTGCCTGGAACTGGCCATGCCCGCCGTGCGCAAGCAGATCGACCTGGCGCTGGAAGCCGATGATGCCGTCTACTATCGTGGCAACATCTTATTGCTGCATGAAATGCTTAGCAACTTGCTCGACAATGCCATACGCTATACACCAGAAGGCGGGCGCATCATCTTGCATGTTTATCGGGACAATGGGCAGGCCATGATTGATATCCAGGATACCGGGCCAGGCATACCTGAAGCGGAACGCGAGAAAGTATTCCAGCCTTTTTACCGAGCATCTGCCAGTTCGGCAATCAATCCTGGCGGCACTGGCCTGGGTTTATGCATAGTCCATGACATCGTCAAACTGCATGGTGGCGAGATCAGCCTGACAAACGCCTGCCTGGAAGAAAACCCCCAATCAGAAACGTCTGGATTGCGTGTGCAAATCCGTTTCCCCATCTCTGACTAGCTGGTGTAGGATACTCAGTAGTAGTATCGGATTTAATATCACCATAGCGAAGGAGGCTTTTCATGGCAGATACTCCCCCACTGAAGATAGTGCAAGGCACGGCCTTGAACGATCAACAAAAGAAAGACCTGTTGCACCGTCTGGCCAGGGTAGAAGGGCAATTGCGTGGTGTGCAAAAGCTCATCGCCAAGGCAGCCGTGCCTGCAGACTGTGAGGCGGTAGCGCAACAGATGTCGGCAGCGCGCAAGGCGCTGGACCGCTCTTTCGTCACTTTGCTGACCAGCGCAGTTGTCACTCACGCAGAAAAAGCAGAGACTACCGAAGAGGCCATTGCCAGTACCAGGCGGCTGGCTTCTTTACTGGAAAAGTTTGCCTGATTGAAGTTGATAGAAGAGTCACTGCATATGTTTACTCCTGTCCAGCCAGACCGTCCTGAGCCAGAGTGCAGGTACTGGCTGCCAGCGTGGCTGCTACTATTCTTTGTCCTTGGTTTATTTGCATATCCGTCAGTTAAAGCAACTGAAGTAGAAAAACAGGAAAAGCTGGTTTTGCTGATACGCGAGCTTCGTAATGAAGCGGGTGAGATGGTGCCGATACGTGATGAAATCCGCCAGTTATTGAATTACTTTGAACATCAGTTGCACATCAAATTTGAAATCCGTCGCTATCCGTGGACGCGGCTGTTAATCAATGCGAAGGCTGGTGAGGGCATTATTTTTGGCTTGTCGAAAAACCGCGAGCGCCTGCAGACTTACCAGTTTTCTGAAGCCATCTATGCCAATTACGTCTGGCTGGTCACCCGCAGCGATGCCACTTTCAGCTATAACAGCATGCTGGACCTGAAAGGCAAGACCATCGGTATCGTACGTGGCACCAGCTATGGTGATGAATTCGATAGCCAGCGCAATGTCTTGTTCCAGGTAGAAGAAGATACAAGCTCGCACGGCGCACGCCTGAAAAAACTCGTCAATAAGAGAATGGATGTGATGATATTTGGCGACCGCCGTGCCCAGGCAGATGAGATTGAACAATTATTGCTGCGCATCTTGCGCAAAGAATCCAGCACGGCAGATAAAACTTTGGAACAAGGCTTCAAGGTCTTGCCCAAGCCCATGCTGGTCGATGAATTGCATTTTGCTGCGGTAGGTAGCCAGTATCAGGTATGGATACGAAAACTGAATGCAGCGATCCTGGCTGGAAAAAAATCTGGTGAAATCAGTCGCATACTGATCAGCGACAAGTAAGCCTCGCGCTACCTACTTACGCTGCCATATGACGCGCCTGCCTTTGCGGTAAAGACTTTGCAGCCTCCCTGCTGGCTTCTTTCCTGGTTTGTCTTGGAGGTGCCGATGGATCACTCTTATTACCCTGCTTATGCATGGCTTGCCCGGCATAGTCGCTTGACATGGCAAGTTGTATCGCTTCTGCTGCCGTGCCCTGTACTTCCAGCAGCCATTTGTTGACCAGTGCTGCCAGCTTGTCGAGGGCGATGCGGTGGGTTGCATCGGTATTGGCAAACATCCAGTCCGACAAGGCCATGAAATTCTCGAAAGCGGCATCTGCCAGTATCAAGGGCAGGCTATGGGAAAAACGGCCTGAATTGGCAATCATGTCCCAGTAGCGGGCAAACCGTATCAGTCTTTGCATATCAGCAAAGGCGATGTCCTTGTTGGCCAGGATGGTGTAAGGCGGTTGCGGATCAAAGGCCAGTTGATAGGCTTCGGTGTGACGAATAATCGGCGTACCACGCAGGCGTTTCAAGATACCAAACTGGATTTCATGTGGGCCAAGTGCCACCAGTTTGTTAAAACCCTGGGCGAAACTCTCCATGGTTTCACCAGGCAAGCCAGCAATCAGATCCACATGCAGATGGGCATGCGAGTGTTCACATAACCAGCGTATATTCTCCGCGGCTTTGTCATTGTTTTGCTTGCGGCTGATCAGGGCCTGTACCTCGGTATTAAAACTTTGTATGCCTATCTCGAATTGCAGACTACCTTCCGGAAATTTTTGTATGCCTTCTTTCAAGGCATCCGGCAAATGATCAGGCACCACTTCAAAATGCGCGTAGACAGGATCATGCGGCGCTGCTTCCAGTTTATCGAGGAAGAATTGCATGATCTTCAAACTGGTTTTGATATTCAGGTTGAAGGTACGGTCGACAAACTTGAACAGGCGCGCACCACGCTGATACAGGCCCTCCATCTCTTGCAGGAACTGGTCTATATCAAATGGCCAGGCGGTCTTGTCGAGTGCTGACAAACAAAATTCACACTTGAAAGGACAGCCGCGCGAAGCCTCCACATACAGGGTGCGGTGACGGATATCCTGGTCGCTATACAAGTGGTAAGGCAATTGTATTTCGGCCATAGGTGGTTGCAGGCCCGCGTGCACTTTCATCAGTGGTTGCGGACCTTGCAGGATTTGTTGGCACAGCGCAGGGAAACTGACATCACCCCAGCCAGTAACCACGTAGTCGGCCAGGCGTATGATTTCCTGATCGCCAGTTTCGTGTGAGACCTCGGGGCCGCCGAGTATCACCACGACATCTGGTGCCACCCGTTTCAGGACGGCGACGATTTGCGTGGTTTCTATGACATTCCAGATGTAGACACCAAAGCCGACGATGAATTTTTCGCCGGGCGTGCGCAAAGCCAGGATTTTTTCGACGATGTCGGTACTGCGCGCACCGATGACAAATTCCTGAATCTGCGTCACTGGCTGCAATTCGCCCATGTTTGCTAGTAAATAGCGCAGTCCCAGAGAAGCATGGGAATAGCGGGCATTCAGGGTGGTGAGCAGGATGGTCATGGTACGGATGGCAAGAGCGGCTAAAACCACTATTGTACGCCTCTAGTGCAGGCAGCCTGCCATGAATCCGGTACGCCTCAGCGCGACGCCGGGTGGTCGCGCTTGTGCTGGTAGTGAAACTTACTCATCTGGCATGGATATGCCTGAAACTACAATTGCTTTTCGATTACTATGCGATAACTATGTAATAACTACTTCGACGACAACGACTGCTACAACGTATTACTGGTAAAAACTATTGCTTGACTATGCTTAGTCAGTCAAAGCAGCAGTCAGCATAACGATCGTTGCCAGAATTTGAGCAAAAACGATAATGGTGATCATGTTTATTTCCTTGGTTGATTAAAAACAAGTTCATGATACGGGAAGGAAACTTGCTAATCCAATTACATGTTTAGATGTCTGTTATATGATTTGTGAATGTCACTGTTAAGTCATATTTCTATTTAACATGAATGTAATATACCCCCGGCCAGGAATTTCATCGATAAATATCCTGCGCCACACTCTATTTCTACCGCGTTTTCTGGCAGTCACCTTGCCCACTCATCCACCTCTGTTTGTTCTTTTCCCCGCCGGGTTCCTGGCAATTTTCTTCATCAAACTATCTCTCCCAAAAATCGTTGGAGAGGTGTTTTTGACACTTCAATCTCAGTTTCCTGCGTTTCGTCGCATAGCCATCGCGGATTGACAGCGCAAGCTCTAAAGTACACACATCAACCAACCACAAAGAGGAAAACGAAATGAAAAACACATTCAACAACACATTCAAAACTGGCCTGATTTTGTCTACAGCATTGCTGACTGGCGCACTGGCAATCACTGCTGCATTTACCCAAGGAAAGGCTGAAGCAAGCATGAATATCGCCAGCGTAACTATCTCTGCAAAACGCATGACTGCAGAACAAAAACTCGCATACGACACAGCTGACAACCTGGCACAGAACGTCACGCACACTGTACTGATCAGTGCAAAAAGACTGACTGCACAAGAGAAAATGGCGATCGATATGGAAGACCAGATTGTGCGTCAACAACTGGCAGAAAAAACGGCATCACTCAAACACATACAAGGCTGATGAGCATGTGTTTTGTGCGCGATAGCAATCGCCAAAGCCACAAGGGATGCCAGCAAGTACAAACGGCTTTTTTCTTCACGACCGCCCGTTTTTAAAACAAAGATTTTCGACAAACAGACGGAAGTTTTTGTTTTGAAAATGGGCGAAGGGCATCAGAGGCTGTTGCAAAGTTAAACTGGCTAGGCGTCGTCGGCGCAGACAGTGCTTTAGCACGGCAAGGCGGCGCAACAACGCCGGGTTAATTTTGCAACAGCCTCTAAGGTTCATCCTGCGAATGCAGCGCTATTAAACAGCGCTGCATTTCTGCGTCCGCAGACAGACACAATTCATCATCATTGGCATCAATGACACCTGCATTCACCAGCAATCGGATTTTGCTGATGTCACTCGCCTGCTTTAATACCAGGGCCAGATCCTGTAATTCTCCTTCATGACTAACCTGGGCTTTCAGGGCTTGCATGACGGCATCGGGGAAATCCCATTCTTTGGCAATGCGGTAAGACAGGATATGCGCCATGTGCAAAAAACGCAGGCGAAATTCAGTTGCCAGCGGCATGACTGGGGCCAACATGATTTGATCAAGACTGCGAAAGGCGATAATCAAGCCTATGTTTTGCAAGAGGCCTGCCAGATAAGCATGGAAGCCATCCAGCCCGCGTCCTTGCGCCAGCAAACGGCAGGCTTGCGCGCATTTTTCTGACTGCTCCCAGATAAGGGGGGCAACCACGCTGGTGATACGGCCTGACTGTAGTTGTATCAGTGGCCGGAAAGCAGTACGTGCCACCAGCAGGCGGAGGCCATTAATACCCAGCAGGCGTATGGCATTATCGAGATTGCTGATCTTGTCAGCCGGGTTGTAGTAAGAACTATTGACTTCACTGATGATCTCGGCCACCAGAGTCACATCCCTGGCGATATGACTGGCCAGCTCATCGCCTGAGACATTTTCATTACGCAGGCTTTTCAGCAATTGAGGCAGCACGCTGGGCACCCGCGGGATATGGCGGGTATCGCTGAAGTCTGCCCGCACCAGGCGGTCCAGGGCGATCAGCAAGGGTTTTTCTGCGCCGTGTTGTATCTGCTTGCCATGTATGCCCAGCAACCAGGGATAAAAACGGGAATCGACATCAAAGTCAGCGTGCCAGGCTCCCTCTTCAGCAACGATGTCTTCAGGCTCGCTGAAAACCGTCACTGCCTGCAAGGCGTCAGTTGACTGGTCTTTGCGGAAGCGCCTTAGCAAGTTGCGGAAATAGCTTATCACCTTGCCTCCGGCTGGCAGCGGCAGAGCGACGGCAGGCAGGGCAGCAACATAGGAGGCACTCCATACGGTTGATGCCTGCTATATTCGCACAAACCAGGGCTGCTTTGCACACCTGACTTGACTGCGCTTGCTTGTTTATGGGCTCAGGTAACAAATGTTGCATAAATTAACTGGAATAGAGCCCTTCAGTTTTCTTAAAATAAGCACTATGCCTGCTTTTCTTTTCTTCCTGCCACCGGAGTGCAAGATGCCTGAGTCATTCTCTATTTCTGTTATTACGCGCCCTGTCTTGCCAGCACTGGCACTGTGCCTGGGCCTGGCCCTGGTATCGCCAGTTGCCCCCGCCAGCGCTGGCGTGTTGCGCGACAAGATCATGGAAAAGCGCCAGGAAAGAATAGAGCAGCGAGCAGGGCAGGTGCAGGAAAAGAATGAAATGAGTGACCCGGAAACAACAGATCTAGCTCCACTGGGGCTACCTGCTGGCACCAAAGTCTTGCGTGATCTTGCCTATGGCAACGACAAACGCCAGACCATGGATATCTACCTGCCCGCCAATGCAACTAGCCAGAAAGCCATGCCAGTGATCTTCATGGTACATGGAGGTGCCTGGAGGACAGGCAGCAAGACCGCCCGTGGCGTGGTTGAAAACAAGGCGGCGCACTGGCTGCCCAGGGGTTATATCTTCATCTCCATCAATTACCGCATGCTGCCAGACATCAAACCACTGGAGCAGGCAGATGATGTTGCCCATGCCCTGGCAACGGCACAAACCAGGGCGGCTGAATGGGGCGGTTCGCGCAACCGCTTCATACTCATGGGGCATTCTGCTGGCGCTCATCTGGTGTCCCTGCTGGCCAGCTCACCTGCCATCGCCGCCAAAGCTGGTGCCTCAGCCTGGCTGGCGACTATCGCGCTCGACAGCGCAGCTTACGATATCACAAAGATCATGGAACAGAAACATTACCGCTTTTATGACGAAGCCTTTGGCACTGATCCAGCGTATTGGCAAGCGACTTCACCCAGCTTGCAATTGAAACAGCTAACCTCGCCTTTCATGGCCGTCTGCTCCAGCATACGACCAGACAAACCCTGCGCCCAGGCCGAGGTTTTCGTCAATAAAGCCAAATCCCTGGGCATGCAGGCAGTCTTGCTGCCGCAAAGCCTGAGCCATGCCGAGATCAATAAAAACTTGGGCCTGGATAATGCTTACACTGCAGCAGTGGACAATTTCTTAAAGCAGTTCGACCTCGTGCTGCACGCAGGGCATGATTAATCGTGGTGCAGTTTACTGAAGCAGTTCAAATTGGGACTGTGGCAGTGTTGCTGACCTGGCACATCCGCATGTAGTTGCACAAGATGATGTCTTCAATCATTCACCTATTTCTAGCGCCATCATCTGCGCCCGTGCCAGCAATCTCAAACGGATGAGCGACCGGACAATGTCATGCCGGAATTGGCTGAAGACCGAGTTGATAATTTTTGGCAGAAGGCTTTTTTCAAGGCTCAAGTGCTGCTATTTTAGGGCTATGCTGAACAAGTATCCGAATAACGACATTACCTTTGATAAGTCATTGATTCACAAAGAGGTAAAATTTACGAGCAGGACTTAATCAGCGTAGCCTTAGGTAAATATTGAGTATGAATTTCTACGCTCTGGATTGTGCAAATATTTCTTCCCAAGCAGATTTCTGGACTTTATATTTAGAGACCGTGAAACCTGAAGGTGCCCAGTATTTTGGCTGCAATCTGGATGCCTTGTGGGATGCATTCAGTGCCGGTGGCCCCGGCTGGCCAGGAGCATGCCAGATAGATTTGATGAATGTAAGTAGCCTGCAGGCAATCAATGATGGGAAGTTTTATCTCAATTTGCAATCATTAGCACGAGAACTGGAACAGCTAACACCATCAGCTGAAGTATTTTTGAAATTCCCCGTTAAATGAGAACTGCATATATTTGATGCAAAAACCAAAAACTAAGAAGGAGAGAAATGGCTTACGACCTCATGGTTGGGAAAGACAGTAGAGATAAACACGCATGGGATGTCGTGGGTGCAATAGAGTTTAATGAACTCCCGTCGATATCCAAATTACTCAAGAGAAATGATATATTCTTTTTGCATCATATTTCCAATGTCTTTGAAGATCAGACATTTTCACTGGAAGAGATAGAACAAGCCTTGATAGACTTGTTGCCACTCATGGCATCCAGATTGCTGTCAGATGAAAGAGAAATGTTGCAAAAATTAATTTCCATTTTGAGCTATGCAAAATGGAAACAATTTGTACTTTACTGTGCTGCTGATTGATAAACCTATTTTGGCTCATAATGCAAACCACCTTTTAAACCCTCCTCAGGATACAAACCTGTATACAAACTACGTAGCAGGCTACCCTCTTCATCATCCTGCCCCAGATGCCAGAACATGGCACCAGCCAGCTTATACTTTTTCAGGTAAGCGATTTTGTAGGCAAAGGAAATTTCATTGTCATAGCTGATGAAAATTTTCTTTTCTGCGTTATATATCCATGGCACCTTGGTTTCGTTACTGAAATAGGACTGATAGCCAAGATTGGCGGCCAGCAATTTCTTGATTTCGCCAAAGCTGGGCATGCGCGGGTCTTTGCGGGCGGTACAGGTATCGCAACCTGCCAGCAAGCTGGGGTCACCTGCGTACACATCGCCCGCAGGGGTGACAAATGGCTGATACAGGCCACGATTTTCTCCAGCTTCTACCTGGAAGTATGCACGGCCATAGAACGGCAAACCGAGCACCAGTTTACTGGCAGGCACACCGGCGTACAGGTATTGCTGCACGGTGGCATCCACAGTTAGTGGCAAGGGTGAGGGAAAGCGTTGTTCCAGTGCTTTCTTGCTTAATGCCGGTTTGATAGGCAGGGCGCGCAGGGGATTATCGAACATGTGTTCACGCGCATCGCCAAACAAGTGGGCATTGTGGTTGGTCAATTTTTCCCATGGGCCGGTCAGGTCATAACTCATGAGGTTGATGTAATCGACCTGGGCGGCGATTTGTGGCAAATGCAGGTAAGTGCGTGCCATATTGAAAGCGCCACCAGCTGCAGCTATCGTCAGTTGCGGGGCCAGCTTGTTACCTGGCCTGGTCGCTCTCAATTGGCTCAGTTGCGTGCGCATTTCCTTGAGCAGATCAACAAAGTTCTGGGCATCTTCTGCGCGGGGATATTCCCAGTCGAGATCAATGCCATCAAAGCCATATTCACGCACCATGCCTACGCAGGACTGCGTCAGTTTCTTTCTATTTTCTGCTGTCGCAGCAGCAGTACGGTAACGGCCTACGGTAGGGCTTTCATCATTGCTATAGCCCCAGCCACCGATGGAAAACTGCAAGCGTAGATCGGGATTATGTTTTTTCAGTCCCAGCAATTCCTGGAAAATTTTTGCTGCTGCAGGCAGCTTCGTGCCTTCTTCCAGTATGCATTTCCCATCTTCGCCGATGGTCAGGAAAGAAAAATTAAGATGCGTCAGCATGCGCGCTTTTTCTGCCGTGATGGCAGACACCGGGAAGGCGACTTTGCCCTCGTCATAATGATTGATTTCTTCTTTGTCGAGCGCATAATAAGCCATCACCACAGGCTTGTTTTGCACTTTTACTGCGGGCTTGCTGGTTTCTTTGGCCTGGCTGCCAGCAGTGGAAGATAAGACCAGCAGGCCGAACAGGCAAGACAGGAAGGGGCGAGGGGAAAAGTGTATGTTTTTCATATGCATAGCATGCAAGTGTGAGCAAGTTGGGTCAACAGGTTTTTATTTTTTGCGAAAGCAGGGCATACCACTTGCATGCCTGGCTTGTACCTTGAGAATACCAGTCCACTAGCATACCAGACTGGTATGGCATACTGTGTGCCTGATTAAATGAAAGCGATGCCATGACGACAGAAGAAAGACTGATAGACCTGGAAATACGCCTGACCCGCCAGGATGATCTGGTCGATACCCTCAATACCCAGGTGTACAGGCAACAAAAGAAAATTGATGAGCTGGAGGCGCTGTGTGCGGCGATGGCAGCGCGTCTGCGGGAAGTGGCGGTAGCGGCTAGTCAGAGGACTGCGGTGGTGGATGAGAGGCCACCGCACTATTGAACCTTATCAAATCTGCTTATTGAAAAAATCAGGCGCGTATTCGCTATGCATCGTAGGGGCGGCTAAAGCCGCTCTTACGAGTTAGCCCACAATGCCGTTTCTCACTCCGCCTGATAAACCCACTTTCCCCCCTTGATCTGCACCATGACACGTGCCCTTTGATCCAGACCCAGGTGATCAGATTTACTCATGTTGACAACACCGTTGGTGGTGGCCAGTCCTTGCGTTGCTTCCAGGGCATCACGCAAGGCGGTGCGGAATTCCAGTGTGCCAGGATTAGCTTTTTTCAAGGCGATCGGAATGGCTTGTTGCAGTAGCAAACCAGCGTCCCAGGCATAGGAGGCGAATGCGGCCAGGCTGCCTGTACCGTAAGCGGTTTCAAACTTGTTGGAAAAATCCAGAGCAGCTTTTTTGACGGGGTTATTGTCAGCCAGTTGTTTGGCGACCATGACCGGGCCAGTGGGCAGGTAGGTGCCGTCGCAGTCTTTGCCGCAGACGCGCAGGAAATCACTGTTGGCGACGCCGTGGTTGTGATAGATGCGGCCTTTGTAGCCGCGCTCTGCCAGGGTTTTAGGTGGCAGGGCGGCGGGTGTACCAGAGGCGCCGACGACGATGGCTTCTGGGTTGCCGGACATGAGTTTCAAGACCTGACCAACCACGCTATTGTCACTGCGGCTGAAACGTTCGGTCGCCACGACCTTGATCTTTTTCAGCTCGGCATATTTCGTCACTTCTACCAGGAAGGCTTCACCCAGTGCGTCCGAGAAACCGATGAAGCCCATGGTCTTGATGCCCTTTTTGCTCATGTCTTCGGCGATTGCGATTGCCATCATGGTGTCGGTCTGCGGTGTCTTGAACATCCAGGCTTTATTGGCATCCATGGGTTCTATGATGCGGTTGCTGGACGCCAGGCTGATGGTCGGGGTCTTGCCTTCACCAATGACGCCGAGCATGGCGAGGGAGTTGGGCGTAGTGGTCGAGCCTATGATGGCATCGACTTTTTCTTCCGAGATCAGCTTGCGGGTATTGGTCACGGTTTGCGTGGTGTCTGAAGCATCGTCGAGGACGATGTAGTCGACTTTTTTGCCTGCAATTTCCTTGGGCAACATGGCAATCGCATTTTTCTCTGGTATGCCCAGCGAGGCCGCCGGGCCTGTCGATGAGATGGTGACGCCTATTTTGATCTGTGCCTGCGCATTAATACTGAGGCTGGCACATAGCATGATCGCTGCTGCCAGCAGGCTTTTCTTGATGTGGGTATTTGTCTTCATAGTGTCTCCGTATTTTTGTTGTGCGTAGTTTTATAGTTTGCAGGGTACAGATAAAAAACCGCGGAAGCGTGCGCGTCCACCTCTGACGGGTGCTGCGCTTAACTGGTAATCGGGGAAGCGTGCCAGCAGGCGAGAAATTGCCACCCTGCCTTCCAGTCGCGCCAGGAACATGCCCGCGCACTGGTGTATGCCAGATGCAAACGCCAGATGGCGGTTGGGGCTGCGGCTGATGTCCAGTTGGTCGGGATCAGGAAATTGCAAGGGATCGCGATTGGCCGCACCTATGCACAGGCTGATGCGGCTGCCAGCAGCAATATCGACATCACCGAGTTGCGTATCCACTGTCGTCATGCGGTTGCCCAACTGGTTGGAACTTTCAAAGCGCAAAAATTCTTCTATGGCGGTGTTGATCATTTCTGGCTGGGCGATCAGGCGAGCCTTTTGCTCCGGCCATTCCTGCAAGGCGACCAGGCCATTGCCTATCAGGTTGGTGGTGGTTTCATGCCCGGCATTAAGCAGGAAGACACAGTTTTGCAAGAGCTCGGTTTCAGTCAGTTTTTCACCATTTGCTTCGCCTTCTATCAGACGAGTTAGCATGTCGGCCCTTGGGTCACCGGGATGACTGCGGCGTTGTGCCACTAGTTGCTTAAGGTATTCCAGAAATTCTGCGACACACTGGTTGGCATAGGCAAAAAATTCAGGCGTGATGGCTGGCTCCAGCGCTCCGAGTATGGCGAGTGACCATGCCCGCAAAGGCTCGCGTTGATCATGTGGTACAGCCAGCAAATTGCCTATGATTTCTACCGGTATGGCGGAGGCGAAGTCTGTGATGAGATCAACTTCACCCTTGCTTTCCATCTGGTCCAGCAAGCCATCGACCAGCTTGATAAGGCCGGGTTCGGTATTGGCCATAGCTGCGGGTGTCAGGCCCCCCATGATGAGACGGCGCACTCTTGTGTGCAGCGGTGGGTCGTTGAAGACGAGGCTATTTGTGTGATGTTCATACAGCAGCGAATCGCCATAGCGCGGCTTGAATTCCAGCTTTTTATCCGAACTGAAAGTCTTGGCGTCTTTGTACACATGCATCAGGTCGGCATAACGTGTCAGCAAGTAAGAGCCATCCGGCATCTTGCGCACGGGGGTCTGTTCGCGCAGCGCGTGGTAGTAGGGATAGGGGTTCTGGTAAAAATCGGTGGGCAGGTGGCGCAGGTCAAAATCATCCGTTATAAGCGGAGGCAATGTGACAGAGTTTCGATACTCAGAAGTCATAAAAAACCCGGCAAAGGACAGAGTTTGCACTGTGTCCGATTTGCCGGGTACTGTCAATCAGGCTGACGACAATTCAGATCATGGCAGTGGCACATAATTCAGCGGCATCCAGGCATAGCCTTTGCCTTCCTTGCGTATATAACCCAGGCCAGGGAAGGACAGGTGGGCAGAACCTACCTGATAGTAATGCTGCGCTGCATCAGCATAGGCTTTTTGCCTTTGTGCATAAGCTGCCTTGCTGTCGCTGTCGAATTGTATGGTGACTGCAGGGTTTTCAAATTGCACTGCAGCGACATGCATGAGGTCACCCCACAAGACCAGGGTCTGACCTTTGCTCTCTACCTTGTAGATGCTGTGACCAGGGGTATGGCCATGGGAAGCGACTGCCTTGATGCCGGGTACCAGTTCTGTATCACCTTCGAAGGACTTCAACTTGCCAGCCTGCACATAGGGTTTCAGGATGGCAATGGCTTTTTCAAAACTGCCTTTGGCATCGGCGGGGGCCTTGTCCAGATTGGCCTGGCTTAACCAGTAATCAGTGTCATGCTGGTCTACGCGTACGATAGCATTCGGGAAAGCTGCTTTGTCGCCATCTACCAGGCCGCCGATATGGTCTGTGTGCATATGGGTGATGTAGATTTCATCGATTTGCTCAGGCAGATAACCGGAGGCTTTCAGGCTGGCCTGCAACTTACCCAGGGTAGGTCCAAAGAACACACCGGCACCGCTGTCTATCAATACCAGCTTGTTGCCCGTGTTGATGAGATAGGCATTCACCGAGGTCACAACAGGGGACTGTAAATGGTATTTGCTGAGTGCCTTGCCGACTTTTTCTGGCGTGGTATTGGTCAGCAGTTTATCAACAGGCAGGGGTACTACGCCATCAGACAAGACCGTGATTTCAAAATCACCCAGCATGCTGCGGTAAAAACCGGGGGCGCTGGTTTTTACCATGGGCGCGGCGGCATGGGCGCTGATGGCAGGTATGCCAAACACAGCGACGCCAGCAAGAATGGAAGAACTGAACAGGCCGGAGCGGAGCAAACTTTTCAATTGCATGGTTTTTCCTTTGAAGGTGGCAGTGACGCAGCAGGCTGGTAACTAGAATCTGGCAGCTTGCTGTGATGGAAACGAAAATTGAAAATGCGACAGCTATTATGCCGAATTTCTGCCAAGCTCGTTGAGGCGGGAAAATGAAGGCTAGCTGATCAGGGATGCAGTCAGGGCATCGACCTCTTCCGCCGATTCAGACAGGATGGAAAGCAGGGTGCCTTCGCCAACAGCAAAATCTATTTCCGATGCTGACTGACGTATGTTCTCTGGCGAGCGCGGGTCCAGAGGCGATGGTACTGCTGCCAGTTCATTCGCCAGCACCAAAGTATCGCCCAGGGTTTCTGGTGGCATGACGCGCATACCATACCACAGGGCTTCTACCGCTGATACCACGCGCTTTGGCACCAGCAATTTGTTCAAGACGGCACGGCCGATGAAAGTTTCATCGGTTTCCGCCAGGGCGTCTGGAGATGTCTGGCTGGATTCAATTTCCAGCAAGGCCGGGAATTCCTGTGCCCGCGACAGCAGATAAAAACCACCGACTTCATGGACTATGCCAGCGAACAGTGCGGTTTCAGCATCCACCTTGCTGACCTTGCGGGCAATCAGGTGGGCCAGTGCAGCCACGTAGGCGGAATGACGCCACAAGGCTTCCATCTTGGCGCGTATGGCGGGGTCAGAGACCGCAGCACTTAGCTGGCGCATAACGACAGCAGCCGTGACGGAGCGCAGGGTATTGAAGCCCAGTATGGTGATGGCCGTGCGGATATTGGTGACGCCGCCGCCGAAGCGGTTGTAGGCAACAGAATTGGCAATGGCAACCACGCGGGCTGACATCAGGGGTTCAGTCATGACCAGTTTTGCGGCTGTCTCGATGCCGCAATCGGGGTCGTCGAGTGCCTGTTGTATCTTCAGCGAGGCATTCACATTGGTAGGGAATACCAAGTCCCCCTTGCTGGCTTGTGCAACGATACTCTTTAATGCTTCCGACTTGTTCATAATGTGATAATTGGAGCAGACCTGAAGCAGGGGATCTGCCCCACAGGCCCGCTAATTCTTATTGAAACCTAGCGCCCTCACCAGTTTACCAGCAGTCGCCATGATGAAAGAGGTTTCTTCTTCAGTATAGTCGTTCCTGGAGACGTTGACATTAGTCGCCTGGCTTACCGCTTGCACGCGGCGTACATGATTGCCTGCAGCATCCAGTTTAAAAGCCGATACTGCTCTTGCCAGGTTGTTGGCCTGTTCTTCCATGCTTTCTGCCGCTGCGGCTGCCTGTTCTACCAGGGCAGCATTTTGTTGTGTCATCTCATCCATCTGGTTGATGGCGCGGTTGACTTCTTCTATGCCTGAGCTTTGCTCCTGGCCAGCAGCAGTGATCTCGGACATGATTTCTGCCACGTGTTTTACCGAGCTGACGATTTCATTCATGGTTTTGCCAGCTGCATCGACAAGCTTGCCACCGGCATCGACTTTTTCTACAGAATCACCGATCAGGGTTTTTATCTCTTTGGCAGCACTGGCGCTACGTTGTGCCAGATTGCGCACTTCAGAAGCCACGACAGCAAAGCCGCGCCCCTGTTCACCGGCACGGGCAGCTTCCACCGCCGCATTCAGAGCCAGGATATTGGTCTGGAAGGCAATACCATCGATGACGCTGATGATATCGACAATCTTGCGTGAGCTTTCCTTGATGGAGTCCATGGTATGGACAACTTTACCCACTTCTTCGCCACCCTTGATGGCGAAATTGGAAGCCGAGGTGACCAGGCCATTTGCCTGTCTGGCATTGTCAGCATTGTGTCTGACGGTGGCAGTGATTTCTTCCATGGAGCTGGCTGTTTCTTCGAGTGCGCCAGCCTGGTTTTCAGTGCGTGAAGACAGGTCAGAATTTCCGGTCGAGATTTCTACTGCAGCTATCGCAATTGCATCCGTGCCTTGCCTGACTTCGCTGACGATGTTGTGCAGGTTGTCGCTCATTTCCTTGAGGGCATTCAGCAATTCACTGATTTCATCGGTGCCATCAGACGCTTCCCGGAAACTCAGTTCACCAGCGGCGACTCGCTTGGCGATAACAACCGCATCTCGCAAGGGCGTGGTGATGCTGCGTGTCAGGAAGATGGAAAATCCCGCACCAAACAACAAGATCACTGCACCTATGGCGAACAGGGTGGTCGTCAATTGTTTGCCCTTGCTCTCGGCAATGTCAGCCAATTCAGACGCTGCCTTGTTTTGGATATCCACCAGTTTATTGATTTCAAGCAAGGCTTTTTGTTGTATGGGGTCGACCTGCGTAGCGATGAGTTTGACAGCTTCTTCACCATTAAAGGCCAGCAGCATTTTCATGGCTTCCTTGATAGGCACATCAACTTGCTTGTCAAACTCCGAGACGCTGTCGACTATCTTCTTTTCTTCTTCGCTAAGTCCGAGTGCGATAAGTTTTTCGCGTGCTTCGGCAAATCGGGCTTGCTGTTTTTTGGATATGACTTTTTGCTTGTCAATTTCACCGATATCGCTTTGCAGACCTATATTGCGTATGGCAATGCCGCCTTCCAGCATGCTGCTTTTCATGGTGGCAGCGAGTTCACTTTTGCTGTGTGAAAGTTCCAGCCCGGCAACCATATCCTTGCGATTGCTGGCGCTGAAGATGCTGTCAATGACCAGTATGAGTACCAGAGTAGCGAGTATCACACCAAAGCCCACAGCGAGTCGGGTTCCTATGCGCAAGTGACGCAAATTCATAGTGAATCTCCCAGAAAGAAAACTGTTACTACGAGGTCGTGCTTACATAAAATCTTGATCTGGCTGGCTTGCTGCCTGGAAATCTGGCCGCTTTATCACATGCAAGCTATATGCCAGCATGTTGTCATGGACAAGCATCGAACTATCACACAGAAATTTGCTGGCGATATCCAGGCAAGCATTTGCATGGTGAAAAGATTTCAGATAAGCCTCTTAGAAAAAACTTTTTCATAAAACAACATAACAGAACCCGAGGAAGAGAAAATCTGGTATCTCGGACTTCGCATGGAATAAGCTACGGTGTGCTTTTCGTATAACAACGCATTAGCAGTTAACTAAATCACTTTGTTTCCATACTATGCCAAAATTGCTTTTGCGCAAAGCACGCATGGCGCAAGTTTTTGTTAAATTCTATTGATCGAAAGCAAGAATGCTGATGTCCATCCTCCTTGGTTTGCTTGTACTTGTGCTTGCCGTCAGTCTGCTAGTGGTCTGGACTCGCTGGCGACGTGCAGCACAGGCTGACTATATACGCAGCTATATGTTTCCACCTGGACTGTTGGAAAGACTACACAAACAGCGACCCGATCTCGCTTTAAAAGATCAACAACTGGTCGCGAGAGCCTTGCGACAATTTTTTCTGGTCTATTTGAAGTCCGGTTTCAAGCATATTTCCATGCCTTCTCAAGTGGTTGATGAGTTATGGCATGAATTTATACTATATACAAAAAACTACGAGCAATTTTGCCAAAGAGCTTTTGGCCGTTACATGCACCATACCCCGGCAGCTGTATTGGGCGCTGGCCAGCGCAGTAATGAAGGCTTGCGTCGTACCTGGTGGTTTGCTTGTCTGGAAGAAAATATCAATCCACGCCGTGCGACCCGCTTGCCGCTCTTGTTTGCCCTGGATGCAAAATGGAATATCGCCGATGGCTTTCGTTATGCACCGGATTGCAGCGCCTTACGCGCCAACGGTGATGGCACGGTGTATTGCGGCGGCGATTTTTACGGCGCGGGCAGCAGTGATGCTTCTTACGATTTTGGCGATACAGCGCGCGATAGTGGTGGTGGCGGAGCTAGTAGCAATGACAGCGGTGGCGGCGACAGTTCAGGCTGCGGAGGCGGCTGTGGCGGGGGCGGTGATTAACTTAAGCCGTGCCTGGCTTGAGAGCTGAATTGCTGCTTTCCAGCCTGTCCATTAAAATTTTCTTTTCACCATCGCGGAAACTCACAAATTCCAAACCAATGCGGAAAGAGTATTGCGAGAGTATGGTGTAGACCATCCTGCTCTCGACTTCTATTTTTTGCGCTGGCATGCCTATATGCAAAGGTGGCAAGGTCATCACCAGTTTCACTTTGCCATTAAAGAAGACATTGTAGTCACAAAACATGCTGAGGCCATTTTCGGAAATATCATTGATCTTGCCGTAATAGCTGAGTTTCGTATCCTCAACCTGATGAATCAGGGCAACTTCCCATTTCACCAGATAACGGCTGTGGGAGCGCAGCAACTGCGTTTTCACCACATTGAATTTGGCTAGCGTATCGGTGACGGCCGGGTCTTGATAGGAGACTGCTGGTGGCGCTAGCTTGACATCGCCCGTATCAGCCCCGGTGGTCGCAGTTGATGGAAAATGATCAGTGACAGCGGCTTTATCGAGCACAGCAGGCGCTTCTGGCGCGACGGTATCGGCGCCATAAGAAACTTTTCTTTTTCCGGGTACTTTGTGCATGACAGCATTATATAGATAAAGCCAGACATAATTTCCACAAAGAAATTAAGATAAATTTTTGATATGTATTTTGTATGTTAATGGGGCTTATGCAAAATTGTCCGAACAAGGCTATCGCCAAGGAAACCTCCCTGGAAAGGGAGGTTCGTTGCGTTGGCGGACAACTTGTTGTCCGAAACCCCAACTATACCTATCGCCAAGGAAACCTCCCTGGCAAGGGAGGTTCGTTCCGTTGGCGGACAGTATATTGCCTGAAACCCCGACTACACCGTAGCGGCGAAAACAGTACTTTAGTACGCGCGAGGAACTGCAACACAGCTGGGGCGGTTTTGCGTAAGTCCTAATTAATACACAGTGATGCTACGGTATTAAAAAAAGCATTTCAGGCAGTGTGGACTACCCGTTTCGCTGGCCTGAATTGCTCGCGATAACTGGCTGGTGACAGGCCCGAATGTTTTTTGAACAGGCGGCGGAATGAACTGGGGTCGCTATAACCGGTGCGTTCTGCCACTTGCTCCAGCGTTAGCGTGGTGGTTTCCAGCAAGCGCTTTGCGATATCCATCTTGACTTGCTGGGCATAACTGGCCGGGGTGGTATCCAGAGTCTGGTGGAAATGACGTATCACCGTGCGTTCACTGACTGCCAGGTGCTCAGCCAACGCAGGCAGGCGAAAAGGCAGGTGATGATTTTGGCTCAGCCATTTTTGCGCCCTTTGTACCAGGATGTTTTCATGCTGATGGGTATCTTGCTGGGTCAGGCTCAGCATTTGCATATACGGCATTTGCGAAGTGCGGTTAGCATCAATCAGCAAGGTCTTGGCGACACCACTGGCAATATCCTGGCCACCAAAGCGTTCCACCAGATGGTAGGCAAGATTGAGGAAGCTGGTGGCGGCACCGCTGGTCAGAATATTCTCATACTCATCCAGCACTTCAGACAGACGCAGGCTGACTTCAGGGTAGCGGGTCTTGAATGCCCTCTCCAGCCACCAGGTAGTCGTTGCATGGCCGCCATCCAGCAAACCCGCTTCGGCCAGCAAGAAGGTGGCGCTGCAGTTCGCTGCCAGCACACAGCCCTGGGCATGTCTGGCTCGCAATATCGGGAATAGTGCACGCATGGCATGCATGCTGCTGGTCAGGCCGGTAATACCATTTTCCATATACAGGCCAGGTAATAAAATGATATCTGCCTTGCTCTCGGTCTGTATGCCGGCGTCGGCACTCAATCTGACTTTGGCGGGCGTCATGACAGCTTCACCATCGATGGAATGCAAACTCCAGGTGAACAAGGGATCGACTTCATCCACGTTCTTGAGCGACCAGATGGCATTGGCGACAGCAAACACATCCAGCGGGCCAGTGACCGCAGATGCCATGCATTGAGGGTAGAGCCAGACTTCGATATGTGCCATTTGTCGCAATCTGCATTAAAAGAGTCAATACTGACACTGTCCATTCATTCTTGCAATAACTAGAATGCAGACTAGCTTCTTACAGGAAAACATCATGACGGCGGCAGATACGCACAATCAAAGTGCAGCAGAAGAACAGGCGCAGCGCCTGAACCAGTTCGGTGCCAAATTCTTACCAGGCCATCTGGGCATCAATATCCTGAGTGTGGAAAAAGGCAAAGTCACTGCGGAATTGCCAGTCCAGCCACATTTACTGGCCCCGAATGGTTATCTGCATGCTGGCAGTGTTGTTACGCTGGCAGATACTGCCTGCGGCTACGGTTGTGTAGCCAGCTTGCCTGAAGGGGCACAAAGCTTTACCACAGTGGAGCTGAAATCCAATCATCTGGGTACTGCCCGGGAAGGCAAGATCAGCGTGCTTGCCACGGCTATACATCTGGGCCGCACAACCCAGGTCTGGGATGCTGTCGTGAGTTACGAGGGAAAGACGATAGCCCTGTTCCGTTGTACCCAAATGATATTATTCCCCAGGAAGGATGCATAATGAGTGATGTCAAGAGCGACACCAAGGGTGACGCAACGGCAGTCTTAAAGCAATGGCAGGAGCAGGAAGCCACCGTGCGCGCCCGCATGGCAGAACCTGGGGTATTGAGTCTTGAACAATTAAAAGCTGTCAGTGGTATCGATTTCTTGCGCGGTATCCTGAATGGTGATTACCCTGTCGCCCACATAGGCAAGACTTTGGACTTTATCCCGGTAGAAGGTGAACCTGGCCGCATCGTCTTCCAGGGCACGCCCGGTTTGCAGCATTACAACCCGCTAGGCAGTGTGCATGGTGGCTATTTTTGCACCCTGCTGGATTCAGCTGTCGGCTGTGCAGTGCAATCCATGCTACCTGCAGGGATTGGTTACACCACCCTGGAAATCAAGGTCAACCTGATCCGCGCCATGAGCAACAAGACGGGTCCCGTGCGCGCTGAAGGCAAGGTGATACAGGTGGGCAAGCAGGTTGGGACGGCAGAAGGCCGTATCGTTGATGCGGCAGGCAAGGTGTATGCGCATGCTACGACTACTTGCCTGATATTTCCTTTGCCCTGAGCAGTATCAAATCGACATATCGCGCAACATCCTTGATGCTTCGCGATTTGCCAGCAAGACACTGCCATCGCGCATATGCAGGCGCAATTGCGATTGTTCATCGGCCTTCATGGATTCGACAAAATCCAGGTTCACCAGCAGCGAGCGGTGTATGCGAATGAAGCGAGCCGGGTCCAGCCGGGTTTCCAGCTCAGTGATGCCCAGCCTGACCAGGTGGGTCCTGTCACCGACGATGATGGCGGTGTATTTGGCATCGGCTTTCAAATAGGCGATGTCATTCACATTGACCGGGAAGATATGGCCACGGTCACGCACCAGGATGCGTTCCAGCCGACTGGTTTCACGGCCTGCCGCCAGGTTCAGCGCGTGTTCCATAGCTTGCAAGGACGGTGGCGCATCCAGCAAGCGATCAACGGCAGCATCAAAGCGCTCACGCGAAAAAGGCTTGAGCAGGTAATCGACTGCATGCAATTCAAAGGCGGTCACGGCATACTGGTCATACGCTGTGGTAAACACAATTTCAGGTAAATGGCTGAGGCGGCGCAAGACTTCCAGGCCGGTCATCTCGGGCATCTGTATATCCATGAACACCACATCGGGTTTCAGCAAATTGATTTGCGTGAGAGCCGTGACGCCATCTGCAGCTTCACCGATGAGGCTGAGTTCTGGCCTGTCACTGACGGCATCGCGCAAGACTTCGCGGGCCAGTGGTTCATCTTCTGCGATAAAGGCGGTTTTTATTTTTGTCATGGTAACGACGAGATCAGGCTGAAGAAATAGGTATCGTGAAGCATATTTCAAAACCCTGTCCGGGTGCAGTATTGATGGTGAAATTGGCACGCCCGCCATATTCAAGGTGCAGGCGGCGCTCTACGGTTTTCATGCCTATGCCGCTGGAAGCATGCACTTCTGCCAGGTCTGCACCGGGGCCATCATCCCTGATGGTGATTTCCAGTTCGCCACGCAGCGCCTTGAGTCTGGTCTTGATGAGCAAATTGCCAGGCTGGGCGCGCGGGTTGAAGGCGTGTTTAATACTGTTTTCCACCAGTGGTTGCACGCTCAAGGCTGGTAACCCAAAACCACCTGCCATTTCATCAAGCTGCCAGTCGACGTTTAACCTGTGTCCCAGGCGCAGAGCTTCCAGGTTCAGGTAATCACGCACGAAATTCAATTCTTCTTCCAGCGCAACATGGGTCGTACCGTTTTTCTCGGTATCAAGCACATAGCGCAGCATGTCAGAAAAACGGAACAGCGCGGCCTCGGCTGCCTTGCCATCCTTGCGCATGAGGGCAATGATGGAATGCAGGGTATTGAACAGGAAATGGGGATTGAGTTTATTACGCAAACTGGCCAGTTCTGCCACCACCAGCAAACCCTGGGCCTGGGTCGCTGCCAGTGCTTGCAGGCGACGTGCTTCGCTGGACCGCACCGAGTGAAAAATACTGGCCACCACGCCATACATCATCAGGCTGTACAGGAAAGGCCAGATATAGGCGCTGAGGGGGCGGGCTGCTTCAATTTCTTTGACATGCACGATCATTTGCATGAAACCACTGACCAGGTAATGCCAGAAAAATCCAAAGCCTATGCTCATCAAAATGTGGATAAACACAATACTGACGGGCCGAAAAGACTTGCGGTCCATCCAGCCCGTCATGGGCCAGATAAGCGCCAGGGTGACTGCCGCTGGCAAGGTATTGATTTCAGAATACAGCGCCAGTTGCAAATCAAACTGGCCCTTGGACAGGCCATCAATCTGTATCGCGAAAGCGATCAGTATCGAATAGGCTATCCATGCCAGGGTATAAAAAAGCCACATACGGCGCATTGCCTGTCCTTTCCACTAGTCTGATGCAATGACTGCAGTATCCGGCAATTCTTGCCGGACAGCTACCGTGATGACACCAAATGAGGAAATAGGGGCCTTAATTGCCAGGCTAGAGCTCTGATCAATCCTTCTCACGTTCCCAGTATTCCAGCGTCGCCGCCTTGTCATAACCTTCACCGGCCAGCACCACACTGATACGGTTGCTATCGGGATAAACAATCACATCATGGGGATTACGTTCTCCTATGACCAGGTAACGACATACTGCATCGGTATGATTGAATAGGCTGTGACCAATCTTTTGCCCGGCCGGGAATACCATGTAATCCCCTGCCTTCATGACATAAGTCTGTTCGCCCATGCGCAGGGTCAGGCTGCCGTCCAGCATCATCAATTGTTCTTCTTCCAGATAATGATAATGGTTGGGGCAGGCATGCTTGCCGGGCGCCAGTTCTTCCAGGCTTACGCCTACATGCTGGCAGCCGCCATATTGGCCGAGCTGGCGATAACGTGAACCAAAACTCTGACCGTGGGAATATTCATCCCAGGGCACGTCTTCGACCGCAAACGGACGGGTTACCCCTTCGTCAGTGAGTGCGATTGCTTTTCTGCTCTCTGTCATATAGGTTTCCAATTAAAAATCAGGTGGCTCCTGCTTTGTCCGCGTCTATCTTGCCCATCTCCAGCAAGACTTCATGGGCAGAGCGGTAGGCATCAATCGCCAGCGGCATGCCGCAATACACGCTGGCATGTAATAGTACTTCTTGTATTTCTTTCATACTTGCACCGTTATTGACCGCGCCGCGCACATGACCCTTGATCTCGTGTGCGCGCCCCATGGCAGTCAGCATCGACAGAGTGATCAGGCTGCGGGTTTTCAAATCCAGACCATCGCGGCACCAGACCGTGCCCCAGGCATTGCGGGTGACAAATTCCTGCAGGGGCGCGGTGAAGGCATCGGTATTGCTGAATGCCTTTTCGACAAAGGCATCGCCCATGACTTGTTGGCGTATGTGCAGGCCATCTTTAAACTGCTGATCTGTTTGCGGATCTGTTTGCTTATGCATTGTGCTGAGACTCCATGTGGTTTTTCTGTAAAGCCATGCTAGCCATATCAGCGGAGAGGGTCAAAACTGCAATGCGAATTGTTGTTTTTAGGTAGCAATACGATTTTCAAAGGAAAATATGTTAATTTGGAAACTTGTTTGAGAGCAGACTTGTTTTAACAACATTATCCGTTACAGTTCATTACAGAAATCCCGGCATCTTTACCAAAGCCAGCGTTTACTTATTCTGCGCCGGGCTTATGATGGATGTAAAACGCAAAGTCGTTGTGCTGACACAGCGCTGGCAATCACTTATCCCGCAAGGCAAGGCCGCATCATGAAATTTCTAAACCTGAAGGCATTGGCAGTCATTATCGGCTTAGGCATCAATGTGCATGCCCTGGCGCTGGAAACCGGCAAACCCGCACCAGAATTCACCGCCCAGGCTGGCAAGGGCAATATACAACTGGCTGATTATCGCGGCAAAGTCGTTTATCTTGATTTCTGGGCGTCCTGGTGCGGGCCATGCAAGCTATCCTTCCCATGGATGAATGCCTTGCAGAGCAAATACGGCGCACAAGGTCTTCAGGTAGTAGCCATCAATCTGGATACCAAGCAGGAGGATGCTCTGGAGTTCCTGAAAACCACTCCCGGCAATTTTCATATAGCCTATGACCCTAAGGGCGTCATGCCGCGCCAGTATGAAATCAAGGGCATGCCCAGCAGCATCCTGATAGACAGGGATGGCAAGATACTGGCGCAACACGCGGGCTTTAATGACGCCAGCAAAGCTAAAATCGAACAGGCCATCGTGGCGAGTCTGGGGAATAAATGATGAAGCAATTTAAGCCATACAAACATTTGCATAGACTGGCCTTGCTGGGTCTGGTGTTGTCCTGCACTGCTTGCAGCAATATGCAGTTGGTGCAAACCGTGCAACCCTGGGAAAAAGGCAAGCTGGCTAAAAAGGAAATGACTTTTGACCATGACAAGCTGGAAAGCAAATTCGCCGAGCATACCTATTCCAGCAAGGAATCTGCCTTCGGCGGCAGCGGTGTCGGTGGCGGCGGTTGTGGATGCAATTAATGTGTAAGCGCGGAAAAAGCCCAGGAAAAAAAGCATGAAACCTGTCACGTCCAAAACCCATGATAATCTGGCCAGCACTTTGCTGGCGGCTGCGCTGGCTCTGCCCATGATGCAGGCTGCACATGCGGAAACAGCACCGGACAAGGGTGTCATCAGTCTGAAATTACTCGAGTACAAGGATAGTCAACCTGGTGAAGAGCGCGTCAAGGTACAGGCCAGCGCCCTCAAGATCATGGCACCGCTGTCGGATGAATGGTCAGTCGGTGCAACGTATGTGACTGACAGTATTTCTGGCGCTTCACCCGCCTTCCATAGCTATGGCCTGGTCAAGCTCAGGGATTTTCGCCGTGCACTGGATGCTGAAGTTACCCGCTATTTCCCGCATCACACGCTGACCCTGGGTGCCACAGCTTCCAGTGAAGCAGATTATATTTCGCGTGGCGTCTCGGTAATGGGGAACCAGTTCAGCGAAGATAAAAATACCACCTGGACTGCAGGCCTGGGGTTTGCCAATGATACTGTCAGCGCATCGACAGGCAAGGTCAGGGGTGAAAACAAACAAGTGACCGATGCCTTGCTGGGCCTGACCCAGGTCATGAGCATGAATGATATTGTGCAAGTCAACTTCAGCCTGGCCCATGCCAAAGGATATTTGTCTGACCCTTACAAGGCGTTCGACAAGCGCCCGGATGAGCGCAATAGCTATGCTCTATTGACGCGCTGGAACCATCATTTTGATTCTACAGGTGGCAGCGCACGACTCAGTTACCGCTATTTTGGCGATAGCTGGAAAATCCGGTCGCATACCTTCAATCTTGAATATACCCAGCCCTTTGGTCAGGGCTGGAGCATCACACCGATACTGCGCATCTATAGCCAGAGTGCGGCCAGTTTTTATGTCGATGCCAAGCCGGAGATGTATCCGTTTGCACCTAACCCGCCAGACGGTGCGCTGAATTCTTCCGAAGACCAGAGGGTTTCTGCCTATGGCGCTCGCACTGTGGGTATCAAAGTAGCCAAGCAAATCAATGAAGACTGGCAGGTCGATGTGAAGTATGAGCAATATCAGCAACGTGCTTCATGGCGTTTGTTTGGCAGTGGCAGTACTGGCTTATTGCCGTTTGATGCCAAGACCATACAAGTCGGGCTGTCACGTCAATTTTAGTTATTGAGTTGACTATGCAGATTTATCGCATCCCTTTCAAGGCCATGGCCAGCACTTGTGAAGTTGTCATTGCAGACCATGATGAACATGCAATGTTTGCCAAGGCACAGGAAGCGATTGCGGAAGTAAGGAGGATAGAAGTCAAGTATTCGCGTTATCGTCCAGACAGCATAGTCTCATGCATCAATGCCCAGGCGGGCAGGGATGCAGTGGTCTGTGATGAAGAAACCCTGGCCTTGTTTGATTATGCGCAGGCCCTGTACCAGGCCAGCGATGGCTTGTTTGACATCACGGCAGGCATCCTCCGACAGGCCTGGAACTTCAAGAGCTCGCGAGTGCCAGCAGCAGACGAACTGCAGGTTTTATGCCAGCGCATAGGCTGGGCCAAGGTGGAGAGAACAGGTGACAAGCTGAGATTGCCACTGGCGGGAATGGAAATCGATTTTGGTGGTTTTGGAAAGGAATATGCGGCAGACCGGGCAGCTGCAGTGTTGCAGGCAGCAGGCGTAACGCATGGCTATATCAATCTGGGTGGCGATATACGGGTACTCGGCCCCAAACCGGACGAGCAGCCATGGATCATGGGCATACAAGACCCGCGCCAGCAAGACAAGATCGCTGCCAGCATCCCTTTAACAATAGGGGCACTGGCCACCAGTGGAGATTATGAAAGATATTTTGAAGTCGGTGAAGAGCGGTATTGTCATATCCTCAATCCACGAACCGGCATGCCGGTCAGGCACTGGCGCAGTATCAGCGTACTGGCACCCTTGACCGCACTGGCTGGCAGTTGCACCACGATAGGCATGTTGAAAGAAAAAGACGCACTGGAGTATTTGCAACAAACCGGATTACGGTTTTTGGCGATAGACCAGCAGGGTAAAGTACATACGCAGGCTGCTGCCTGAACCAAGAACTTAAGGAGTAAAACCATGGCTACAGTAGTCGGCGACGATGGCAACAATACCTGGACCGTCATCAACCCATCCACCTTTACTCTCGATGGCAAGGGTGGCATAGACACCCTCAATCTGGGTACTTCACTACGCTCCAGCTATACCATCACCAAGGCAGCAGATGGCTCCATTCATGTGGATACCCTGTCCGGTGCCAGCGGCGAGTTGCATGCGACGCTGCTTAATATGGAAAGACTGGTATTCAACAATGGCCAGGATACGGTGGACTTGCTGAGTTTTTTTGGCGATACCACAGCACCTGTGGTGATCAGCTTCAGCCCGGCGACACTGGCTGGCAGCGTCGCCACCAGTAGCGATATCGTGCTGACCTTCAGCGAACCAGTCAAGGCTGGCAGCGGCACCATCAGCCTGCAAAACGCCGACGGCAGCACAGTCGCCAGCTACAATATTGCCCAAAGCAACAATGTCACGATCAGCGGCAATACGGTCACCATCAACCCGACCAATGACTTGAATAACAATAGCACTTACAAGCTGAACATACCTTCAGGTGCCATCAAGGATATTGCTGGCAACAACTATATCGGCACCAGCAGTTATTCTTTCACCACGGCCATCAAGGCGGTACCTGGCGGCATCATCGGCACGGCTGGCAATGACAGCCTGAGCGGCACCGCAGCCAATGACAGTTTCAATGGACTGGCCGGAAATGACATCATCAATGGTGGCGCGGGTCTGGACATTGCCATCTATGCTGGCAAACGCAGCGACTTCAACATCTCACCATCCGGTGCCAATTTTACTGTCCAGGATAAAACCGGGGCCGAGGGTACGGATACCGTCAACCAGCTGGAACGCCTGCAGTTTGCCGATATGAGCGTGGCACTGGATATCAATAGCACGGCAGGCGTTGCTTACCGCATTTACCAGGCAGCCTTCAACCGCACGCCGGATTTGCCTGGCCTGGGTTACTGGATAGGACAGATGGACAAGGGATCAACCCTGAACCAGGTCGCTGCCAGCTTCGTCATTTCAGCTGAGTTCAAGCAATTGTATGGGGCGAATATCTCTGACAATGCCTTCCTGACTGCCTTGTACAGTAATGTACTGCACCGGACGCCAGACCAGGCAGGCTTTGATTACTGGAATGGGCAGGTCAGCAAGGGCATGACACGGGCCGACATACTCGCCAGCTTTAGTGAAAGTGCCGAGAACCAGGTGCAGGTGATAGCCAAGATACAGAACGGCATAGATTTCATCCCGTTTGGATAAGACTCATGCTGATGCTGCACTGCTAGTGTGCAGCATCAGCCTGTGTATAAGCTAACGTTTATACACAGCCTCGATATCCGCAGCAAAATGCGCCAGCAGGTTATTGCGCTTAAGCTTCAGGGTAGGGGTAATCAGGGTGTTTTCCACAGTCCATGGTTCCAGCGTCAGTATCGCGGCACGTGGTTGTGCATAGTAAGGGAAGTTTTTCGTCAGCGCCTTGATACGCTGCACCACCACTTTTTGCGCCTGTGGTGATTTCAGACTGGCGGCATCATCCGGATTCAGGCCCAGCGAACTGGACAGCTCCAGCCAGTAAACACGGCTCAACACAACAGCACAGGCGATGAAGGGGGCGCTCTCACCAAAGGCATACGCCTGCTCGAACACGGCATCATTCATGATCGCCAGTTCCAGATCGACCGGGGCGATTTTTTCACCGGTAGAAGTGACGATGATTTCCTTCACCCGACCCAGGATGCGCACGCGGCCATTGACGACAGATGCCTGATCACCGGTGCGCAGCCAGCCATCGATAAAAGTCTTGGCAGTATCTTCTTCCCGCTTCCAGTAACCACGCATGACATTCGGGCCACGGACTTGCAATTCTGCATTTTCACCTATGCGCACTTCTACCTTTTCCACAGCGCGGCCTACGGTGGCAGGATCATTATCGTCAGGCGCATTGAAGGAAACCACAGGGGCCGTCTCGGTCATGCCATAGCCCTGCACGATAGGAATACCCAGACCGAGGAAACATTGCGAAATCGTCTGCGATAAAGCCGCACCACCACTGACAGCCACCCGCAGGCGGCCACCAAACTGGTTCTTGAGCTTGCTGGCGATCAACGGTTCCAGCACCAGCCAGCGCAGGGTATCCAGCATGGCTGTTATGCCATCACCCTTGAGCAAACCCTGCTCACGGCTGAAACGACGCCAACCGGTAGCAATCGCCAGATTAAACAAACTCGCCTGGAATTTTGATGCCGACAGTTTGGTCTGGATCACGCCATACACACGCTCATAAATGCGCGGTACAGAAATCAAGATCGTCGGCCGCACTTCCAGCAAATCTTGCGGCAATTGCTTGACCGAGCGCGAAAAAGCGACACAGGCACCCGCAGCAATTGGCAAGTAATAACCGGCCGTACGCTCAAAGGTATGTGATAAAGGCAGGAAGGATAAAAACACATCCGTGATGACAGGCGACACCCTGTGGACAACTGCCTTGACGTTAGACACCACATTGGTATGCGTCAGCATGACACCCTTGGGTTTGCCTGTCGTGCCAGAGGTATACACCAGGGCTGCCAGGTCATCAGCTACCGGGCCTTTTGCATTGGCCTGCAAATGCGTAGCACTGGCCAGCCATTCATCGATTTGTAAAACAGGGACACTGGCTGGCAGGACCGTCGCATCCAGCTCTTTTTCCAGCACAACAACCTGAAGCAAGGCAGGCAATTCCAGGCCTGCATTGGCGATGTCTTTCCATTGTCTGTCGCTTGCGGCGATTAAAAAAGCAGCATCGCTGTCACTGAGGATATAGGCGATACTGGCCGGGTTATCCAGTGCATGCATGGGTACGGGCACAAAGCCGCAAGCCTGCACGGCCTGGTCCATGCAGACGGCATGCAAACCATTCGGCAGCAGGATCGCAATACGTGAGCCATGCTCAAGTGCCAGCGGTGACAAGGCTTTGATAAAACCCTGGACACGCTCTTGCGTCTGTTGCCATGAATAAGATATCCACAAGCCCTGGGCATCATCAAATTGCCGGTAGGCTTCTGCATCTGGAGTTTGTGCTACCCGCCAGGCAAATAATTCTGCCAGGGTTTGCACTGTGGATAAGTCGGGAGTTGTTGCTGTTTGGGCAGAGATAGACATGAAATGCGTAGCAAAATTAAACAAGCCAGCAGCAAGTTTTCAACCGGACCCGGGAAAACTTGGTTCGTATTTACACGAATATGCCGACTAAAAGCGTCATTATGCAACAAACAGGGAAGAAGCTATTGCGAGGGCGCAAAATGCTCGTTTCACATCCACACCAAGAGGGCATATTTAAATAAAAGCACAAGGACGCCTCCCACTATCCAGGAAAAGGCCTCCACCACAATCTCACGTGAAAATCGAAATTCAACGTTGGGCTGCTGGTTCGTGTGGTTTTGTATAGTCTTCACGCTGGCAAAAGCTTCGCAGCCACAAACCTGGCACTGCTGGACTTGTTTGCTGTTTTCTGCTGAGCAGGCATGACAGGACCAGTCATAGTCGATTTTTTTGCTACTCACTCAATAATCCCTTTTTCTGCTCTGCCAGTTTCTTATATTTTTTATAGAGAAAGGGAGCGAAGAACAAGGTAGGCGGACCAAACAAGACTATCTGTACCACCATGGAAATGATGAGTGAACGGCTGAATATGAGCAGCAAGAGAAACAAGCCTGTTTCCATCGCCAGGCATGCGAGCACTGTTTTCCAGATGGGGGATAAGTTATGCCAAAACAGCTTCATTTGTAAAAATCCTCAACAACTGTATTCAATAGTAGTTAATTGTATTCAGCGGGCAAGGAGGAAATTAGTCTCACTCAAGCCCCCCCCCACATGGCAACATATAACTGTTTCAAATTTGCTGGCATCCAGGGCCAGGCAGTTTTCTTTTGCTTGTGAGTCAACCCAAAAAATAACACTTCGACATAATAGACATCTATATATTCTCTTGTTTTTTCATCTGCTACTCTCAGTAAGCCGGACATGAACTTCAGATGCGATTGCACCACTGGTTGATTGCCATCACGCACTGCCTGAGTAGTCAGTCTGGCAAATTCTCCTACCATTTCAGTTGTGCAAAGTGCGATGCTGCGATGTTTCCTGGCATGCCTTAACATAGGAATGGCAACATCAGGAAACGTCTTCATGATGTTTAGCAAAAGCTTTCTTACGCTTGGGTGGATTTGCATTCGCGATATGTAAACTGTATCAATAAAATTATGTTCCTGAAAAACCAGTTCAGACTTGCAGGTGACGATCCCTTTTCAATTACCAATTATAATGGAGGCCTTGTCCGCCCCATCCCATACCGGAGTATCTATGTTAGGCACGCAAGACCTCATCCAGTTCATCATCGCAGGCATTTTACTCAATATCGCCCCTGGCCCCGACTCCATCCTGATCATGACACGCAGCGCAACGCAGGGCTGGCGTGCCGGGTCGGCTGCGGCGCTGGGAATAGGTGCGGGTACTCTGGTGCATATCATGGCCGCAGCCTTGGGGTTGTCAGCCTTGCTGGCGACTTCTGCAACTGCTTTCACCATTGTCAAACTGGCGGGTGCAGCCTATCTGCTGTACGTCGGCGTATCCATGCTGTTGAGCCGGGCGAAGTCTGCTGAACAAGCTCAGGCAGGCAATACCAGCCAGCCTTTGCTCAGCCACCGCAAGATTTTCATGCAGGGCTTTTTGACGAATGTACTCAATCCCAAGGTAGCGATTTTCTTCCTGGCTTTCGTGCCGCAATTTATTGCTGCTGATGCCAGCAACAAACCGCTGACCCTGATCTTCCTGGGTTGCATTTTTAATTTCAATGGCATGATCTGGTGTCATATCCTCGCAGTATCAACGGCATTTGCCAGACAGCGCGTAGCTGTCAACCAGGCTGTCACGCTGTGGCTGAACCGCTTCATTGGTTTGATGTTTGTCTCTTTTGGTATCAAGCTGGCCTTGTCAAATAAAAACTGAAAGAAACTCAGGCAGATTGAAAACAAGAAAAATACCTCTTGTGACAGATAACAAAAATACATACATAATGAGCATAAGCAGACCGAATTAATTCAGACTCATCCATGCAGGTTTTGAGGGGATATACGTCATGTCTTTCTTGTCATCGAACACTAAGCCACTGCCTCCCTGGAAAGTCTTGCTGGTTGATGACGAGCCTGATATTCATGATGTCACCAAGCTGACACTGAGCCGTTTTCGCATGGACGAGCGGCCTCTGCTGTTTCTCGATGCCTATAGCGGTGCAGAAGCTAAAACCATGCTGGCCAGCCATCAGGATATCGCCCTGGTATTTCTTGATGTGGTCATGGAAAAAGAAGACAGCGGCCTCGAAGTAGCCCGCTGGTTGCGCCAGGAGCAAGGCAATCAATTCACCCGCATCGTCTTGCGCACTGGACAACCGGGCCAGGCACCAGAAGAAAATGTCATCGTTGATTACGATATCAATGATTACAAGGAAAAAACCGAGCTAGACCGCAAGAAATTATTCACCACCACCTTCGCCGCCCTGCGTGCTTACCGCGATATCATGGACGTGGAACAGGCCAGGCGTTTCCAGGCCACTTATCGCGAAGGATTGGAGCGTGTCATCGAAGCCTCCGCCCATATCTTCAAGCAGCGCAACCTGCATGATTTTGCCAATGGCTTGCTGCAGCAAGTGGTTGCCCTGTTGCGGCTGGAACAAAGCCTGCTGGTAAGGCTACGCGGTGCCAGCGGCATCTCGGGTGCAGACAGTTATGAGGTGCTGGCCAAAATAGGTGAATTCGACGATGACAGCCAGATCTTCACTGATGAACTGGTATTGCAATTACATGAAGCCTGCGCCAACCGCATTTCGCTCCTGAACGGTGATACCTATGTAGGCTATTTCCCGAACAGTAGCGGCAAGGCGTCTTTGCTGGTGCTCAGGGGTGTGCATGATGTTGCCGAGATCGATGCCAAATTGCTGGAAGTTTTTTCTTCCGGTGTCGCCATCGCCTTCGATAATATTTTGCTCAACCAGGAAATCACCGATACCCAGAGTGAAATGATCATGCGCCTGGGTGATGTGGTGGAATCGCGCTCGCATGAAGCCAGCAACCATGTACAGCGCATGGCTGAAGTCTCTTATCTGCTGGCAGTTGCCTCCGGCATGCCCAGGGATGAAGCGAATATCCTGCGGCAAGCTGCCCCCATGCATGACATAGGAAAAATAGCGACACCTGACGCTGTCTTGCTAAAACCCGGCAAACTCGACCTGGCCGAATGGGAAATCATGAAGCAACATCCCGACGTAGGTGCATCGATACTGGAAGGTTCACAAAGACCCATACTCAAAGCCGCCGCCATCATCGCCCACCAGCACCATGAAAAATACGATGGTAGTGGTTATCCACAGGGCCTGAGCGGAGAAAACATCCACGTCTACGCCCGCATCGTCGCCGTCGCCGACGTCTTCGACGCCCTCATGCACGCCCGCTGCTACAAACCCGCCTGGGAACTCGACGATGTCCTCAGCCACCTGCAAAGCGTCAGCGGCAGCCACCTTGATCCGCGTTATGTGGATTTGATGATTGCCAATGTGGATGAGGCGCTGATGATCAATGCAAGGTTTCCGGATTGAGACAGTTAGAAGGTGTTTGCTCTACATATCGTTGACCTTGTTTTAAGTCATATTATTCGTTACTGTTACACGTCATTTGAGATTGCAGGCCGGGGGTAGCCCGGCGGCTACTCACCTTTTTTGCTTCGCCAAAAAAGGTAAGCGAAAAAAGGCGACCGAGGCGTCGCTGCCCCTGCGGGGTTCCCTTTGCTGCAAGACAAAAAATGGGAAATGCCCGAAACTCGCTGCGCTCAGACAACGGTCATTTCTTAATCCATTTTCTGCCTTGCAGCAAAGGCATCGACACATCGGAACGGCAAAGATCAAAGGCAGCCCCAAAGTCAAAAGCAACGTCAATACAACCGAGATTTAAATTGCATTAAATGTGGTTGATCAACGAGATACGGGGTTGGGGTTGCTTTTGACTTTCGCAGTTCCCATGTGTAGACGCCGTTTGTGCTGTACAGAAAATGGATTAAGAAGGACCGCTGTCTGAGCGAAGCGAGTTTCGGGCCTTCCCATTTTTTGTACCGCACAAACGGGAACCCCCTTTAGGGGGCGACTACGCCTGGGTCGCCTTCTTTGGCTTACTTTTCTTGGCGAGACAAGAAAAGTGAGTAGCTGTCGGGCTACCCCCGACTTGCAATCTTAAATAACGAGTACAGGTTTGAAAATCAAATACATAAAACAATACGAATCTGAAATTAACATACCCTATAGTATGTCGTGAACGCCTCTGGATTCCTGCTAAAAGCACGCAGGAATGACGTAGCTTAGTATGCAGTCTATCATCGGTCTGCGATCTCCAATCTCGTATCAAAATATCAAAAAATGAAGACGCGAGAACCTAAGCCCCCTCCCTCACCGGCAAACTCCTCCTCTGCGGAAACCGCAACTGATACCGCAATCCCTCCCCCAGTACACTGGTCGCCCTAACAGTACCATGCAAAGCCCCGGTCACCAGGTTATACACAATATGCGCCCCCAACCCGCTGCCACCCTGCCCACGCTTGGTGGTAAAGAATGGCTCAAACAATTTTTTCAGGGCAGCATCATCCATGCCTATGCCATCATCGGCAAATTCCAGTTCCACCTGATCCTGCGACCTTTGCGCGCGGATAGTCACGGTGCCTTGCTCACGTCCATCAAAGCCATGATGGATGGAGTTCATCAGCATATTGGTGATGATTTGGGATAGCGCGCCGGGGTAATTCATGACAAGTACACCCTTGTCGCATTCCAGTTTGACACTGATGTTTTTATTCTTGATCTTGGGATGCAAAGACAACAGGATTTCTTCGAGATAGGCACGCAGGTCAAACTCGCGCATGCTTTCTGACGACTGGTCTACCGCCACTTGTTTGAAGCTACGTATCAGTGTAGCGCTGCGCTGGCAATTGCTGGTCATGATGCGCAGGGACTGGTCCATGATGTCGAAGAATTGCTGCAAGCTGTCCTTGCTGAGATGGCCTGCCTCAAAGTCCTTGCGTATCAGTGCCAGCTCTTCCACCATATGACTGGTGGCCGTCACACAGATGCCTACCGGGGTATTGATTTCGTGGGCGACGCCGGCCACCAGGCGACCCAGCGAGGCCAGTTTTTCCTGGCTGATGAGTTCTGCCTGCGCGGCTTGCAAGGCGGCCAAGGTGTGGTTCAGGGTATCGTTCTGTTGTGCCAGCCTGGTATAGGCCTCGCGTATATCACTATCTGCCTTGATACGCGCCAGGGCAGATGCAACATGGTTGGCCACAAATGCCAGCAAATCAAGATCGGCCTCGGTATAGATGATATCGGCGTTATAACTCTGCACGATGATGACGCCATGAATGTATTCATCTGCCAGCATGGGTGCCCCCATCCAGCTGACCAGGTCGCTACTGCCCAATACCTGTATTTCACCATCGCTGACCAGCTTTTGCAAACGCTGCTGATCTATCAGTTGTGCGTGGCGTTGATGGACCACATAAGAGGTCATGCCTGCGCCCATAGGAAAGCGTTGCCCCTTGAGGTCCGCGTCTTTTTCATCCCGCATATACTGTATGCTGAATTCATCGCTATCCGGCAGATACAGGGCCACCATGAAATTTGGCACCTGCAATAACTGGCTGACAATGTCATGCAGGCGCGAGAATTTCAGCTCGGTTTCGGTAACGGTAATGGACAGCTCGGCGATTTCATACAAGACTCTTTGCAGAGTTTCGGCGCGGCGTCTTTCCTGTACCTCATGTTCCAGCAGGGCCGTTCTGTCTGCCACTGCCTGTTCGAGGCGGTCCAGGCTTTGTACCGCTTGCAAGGAGGTGGAAATATGATTGGCGATGAGGGCAAACAGGGCCTGATCTTCTTCGCTGTAGGTATGCGATGCATCATAGCTTTGTATGACCATCGCCCCCAGTGGCTGCTTTTGCTGATCCAGCAGCGGGCAACCCATCCAGTGTTCAGCACGGGCGCCAGTGCCCCAGGCTTCGCCACCAGCGGCGATGACGGCGTTTTCCCTGGCCGCATCCTCTTCCGCCGTCATCAGCAAGGGCTTACGATTCAGTATGATCCAGGCGGTCGGTGACTGGTCGGGAGAGGCCAGCACAAACCAGGCAGCCGGGTCCACAGGCGCGTCAATTTCATCAACCCTATAGGCATAGCGTATGGCGTGCTGCTGTTTATCGTAGAGGGCGACATAGAAATTGGCCGCATACATGAGGCGGCCCAGTGCCTGATGCACTGCTTGCAGGAATCCTGTAACGTCGCTGGAGGAAGCAGAAATCTGGCTGATTTCCAGCACCATGGATTGAACGGCTTCAAGGCGTTCCAGGCGCGCTTCCATGACAAACTCCCCAAGGAGATATCGACAGCAGGTTTATTTGATAGGCAAACAACTAGTATTCTTGACTTCTTCCATCACTGCATAAGTATGCGTTTCACGCACGCCATTCAATTGCAGCAGCGATTTGCCGAGGAAATCGCGGTAGGCATTCATGTCTTTGACACGCGCCTTGACGAGGTAGTCAAAACCACCCGCCACCATATGGCATTCCAGCACTTCAGGGATGGCTTGTACGCCACGCCGAAAAGCGTCGAACACGTCAGGCGTCGTGCGGTCGAGCACAACTTCTATGAAAACCAGCAAAGCCACATCCAGGAGATGAGGATTGAGCTGGGCTGTGTATCCTAGTATGTAGCCGGATTCTTGCAGCTTGCGCACGCGTTCCAGACAGGCAGCAGGGGAGAGATTTACCCTGGTTGCCAGTTCTACATTACTGATACGGCCATCGTTTTGCAATTCGGCCAGAATTCTTTTACTGATTTTGTCGAGCATAAGAAGTCAAAAATCGTCAGTGTGGTGGTTAATAATATTCGGCATAATTTTCTCACAAAATAGAAAATTTCGATATATGTTCTGATTTCCAGAATTAATCCTCGAAGAGCATCTATACAATGAAATCATATTTGTTTTGATTATTTTTATATGATTGCGACCACCGTGCCAACCAATAACTCACCTTTTTCTGCCCTGAAGGCAGAGCTGCTCGCCCCTGCCAGCCCTCTCCGTACTGCCATTACAGAAGCATACCGCCGATCAGAGCCAGATGCTGTGCAATGGCTGCTCGGCAATATCAATCCGCAGGAAGATCAGCAAAAGAGTGTTGCAGAACTGGCACACCGTCTGGTCAGCAATGTACGCCAGCAACGCACCCGCGCTTCTGGTGTTGATGCCCTGATGCATGAATTCTCACTGTCTTCGGAAGAGGGCGTAGCCCTGATGTGCCTGGCCGAAGCCCTGTTGCGCATTCCCGACCATCAAACCGCTGACCGCCTGATCGCTGACAAGATCAGCAAGGGTGACTGGCGCAAGCATTTGGGTGAATCACCTTCTCTGTTTGTGAATGCCGCCACCTGGGGCTTGCTGGTGACAGGAAAGCTGGTCAGCACGAATAGCGAACAAGGTCTGGGTTCTGCCCTGACGCGCCTGATTGCCAAGGGTGGTGAGCCATTGATACGCAAGGGCGTCGATATGGCCATGCGCATGCTGGGCAACCAGTTCGTTACCGGACAAACCATAGAAGAAGCCCTGAAAAACAGCCAGGATAATGAGAAACGCGGCTACCGTTATTCGTATGACATGCTGGGTGAAGCAGCGCTGACTGCCAAGGATGCGGCCTTCTATTACAAAGCCTATGAAACTGCCATCCATGCGATAGGCAAGGCCTCGAATGGCCGCGGTATCAAGAATGGCCCTGGTATTTCCGTCAAACTGTCGGCCCTGCACCCGCGTTATTCACGCGCCCAGCGTGAACGCACGATGAATGAATTGCTGCCCCTGCTGAAAAAATTGCTGCTCCTGGCGAAGCAATACAATATCGGCCTGAACATTGATGCAGAAGAAACCGACAGGCTGGAATTGTCGCTGGACTTGATGGAAGCACTGGCCTTTGATGCCGACCTCAAAGGTTTTGAAGGCATAGGTTTTGTCGTCCAAGGCTATCAAAAGCGTTGCCCGTTTGTGATCGACTACCTGGTTGACCTGGCGCGCCGCAGTGGCAGCAAGTTCATGATACGTCTGGTCAAGGGCGCATACTGGGATGCAGAAATCAAGCGTTCGCAAGTTGATGGCATGAGTGGTTTCCCGGTCTATACCCGCAAGGTCTACACCGATTTGTCTTACCTGACTTGTGCACAAAAACTGCTGGCAGCGACTGATGTGATTTATCCACAATTTGCCACGCATAACGCCCTGACCTTATCCACCATTTATACCTGGGCACAAAAAGCCGGTATCACTGATTATGAATTCCAGTGCCTGCACGGCATGGGCGAGACCTTGTATGACCAGGTGGTAGGTAAAGACAAGCTGGACAAGCCTTGCCGCATCTACGCCCCGGTAGGCTCACACCAGACCTTGCTGGCTTACCTGGTACGCCGCCTGCTGGAAAACGGTGCGAACTCCTCCTTCGTCAACCAGATCGTTGATGAAAATGTATCGATAGAATCCATGCTGGCTGACCCGATAGCCGTCTCGCGCGAACTGGGTGGTGCACCGCATGCCGCCATTGCCTTGCCCAAGGACTTATTTGGCAAGGAAAGAAAAAATTCTTCTGGCCTGGATTTTTCGAATGAACTGGAGTTGCAAAAAATCAGCGCCCATTTTGCCGAAAGCAGCCAGCAAAGTTTGATAGCGGCGCCTATCCTGCATGGCCAGGTATCTGCTACACAAACACGCCCTGTGAATAACCCGGCAAATCAGCTGGATGTCGTTGGTGAAGTCATAGAAGCTGATGCCCAGGACGTACAAACTGCCCTGCATGCGGCAGAACAATATGCGATGGACTGGCAAACCACAGCGCCAGTAGAACGTGCTGCTGCCCTGAAAAAAGCTGCTGATTTGCTGGAAGCGCAAACCCTGGATTTCATGGCGCTGGCGATACGTGAGGCGGGTAAATCACTGCCAAATGCCTTGGCAGAAGTACGCGAAGCAGTAGACTTTTTGCGCTATTACGCAGCCCAGGTAGAGAGTCAGGCAAATACCCAGGCGCTGGGTCCTGTCGTCTGTATAAGTCCGTGGAATTTTCCGCTGGCCATCTTCATCGGTGAAGTCAGTGCCGCACTGGCCGCAGGTAATGTGGTGCTGGCAAAGCCAGCAGAGCAAACCCCGCTGATCGCTTATCGCGCCATACAACTGATGCATGAAGCAGGCGTGCCACGTGGTGCCCTGCAGTTCTTGCCAGGCACGGGTGAAGTTGTTGGTGCCCAGCTAGTAGCTGATTCCCGCGTCAAGGGCGTCATCTTTACTGGCTCGACTGAAGTCGCACAAATCATCAACCGGACACTGGCAAAACGCGCTGTGGCTGAGGGCATCGATATCCCGCTGATTGCAGAAACCGGTGGCCAGAATGCCATGATCGTCGATAGCAGCGCCTTGCCTGAGCAAGTTGTCAATGATGTATTGTCTTCCGCTTTTGACAGTGCCGGCCAGCGTTGCTCTGCCTTGCGCGTCCTATGCTTGCAAGAAGATATCGCCGACAAAACCATAGAAATGCTGCACGGTGCCATGCAGGAATTGCGCATAGGCCAGCCCGACCGTCTGGCCATCGATATCGGCCCTGTCATCGATGCCGAAGCGCAAAACAATTTGATGAACCATATCAATGGCATGCGTGACAAGGCAAAGTCCTTCTACACACTGGACCTGTCAACCACTTGCCGTGCCGGTACTTTTGTTGCACCAACTGTCATGGAAATCGCCAATCTGGCTGACCTGAAAAAAGAAGTATTTGGCCCGGTACTGCATGTCTTGCGCTACAAGCGCAGTGACTTGCCCGCATTGATAGACCAGATCAATGGCACCGGTTTTGGCCTGACCCTGGGTATCCATACCCGCATCGATGAAACCATCGATTTCATCATCTCCCGCGCCCATGTCGGCAATATCTATGTCAACCGCAATATTGTTGGTGCGGTAGTGGGTGTGCAACCGTTTGGTGGTGAAGGCAAATCCGGTACCGGCCCCAAAGCTGGTGGCCCGTTGTACCTGAAGCGCCTGCAACGCACGCCTGTGACTGGCCTGGGTGGACATACCGTGTATGAACGCCAGTCACCGCCAGCACTGGAAGCCTTGCTGGTATGGGCACAAAAACAAGGTCATCAGAAAATCGCCGAGCTGGGTGAACACTATGCCCATAACAGCCCTTATAAAGTGACCCAGGTCTTGCCCGGCCCAACGGGCGAACGCAATACCCTGTCATTTGCCCCACGTGGCCGTATCTTCTGCGCGGCGACCACCGTCAACTGCCTCGTCAATCAACTGGCGGCAACGCTGGCGACGGGCAACCAGCCGGTTTTGCCTGCGCAAACCATGGCTATCCTGCCTGCCGGGTTGCCGGCCGAAGTCAGCAAGCTGCTGATTACTGCGGAAGCAGAAGACTGCGGTGCCCAGTTGGCCATGGTGGAAGGTGGTTTGCTGTCCCATTACAAACTCTTGTTTGCTGGTCTGAATGAAGCCATTGTCTCCGTCGTCGAAACCCATGACCATGCAGAAATACCTTTGTGGCGTTTGATGGCTGAACGTGCACTCTGTGTGAATACCACGGCTGCGGGTGGCAATGCCAGCTTGATGACACTGGCTAACTAAAACCCATTATCTGTAAGCTGCACCAGAATCAGCTCCTCCGGAAACGGAGGAGCTTTTTTTGTTTTTGTTCGTCCGCAGCTAGCAGGTTTGATGTGCGCATATCCTCATTTCACACCCTTATTTTCTCAGTCTGGCGCGTCACCCCACAGCTTCGTGCCTGCTGTGGATATGCTGGCATTTTTTTGTATGTCATGGATTTCATCAAGGGAAAAAATGCGTTTTCTGCTCATATTATTTCTGTGCAATGCCTTCTTCAACGACAGTTGTTTTGCTGCGGTGATTTCAGGACAAGACGGTAACAACTACCAGCCAGAGTTTTCTCTTTGTAGCGATGCCGGGAGCGATGCACGTTTGAAAGGCAGCATATGTGCACACGTGAATATGCCACTGTCGCATGGCAAGCCAGTCACTGAGCAGCCAGATAAGACGATTAGCCTGTTTGTCCGGAAGTTTCCAGCAGCAGGCATAGCAAAAGGCCAGCTATGGCTGATCGCCGGTGGCCCTGGAGAATCAGGTGCTTCCCTATATTCTTTTGTTGAGCGCTTCCGGGATAGCTTTCCAGGTTTCGATTTGCTGGTACCCGATCATCGCGGTACTGGTTTTTCCAGCCGCCTGTGTCCGCAGGAAGAAGCGGTGGACAGCCCAGGTGGCTCGACACTGGTGGCTCAGGAATGGCAAAACTGCTTCAGCTATCTTCAGCAACATCCTGGCTATGCGCGCCAGTTCAGCCTGACAAATGCGGCACATGATTTGCGCCAGTTGATCCTACAAAACCAGGATGGCAAACCTGTTTATGTATATGCGGTATCGTATGGCACGCAATTAATACTGCGTGCTCTGCAGATCGCCGAATTGCCACTGGATGGTCTTATCCTTGATTCTCTGGTGCCCTTGCAGACAGCAGGTAAATGGGATCTTAGTCAGCGTTCTTTTGTGCTTGATGATATAGGCCGCAAAGTGCTGGCTGGTCCTACCGAAACCTCCTATAAAAATCTGCTGGCCAGACTGGCAGCAAATCCTGCTTTGACAAAAGATATCCCCGGCAGGGAAGTCAGACAGTTTTTTGGCAGATTGCTGGATGTACCAGCAGCACGACAGCATTTGCCAGCCCTGATCAGAGAGATGGAGCAAGGTACGCAGGCAGGTGAATTGCAAAAGGTGCTGGGCATACTGGGTGAGAAATATTCTGAATTTGGTGCTTATCCACAATTGCATCCATCGATACCTTTGGTGAGCATCATCAGCCACTCAGAAAACAATTTGCGCCCGGGCTTGACGCATGAGGTTATACAGCAGGAAAACTCCAGCCTATTGTTTACCAGCCCCTTGCCAGGCTTGCTCATCAATACCGGTTTGCCTGCCTATGAGCCAGATCAGTACTTTGGAAAAGTGCCTGCAAGTTTGCCACCCAGCCTGGTACTGCAAGGCACATGGGACCCGAAAACTCATTATGAGGGCGCCGTAGAGCATATCGCCAGCCTGAAAAAAACCGGCAAGCTCACGCTCGTCACTGTAAATGAAGCCCCGCATTTCATACTGTGGACGGCACCTGGCTGTTTCGCAAAAGCCAGTCGTGCATTTCTTGCAGGCCAGGTGCTCATGAAGGAATGTCAGGAAAAATAAGGACGGGTTAAAATACTTGCAAGAGCATGGGCAATTCAATTTTGTGCTTTACCCCATGCTTGTTCCCCGCTTACTTACTGCCCTTTTTCACACCCATGAGCAAACGCCAGAACCCCAGTATTTCTTCAAGAAAGCAGCCTCAGCAAAGCCGTTCTGCAGAACTGGTGGCCATCATACTGGAAGCTGCATTGCAGGTTTTGGAAAGGGAAGGTGCACAGAAATTTACCACGGCGCGGGTGGCAGAAAGGGCAGGTGTCAGTGTAGGCTCTGTTTATCAGTATTTCCCGAACAAGGCGGCCATCCTGTTCCGCCTGCAGAGCGATGAATGGCGGCAGACGGGCGGAATGTTGCGCGAGATACTGCAGGATGCCCAGCAAGCACCGCTGGAACGTTTGCGCACCCTTGTGCATGCCTTCATCCGCTCAGAATGTGAAGAGGCGCAAATGCGTAGCGCCCTGACAGATATTGCCCCGCTGTATAACGATGACCCGCAGGCACAGGAGGCATGGCTATACTGGGATCACACCGTCAAGGTATTCATTGCAGAGTTGCTGCCTGCGGCCTCTGCAGCAAACCGTTCCATCGTGGAAGAACTGCTGTCTACTACGCTCAGCAATGCAGGAGAACATGTCTCGGCAAGTACTTATCCTGCGGCGAGAGTAGATGATTATGCGAATGCCATGGCGGATATGTTTTGTGCTTATCTGAGCAACCTGAAAAACAGAAGTGAACAGGCTTGACGACCAGCCTGTTCAAGACTTTATGCAGTTCCAGAAGTTTTACCCAGCAAACGCATAGCCACCAACATGGATAAACCTACGGCCACGCCACCGACAAGAAATACCATATTCACTCCCCAGCGCCCGGCGATGACACCTGCCAGCGGGCTGGCAATGCCCAGCGAGATATCCAGGAAAGCCACGTAAGCCCCCATGGCAACGCTACGACTTTGAGGCGGTGCACGTCTGGCGGCTTCGACGCCGAAACCAGGGAAGGCCAACGAATATCCAAAACCTGTTAAGGCGATGCCGAGATAGGTCATCGTCGCTGTATCCGCCCACCAGATCAACAGTAATCCCGCAGCTTCTATGATGACACTGACGAGCGCCACCCTGGCCCCACCAAGCTTGTCTGGCAAATGTCCAAAGAAAATGCGCGCAGCGATGAAAGCCAGACCAAAGGAGGTGAATGCCATGGAAGAATTACCCCAGCCTCTGGCGGCAAACAATAAGGCAACGAAAGCCGTGATCACGCCAAAACCTATGCTGGCCAGTGCCAGGCCCATGCCAGGTAACACAACCATGCCCAATACTTTATAAAAAGGCATGCGGCTACTGCCCAAGGGTGGAATTGAGGTGATAGTCAAAGCGATCAGCAAGGCCAGGAATGGTATGCATATGGTGCTGACTGCAATACCGGCAAAACCCCAGTGTGCATTCAAGGCGACGCCTGCTGGTGCCCCCAGCGCCATGGCGCCGTAAAGGGCAATGCCCACCCAGGCCATGACTTTGCCCGCATTTTGCGGCCCCACCAGCCCTATGCCCCAGCCCAGGGCACCTGTGACGACCAGGCTTTCACCTATTGCCAGCAAGACTCGTCCGCTTAGCAATATCCAGACTGAAGTGACTGGTACAGAGACAAAAGGCAGTGAGGCAAGATAAGCCAGGCCTGAGCTTGCGATGATGACCAGGCCAGTCGCTACCGCCCGTTTGGCACCGCGGCTGTCCGCAAAATTGCCTGCCCATGCGCGTGAAAGCAAAGCTACAACAAACTGTGCACCGATGACCGTACCAATAACCAGGGTACTCATGCCCAGGTTGTCATGCAGGTAAAGAGGCAGCACCGGTAACTGCATGCCCATGGTCAGAAAGCCTATGAAAACCGCCAGCGAAAGTGGCAGCAGCTTGAGAATAACATTAGCGCCCGTTGTTGCATTTTTTGCATTTGCAGCCTGCAATGACGCTGAAGATTGGGAAGATAAAGACACCGGTGACTCCAGACATAAAAAAGTAATTGATGCTGGATATGATAAAAGTCTTCATTGACATCTAATAGTCGCGTAATACCAGCGATGCATGACGAGCCGCAAAGCTTTACAGGGCGTGGCTTTGCTCGGTTATCTCTGTTATTTTTTTGACTGCATACGCAAAATATTCGCGTTTCAACTGGAGTCTGCAGATGCTCTCGCGTGCAAAAAACCTACAAACAATAATAAGCTGTGGATAAGTTTTCTTATTTTGATTAATGCCCTGTAGCTTGAGTTGATTGCTCAGCTTTTTTGTTTTGACTGCAGTGTTTCGATAGCATTACATAAAGAATCTGCATAGCCGTTTTGCTTGAATTTCTTAGCAACTTGCGCGCAACTGGTTTTTATGACCTCAGAAGCCAGCAATTGTTGCAGACTGCGCGTCAGTTTGCTGCCAGTCAGGCGCGACATGCGTATGAAATCGCCTGTACCTAGTTTTTTAACACGTGCAGCATTATCAAACTGGTCAAACGCCAGTGGCGTTACCAGTTGTGGTGTGCCTGCCCTCAGTGCTTCTGCCGTTGTCCCTATACCACCGTGGTGAATAAGTGCAGATGCGCGCGGCAAAATACTGCGCAGGGGTAAATAACTTTGCCAGAGTATGTTGTCAGGTAAAGCTGTAGTGATCTGCTCACGATGGCTGGTAAGGAAAATTGCCCGCAAACCCAGTTTTTGTACAGCCTGCTGCGCACATAGAAAATAATGACTGGCTTGTATATTTCCTGATCCGGGCGTAAAAATCAGTGGCGCAGGGCCTGCAGCAAGAAATTCTTCCAGTTCTGTGGATAAGTCTGTAACAAGGTTGCTATCATATAGCTGAAATTCGCCCATGGCCAAAGGAGCTGGCCAGTCTGGCTGGACTGGTGCAAACCAGTCAGGGAAAAAACTGATACTCAAATCTGGTACTGCATACATATGCGGTGCCAGGCTGCTGATAGTCGATAAATTCCTGGCCTGCCTGGCTTGATTGATGATGGGTACAGCGACTGGATCAATAAAATTCTTGTCTGCATAAGTCCATAGCCACCTGCGCATCCATACCGGCAACCATTGCGGTATGAATAAATCACCCATCACCAGGGGATTATGGACAGTTCGTAAATTCGAGGGTGCGAGATAAGCCGCGACGACAGGAATGTCAGGCCGGAAACTGCGCGCAATATCAGCTGCGGGCAAACCCAGTGGATGGACAACCAGGACGCAATCTTGTTCTGCTGATAATGACGCGATATAGCCTGGGAGCTCAGTAAGCACTGACTTACTTGATTCAAGCACGATGCCCATGCCCTTGCGTATTTCCCACATATCCGGATGACGCAGCGCCGCATCATAATCAGCCTGGGTTCCAAAAATCTTATAAGAAATACCAGCTTTTTCTGCATGACTTGCATGAACTGGGGCCAGCAAGATGGTTACTTCATGTCCGCGCAGCTGCATTTCTACTGCCAGACTGAGGAAAGGAAATATATCTCCCAGTGTACCCATGCCAAGAAAAATGAAATGCCTGGCTTTAGTCATGGTGTTTTGTTCTCTTGTAAATACAATATCGTCAAAATTTATCCACATTTGCTGATGCCAATATTCATGATGGCACCAGGTGACGTCGTCAGTTTTTTTTGGGGTCAGGTCGCGCTGCTCTTCACCCCGATTTTTTTGCGGCACATTTGTCAGTATTTTTAATGACAACAGGCATTTTGCTGTCATAAGACCTGCGAACTGGTGGTCTGTAGAAAGCGCTCATGCCATCTTTATCTTACTGACTCAGGGTACAGCTATAAACCTGAACAATAATTGGTTCGAGTTTTTCCAAGCAAAATTCTGATCTGTGGATATCTATGAACTTATCCCTGAAGTTATTCATTATTTTTTGCTGTTCTGCACGGACAGCTAGGTCTTTCATGGCGGTTTTCATCATTTCTTTGATGGAATGGTTCCATTTGGACTTCTCTATTTTTCAGCATTTGCTGATTATTCGTTAATCTCAGTAATTCTTAAACCGAGACTGTGGTTGGTTTTTCGGGATGTGTTGAACCACAGCAAAGCACGGTCACAAACAACAAATTTGACCATGGCTTCATCGGTATTTCCTCTCAGGTTTGTACGAGTTACGGATTCTACGACAGTTTTTTGCTTTTGTTTTTTTGCTTTTTTTGAGCTGTGGATACCTTTAGATTGAATAAGTTTATATATAAATAGTAGTAGTAGTTAACGCAGGTATGTTGCTGTGGATAAGTCGGTAAACATCCACAGGATCAAGAGTTTAGGCAAATGATAAGGCGGTGATAAAAGTCTGTATATCCACAGGATAGATTCTGAACAGTAAACGCTGTAGTAAGTAATTTTTGGGTTACGCACAATAGATACAGTGGATATCAGCAGACTTATCCACAAAGATTTATTTAAAAATGTTGTTTTTCAAGGAAAATTTTTCCAAAAAAAACTGTTTTTAGCTTTACAAACAAGTTTTTTGGGGAAAGAAGGGGCCAGGTTTGCTTTTAAGACCTGCAGGAAGTTTCTTAAGCTGAATGCAGTCGTGCAAATAAAAAAACAGCTTGAAAAAAAAGAGTGCAATTTTTTTAGATATTCCTGGCTGCGTTTTAAATTTTTTTTTAGGGCAGGCTATCTTGAAACTTTTGTATTTCTTTTGAAAACAGCTCTTTTAGGAAAAGTATCAAGGGTTTTCCAAAAACGGTTTAATTAAATAACTTAGTTTACATATACATAGTAATAGTAGTTAACGTCGCGATTTTTTGTGGATAAGTCTTTATTTGTTCACAGAAACAAGTACTTAGTTCATGTATAGAAGTGCTTATAAGTCCTGTATGAAAAAAGGACGGTTTTGGGATAAAAAATCTTGGGAGACAGCTTTCACTGGTTTTGCACAGTTCATCCTGTGGATATGCATAGGCTTATCCACAGATAAAACAGGGGAAATTGTGTTGTCAAATTTTAAATACCGTCGGCTTTTTTCAGGATTGAAGGCGCAAAAGTAGTGAGTAAACGACCAAATATCGCTGCACTTTGTACCGCAGTTGTGGATAAGTGGCGGTTATAGATGGCGGTGTATTCCAGATGTGGGATGCCTCCACGGGCGCGTTTGAACTGGCTGGCACCTGAGCTGTAGTGCAGTTTCAGCTTCTTGTCTTTGGCTGTTTTGAGTAGTAAAGCCATCAGGCGTCTGTATAAACCCAGTTCTTTTGGCAGGCTGGTGTCATACCCTATCAGTGGCGTGGTCAGCCAGCCCTGCTCTGGCTGCGTGTAAATACCAAGTACGCCGACCAGCTTACCTTGCCAGCGCAAAGCATGCATTTCCAGAAATTCGGTTTCCAGGCAAAGCTCAAAGAAGGCTGCGCTGAAGTCAGGGTTCAGGTATGAATGCTTATCGATGAAGAGTTGGCGATAAAGTTCTTGCAATACGGCGATGTCATGCATCTGTAGTGTTTCATGGCCAAGCACTTCCACTACAGGATGGTCAAGCAAGCGGGCATCCTGTTTGACATGATTGTGTTTCCAGACGCTGGCATGTCGTGGGTCGCAGAGGTAAATCATGCGGCTTGGGAATAGTTGCCAGCCTTTGGCAAGCAAGCTTTCAGTCAGTTCAGGGTTGACCTGTGGACAGATGTTTCGCATCATCAACGGGCGCTGTGGATAAGTTTCTAGTAACTTATCGGTGACTTTGCTGATTTCGCTCGCCGTCCAGTCAGAGTACAAATTGGTGGAGACCAGATGATTGGCAATGATTGCGGCCTGATCCAGTTTACTTGCCTTAAAAAGGGCGGAGAGGGGACCAAGGATGGCGCAACTGCCCAGCTTGATGGCTTGTGCCTTGGCAGCACTGGCATCGCGCAATATTTCCTGACGCGGATAGCGTAACCAGGTTGAACGCGGGCTGGCAACATAGCTTTCCTGCCAGGTGCTGTTATCCAGCAAAGTGACGGGCTGACTTTGTCCTGCGATTTCTATCGCATTGACATCGCAAGTTGCATTATTAAGCCAGTGCTGGCCACCGCGAGAACGGGCAGTCATTAGCCACAGGGCATCTGCCACCACGCGTGGCGGTAATGAAGTATGCAATTTAGAGTTTAAATCTTGGTGTACAGGTGCATGCCGCCATAAATGGCAGAGCGGTCAGTGGCATACAGGGCGCGGTTATGCGCAACATCGGTATGCCAGGTGGCCAGTATCTCTGATGGTAATTTGGCTTCCAGTGGCGACTCGCTGCCACCAGTGCGGAATACTACCTTGGCGCCAGGTGCGGCTGTACGGCTTACTTCTTGCCAGAGCTCGGTCAATTGTTGTCTGTCCATCCAGTCCTGGGCATCGAGGAAGAGATAGGCATCCATGGAAGCCCGTGGCTGGCCCAGCAAAAAGTCTGTCAGGGTTTGATGGTGAGGATGCAGCCTGTCTATATTGCGGCGCAGGGTGTGGAAATGTTCTTGTTGCAGATACATGGGCAAGGCGGCCTGCTTTTTGGTGTCATAACGGCGGCCAAAAGCCTGTTGGGCAAAACAGTTTTCTTCCAGAGGAAAATCACAGGCCAGGTGACGCATTCTCTCTTTGAACAGCAGATGCAGGCCATCTTTGGCATCGTGTTTTAATTCAGCAAATTGTGAAGGCGGTATTCCCAGACTATACAGAGCCAGAGGCTGGCTGGCGATGAGGCGGAACAAGCGGGTTTCAAATACCGGTGCGACATATTGCTCAAATAACTGCGCCTGTTCCTGCAGATTTTTAGCCTGCATGAGTTTGCTCATGTCACCACCCATGAGGCGTACAAAGAAATGCGCGAAGCCGATGAAATTACCCAGTAAGCCATGTTGATAAGCCTGGCTAGTAAAGTAATGGTAGCGTGGTCTGCCGGACAAAGAGCGACTTTCCCAGAAGTTGCTGGCATCGTCTGACAACTGCGTCCGTATATGACGCTTATAGCGCTTCAGGTTATCGGGCTTGTCGGCATTGCCCAGAAATGCCAGCACCGCATCATAGTCGGGCAAATGCCTGATGGCAGTTTGCTTGATGTTCAGCATGGCCAGGTGGGCCGCATTCAAATCCACCGCATGGACGGCGGCCGGTTCAGCAGATAAATAAGCCAGTGCATTGCAGCCACCCGAAGAAATGGTCAGGATATTCGAGCCTGGTTTGAGTTGCAGGGCATCCAGATCGGATTTAGGGTCTTCCCAGATCTGGGCGTACACCAGGCGGCTGAACCAGTGGGCGAACAATTTGTCAGCCAGGCCCTTGCGGCCAGACGTGGTGGAATTGAAAACGGCGCTGTCTATCAGAGCTTTGCTGGACATGCTGGTCTCCGCTTATGTTTTTAGGATAAGGAAGACTTTAGGATGCAGAGGTGACAGGCTAGTGACAGATTGATGAAGATTATGTGAAAAACAAATAAGAAAGCGACAAAAAAACGTCATAAAAAAAGCATGAACCATGATTCATGCTTTTTCGGGTTTCCGTCAGGGCTGGTTTGACTCAGTTACCGTGCTTTATGGATAAGCGACGACGTCTGGCCTTGATGAACATGAATAACTGATAAGCAAAATACAGGGAAGCCAGCACGGGCATGGAGGCAACCAGTATCCACAAGCCGCCCGCCAGGGGGACTGGCCCTGACCAGATTTGTATACGGACTTCAGGCTTATCGCTTTTTTCAATTGCGGCTTGCCTGGGTGTGTCAATTTGCACACCGGCGTTTTGTTTTGGCAGGTCTTGTGGTGCGACCACAAATACGGCTTGCGAACCCTGGGCCGGAGCAGCGGGCGCGGCAGCATTGCTACTCGCTGCAGCAAAAACAGAGGAAGCTGGCAATGCCGTCAGCATCTGCAAAGCCAGGATCAGGGCATACTTGAGTTTCATTAATGCAATCGGGTGAGATGCCAGGTATCAGCGATGTATCAGGTGAGACCAGCCTGATACCAAGGCAATTATTTTTTTTCAGCCAGCTTTTTCAAATTACTTAAACCAGCTTCAAAATCGGGACCCACCATTTTATCCATAAATGGGGCAAATAGCTTCATCATAAAATTGCCCTCACTGCTGCCCTGCATATTCCAGGTCACTTTCGTGCCATTTGGCTCTGCTTCCAGTGTGAAACTGCCAGTGGATGGTTTGCCCATGCCTTCAAAATGCAATTCATATTCAATCAAGCGGTTTGGGCCTGCATGGGTGAGTTTCATGCCGCCATTGCCTTGTGATTCACTTTTCCATTCCCAGGCGGCATTCGAGCCTGATTCAGGGCCGGAAAATTCCATCTTCATATTTGGATCGCGCTGATTCCAGACTGACCAGTTCTTCCATTCCTTAGGGGTGGCGATCAAGGGGTAAAGTACGGCTGGTGTGGAACGTATCAGTACGCTGCGACTGACTTTATATTCATTAGGGAGTGAATAGGCAATCGCCAGTATCAAGGCAATTGCTGTAATCAGTATGCCAGCCGACCATTTGATGATCTTCATTTTTTATTCTCCTGTTTTTTTCATCTATCTATAGATCTATCAATACAGTAGATACCCAGGCTATGGATATCCGCTGCGAATTATCTTACTTTTCCTATGGCGACTTCCCAGTTTTGCATAAGATTATTTGCTTCATCGCGACTCATGACTGGTGTGAACTGCCTGTCCATTTGCCACTGGGCCGCGCATTCTTCCATATTTTTGTACACACCGACACCCAGGCCAGCCAGACAGGCTGCACCCAAGGCCGTGGTTTCCGTCACTTTGGGACGTATCACGGGTATGCCCAGCAAATCAGCCTGGAATTGTAGCAACATATTATTGGCTGCTGCACCGCCATCGACACGTAATTCCTTGATAGGGAAAACTGCATCCCTGACCATGGCTTGCAGCAAGGCTGTACTCTGGAAGGCGATCGACTCCAGCGCAGCGCGGGCGATGTGGGCTACCGTGCTGCCCCGGCTCAGGCCCAGGATGGCACCCTTGGCGGCAGGTACCCAGTAAGGTGCGCCAAGACCAGTAAACGAAGGCACGAATACTACGCCACCAGAGTCCGGCACGCTTGCCGCGAGTTGTTCTACATCAGTGGAATGCTGTATCGCTTTCAAGCCATCCCTGAGCCACTGGACTACTGCCCCACCGATGAAGACACTACCTTCAAGCGCATATTGGGCTCGGTTGTCGGTCTGGCAGGCCGCCGTACTGATCAGGCCATTATGCGAACTTGGACATTGATCACCTGTATGCATGAGCATGAAGCAACCGGTGCCGTAAGTATTTTTTGCCATGCCCGGTGTAAAGCAAGCCTGGCCAAACAAGGCAGCTTGCTGGTCACCGGCCATACCGGCGATGGGGATGGCCGCACCCAGCAGCTTGCTATGTCCAAACTGGTGACTGGATGGTAAAACCTCAGGCAGCAAAGCCCTGGGGATATCAAACCAGCTCAGTAATTCTTCATCCCATTTGTTATCGTGGATGTTGTACAACATGGTGCGCGAAGCATTGCTGACATCAGTGACATGCAAGCTGCCTTCACTAAGTTGCCAGGCCAGCCAGCTATCGATAGTACCAAAGGCCAGTTCACCAGCCTGGGCGCGACGGCGGGCCTCGGGGATGTTGTCCAGCAGCCACTTGAGTTTGGTAGCAGAAAAATAGGGGTCGAGTATCAGGCCGGTTTTGGCTTGGATGCGCCCGGCATAGCCTTGCTGACGCAATTCATCGCAATAAGTTTCTGTCCGGCGGTCTTGCCAGACGATGGCATGGTAAAGCGGTTGACCTGTTTTTCTGTCCCACAATACTGTGGTTTCACGCTGGTTGGTGATACCGAGGGCAGCAATATCTGTCGCATTCAGTCCCGCCTTGCTCAAGACTTGCTGGCAGGTGGAGAACTGGCTTTGCCAGATTTCCATGGCATCATGTTCCACCCATCCTGGTTGCGGGAATATCTGACGAAACTCTTGCTGGGCTGTGGCGATCAATTCTCCGCGCTCATTAAAGATGATACTGCGCGAACTGGAAGTACCCTGGTCTAGTGCAAGCAGATATGTCATAAAAATTCCTGATGCGTCCGGGAAAAGATGCAGAGTGAAAAACATTCAGCCTGATGCTGACGTCTGGTTACAAAATAAGCCAGCAACGTGCTGGTAATTGAAGTTGAATTTGTTATAGTAGATTATTAATTAATATTGACTACTATGCAAGAAAGGTAACCTGTGCCAGGATTAATCAATTTTTCTTTATCTTTACTGGTACTGCTGTTAATGGCTTTTGGCACCATGCGCAAAAGCCGCAGTTTGATCATCCTGGCTTTTTTTGCCATGGTCGCCGCCAGCCTGCTGAGCTGGTATCAATATATTTTCCCGACGGGCCTGAGTCCCCTGTTTTTTGCAGGGACCCTGGCGACTGTGCTGGCGATTTCGGTTTTCTTTTATGCCATGTATTCCTATGATGCCGCCTGGATGGGGACACAGGAAAGCAAGGCAAAAAGTCAGCCTTGAACTGGCAGCTTTCTCTTATTTGACGTCCAGCAATTCAATATCAAAAATTAGATAAGAATTAGGCGGTATCAAACCATTGCCAGCCCCTGATGCACCATAAGCCAGTTCTGGCGGGATGATCAGGGTGCGTTTGCCGCCTACCTTCATGCCAGCCACACCTTGCTCCCAACCCTTGATGACACGACCTGCTCCAATGGTGAATGAAAAAGCTTGCTGACCTACCGAGCTATCAAACTTGGTGCCGCGTTCCTTGTGGGCAAAGGGATCATGCAGCCAGCCCGTATAGTGGACATTGACAGTATTGCCTACATTTGCCAGCTTGCCATTACCAACTTTTTCATCGATTTTAGTGAGCCTGCTGATGACCACACTATCAGGTGCCTGTGCCTGGGCCAGTGGGACGGAGAAGATGCCAGTGAACAAAGTGCTGGCGAGCAGGGCGGTAAGACTTTTGTATTTCATTCGGTTTTCCTTATTGGTAATACAGATTATTTTTGTTTGGCTGCCGCGAGTTTTTTCTCAAAGGCGATATCCAGTTTGCTGGCTTTTTTTGGAGCCAGCTTTTGCAAGTTATTCACATAAGCGACAAATTCATCCATTTCCATGGCTTCACTGACACTGGCTGGTAATTCATCTGGCTGTTCCAGATTGGCCAGAGTCAGGGAAAAACGGCCATCGGCCAGGCTGACCATGGAATATGCTGCATTGCTACGCTCGCGCAGGCGGTTGACAGCATAGGCGGCCTTGGTTGATCTGGCCATTATTTGATCCCGTATTTGCGCATGATTTTTTCCATAGTGCCGTCGTTATCCAGCTCTTTATTTATTTTGTTGTACAGCTCTATACGCTGCTTATCCATGCGGACATTGCATAACATATTGAGCTCTATGCTTTTCCACTTGATGGCGCGCGCAATCTCGTGGCCAAATCCTTGTTGCTGGGCAATGACCATGCCATGCGATTCTGAAACTATCCAGTAATCCAGCCTGCCGTTGACCAGCAAACGTGGATTATCCTCGTCCTGGTTGGAAAATTCTATCTTGTATCCTTGTTCGTGGAGTTGCAAGCCTGTCGCCGCATTTTTATAGGAGCCTATGGAATAGGGTTTGGCATCTTCAAAATTTTTCAATAGCCGGCTATCCGTTTTGCGGCCATACAAAACCCAATTATCGGTAACTAGTGGCCCCACCCACTTAAAAGAGTTTTCGCGCTCAGGCGTCCTGCGAAAGCCAAACAGGCAAGTGTTATCATCGTTGAGAGTGGATTGCAGCCCACGAGCCAGCGAGGTACTGCCGATGTTGTAGTTATCTCCGGCACGTTTCAGGATTTCTTGCACCTTCTCCGTCAGTGCCCCCTGAATTTCTCCAGTCTTGATATCCGTATGGGTAAATGGTGCAAATTCCTGGATGAGCAGTTTGATCGTTTCTGCATGGCTGATGGCAGGAACGACGACCAGGCAACAAAGCAAACTGGATTTCAGGGAGTTCACGACTCAGGTTTCCGATAGAGATAATTTGTGGAAATATACCGCTGAATTTCCAATTAGGGCAGCTATTTCTGATTGCTGTACAAGCAAAGTGGTGTTTATGACCAGATTGTTTTCAATAAGGCAAAACTGGCGGCGATCATGGCTTCATGTTGACGTTTCTCCTGGCAGATGAAGCTTAGTTCAGTGGTGATGCTGACTGCATCGGCAATCACCAGGCCATGGGCGTGGGCTTCGCGTATGGCGATGGAGTCCCGTATCAGGCTCAGGCCCACTCCGGACTTGACCAGATCCAGCATGGTCGGTTCCTGGTCCACCAAGGCAACTTTGTTGGGAATGGCCTCATGTTCGGCGAAGATTTTGCTTAATAGCCGATGATGGGCAGATTCTGGCGGGGTCCACAGCCAGGGCAACTTTGCCAGGCTGGCCCAGCCCTGACCAGCGACCCGGCTTCTCCAGCCATTCGGCGCTACCACCCGATAGGTGAATGCTGTCAGCACCAGGCTATGACAGGGGGTTTTGCCATCATCTGGCGGCTGGCCCAGGTAAAAACCCACATCCAGGCTACCAGCCCGCACTTGTTGCAAGACAGTACCCGACATGCCCTGCTGCAATTTTGTGGATAACTGTGGATAAGTCTCGACCAGGCGCTTTAAAAATACCCCCAGGCGGGTGAATTCAGGGTCCAGGATCGTCCCTATCGCCAGCTCGCCAGAAACAGTGCTGTGCAAGGCCTGCGCCGTCTGGCGGAACTCGCTCATACTGGCGATGACTTTCTCAGCAAAAGGCAAAAGCCTGGCACCATCGTTGGTGAGACGCATGCCACTGGCACTGCGCGTGAATAAAGTGAGTTGCAAGCTCTCTTGCAGGGACTTGATTTGCAGACTGACTGCGGGTTGTGTCACATGCAGTTGCTCTGCCGCCCGGGTCAGGTTGGCTTCCCTGGCGACAGCGACAAAAGCACGTAATTGTGTCAAGTCCATTATTAGCAATCCTTATATTGCTCTTGATAATAACTCATTGGATTTACAGCGGGTAGTCGATTATTGTGGTGCACATCTTTCCGTATAACGAAACTTATCCACAAGGTTTACTTATGACATCCACAATTGCGCATTATATGAATGGCCAGACCTATGTATCCAGCAGTGGTCGACAGCAAGATGTGTTTAATCCTGCCACTGGCGAAGTGATGGGCAGTGTTGCCCTCGCCAGCATAGAGGAAGTACATGCCGTCATCGCCGCCGCCAAGGCTGCCGCACCGGCCTGGGCAGAAACCGCTCCGCTGAAGCGCGCCCGTGTGATGTTCAAGTTCAAGGAATTACTGGACCAGCATCACAAGGAAATGGCCACCCTGATCACTCGTGAACACGGCAAGGTATTGTCGGATGCCATGGGTGAAGTCACACGCGGCATAGAAATCGTCGAATTCGCCTGCGGCATGCCGCAACTGTTGAAATCACAATTCTCGGACAATATTGGTGGCGGCATAGACAATTACAACCTGCGCCAACCGCTGGGTGTGACGGCAGGCATCACGCCTTTCAACTTCCCCTTTATGGTGCCTATGTGGATGGCACCGCTGGCGATTGCGACTGGTAATACCTTCATTTTGAAACCATCTGAACGTGATCCATCCTGCTCTTTGCTGATAGCTGACTTGCTCAAAAAAGCCGGTTTGCCGGATGGGGTATTCAATGTCGTGCAGGGCGATAAAGTGGCTGTCGATGCTTTGCTCCAGCATCCTGATGTCTCTGCCATTTCCTTCGTTGGTTCAACTCCCATCGCTGAATACATCTACAGCGAAGGCACTCGCATGGGCAAGCGCGTGCAGGCTTTGGGTGGCGCAAAAAACCACCTGGTCGTCATGCCAGATGCCAACCTCGAACAAGCTGTCGATGCCCTGATGGGCGCAGCCTATGGCTCTGCTGGTGAACGCTGCATGGCGATCTCCGTCGCTGTTGCCGTTGGCAATGTCGCTGACAAACTTGTCGAAGCTTTAGTACCGCGGGTGGAAGCCTTGAAGATAAAAAACGGCATGGAGTCTGATGCCGAAATGGGCCCGGTAGTGACAGCCCAGCACAAGGCAAAAATCGAGTCTTATATCGCTGAAGGAATAACCGAAGGCGCGCAACTATTGGTCGATGGCCGTGGCTTGAAAGTGTCCGGCCATGAGGGCGGCTTCTTCCTCGGCGGCTGTTTGTTTGATCATGTCAAAGAGGGCATGAAGATACACCGCGAAGAAATTTTTGGCCCTGTTTTATGCGTAGTCCGCGTCCCCGATTTTGCCTCTGCTGTCGAACTCATCAACCGTCATGAATTCGGCAATGGCGTGTCTTTGTTTACCTCGGACGGCAACACCGCCCGCGAATTCTCCCGCCGTATACAGGTTGGCATGGTGGGCATCAATGTGCCGATTCCTGTGCCTATGGCCTGGCATTCTTTTGGCGGCTGGAAGCGTTCTTTGTTTGGCGATGTGCATGCCTATGGGGAAGAGGGTATACGATTTTATACGCGCTATAAATCCATCATGCAGAGATGGCCGGATAGCATAGATAAAGGGGCAGAGTTTACGATGCCGGTGGCGAAGTAACCACGAACTGCTTCCTTTAAGGAGACAGTAGGGATGAGGATGGGGGTTCTGTCGATAAACGGCAATCAGATTGTCGTCGCTCCTGCGAAGGCAGGAGCCTAGTGGCGTTCGTTGCATGCTTGAGTCTTTGTTAAAGGGATTGCACTCCGTAGACACAAGCCGGGTCTCGGCCCGGCGGCCGAAATCCTTTCTTTGCTTCGCCAAAGAAAGGATTCAAAGAAAGGCGACCGCAGACTCGCTCCCTGCGGGAGTGCCCGTTTGTGCGAAGCAAAAAATGGGAAGTGTCCGAAACTCGCTATGCTCAAACAACGGACACTTCTTTTTCCATTTTCTGCATCACACAAACGGCTTCGTCCCAAGCGGATGAAAGTCAAAAACAACAGCAACTACAACGTCAATGCAACCGTTACGATAATGTCGTTGAGAGTGATCAATCAACCGGGGTTTTGGGGTTGCTGCTGTTTTTGACTTTTGTAGTTCCCATGTGTAGACGCCGTTTGTGCAGTACAGAAAATGGATTAAGAAATGCACGTGTTTGAGCGCAGCGAGTTTCGGGCATTTCCCATTTTTTGTACTGCACAAACGGGAACCCCGCAGGGGCGACTACGCCTGGGTCGCCTTCTTTGGCTTACTTTTCTTGGCGAGACAAGAAAAGTGAGTAGCTGTCGGGCTACCCCCGACCTGCAATCGCAATACAGTGACAGAAGTGAATAAATGAGTTAGCGTTCAAAGCAAATCATTAATCAATGCGAATAAAAGAACCGAATTCCCATTTGCTACTAAATCAAATTTAAAGGAGCATCCAAAATGCCCAGCCTGCAAACCCTCTGCCCCCACCCCATCATCCAGGCCCCCATGGCCGGTGGTGCCACCACCCCAGAGCTGGTGGCCGCAGTGTCAAATGCAGGCGGCCTGGGCTCTCTCGCAGCCCCCTTGCTGACCCCACTCGCCATCATAGAACAAGCTGAACACATCAGAAGACTGACGGACAAACCCTTCGCCATCAACCTCTTCGTCCAAACCCGGCCACAAGTCGATTTTGCCGCACTGGAAGCCGCCAAGTTGTTGCTGCAACCAGTTTGCGAAGAGCTGGGCTGGGACACCTTACCGACCCCAACCCGCTGGTGTGAAGACTTTGAAGCACAGCTCGATGCCCTGATCACGGCACGCCCTGCAGTGGCAAGTTTTACTTTCGATGTCTTGCACGGTAGCCAGTTGCAGCGCCTGCATGATGCCGGAATAAAAGTAGTGGGTACCGCCACCAACCTGCAGGAAGCCATCGTCTGGCAAGCCATGGGCGCAGATGCGGTCTGCCTGCAAGGAGTGGAGGCGGGTGGTCACCGCGGGACTTTCATTGGTGCGCAAAAAGATTCGCCCCTCGGCCTGTTTGCCTTGCTGGAAGCCTGCAAGCCGCATATGCAGGTACCCATTATCGCTGCTGGCGGCATTATGGATGGCAGGCAGATCAAACAGGCTTTACAGGCTGGCGCGCAATTGGTGCAGATGGGCACGGCATTCCTGACGACGAAGGAATCAGCCATCCACCCTGCCTATAAACAGCGTCTGCTGGAAAGCAGCAGTGACACCACACGCCAGACCCGTGCTTTTTCTGGTCGTATTGCGCGTGGCCTCGACAATCATTTCATGCAAACCTTGGCTGCCGTGGCTGACAAAGTGCCCGCCTATCCGATACAAAATGCACTGACGGGTTCCATACGTGCAGCGGCGGGCAAGGCAGCGAATACCGAGTTGATGTCGATGTGGGCCGGGCAGGGTATGGCCGCCACCAGGGATTTGAGTGTGGCGGAGTTGATGGCTGCACTGATCGCGGAAATGCAAAATTAATCAGGAACAAGGGAAAACAGTATGGAAGCAGCAGGACAGTTTGATTACATCGTCGTCGGTGCCGGTACTGCAGGTTGCGTACTGGCAAACCGCCTCAGCAAAAATCCTGATAACCGGGTCTTGCTGATAGAAGCGGGTGGCAAGGATGATTATGTGTGGATACACATCCCGGTTGGCTATCTATACTGCATCAATAATCCACGTACAGACTGGATGTTCCGCACTGAGGCAGAAGCTGGCCTGAATGGCCGTAGCCTGATTTATCCGCGTGGCAAGGTGCTGGGAGGCAGTTCCTCCATCAATGGCATGATTTACATGCGTGGCCAGGAAAGGGATTACCAGCAATGGGCAGAGCTGACAGGTGATGATAGTTGGCGCTGGGAACATGTCTTGCCCTTGTTCAAGAAGAGCGAAGACCACCACGGCGGTGATGCAGAATTCCATGGCAAGGGCGGCGAATGGCGGGTGGAAAAACAAAGGCTGTCATGGGAAATCCTGGATGCCTTCCGCAATGCCGCAGCCGAAGTCGGCATCCCTAAAAGCGATGACTTTAATCGTGGCAATAATGAAGGTTGCGGCTATTTCGATGTCAATCAAAAACGTGGCGTGCGCTGGAATGCCTCCAAGGCATTTTTAAAACCGGCAGCAAGCAGGCCTAACTTGACCATCATGACTGGTTGCCAGGTGCAAAAGCTGGTCATCCAGAGTGATGAGAAAGGCAAGCGATGTACGGGTGTGGAATTCATAGGTGGTGGCCGCAGCTGGTTTGCCGAGTCCATGAAAGAAACTGTGCTGGCCGCAGGAGCCATAGGTTCACCGCAGATTTTGCAATTGTCCGGCATCGGTGATGCAGCACATTTGCAACAGGCTGGAGTTGATGTTGTGCATGAATTGCCTGGTGTAGGTGGTAACTTGCAAGACCACTTGCAGATACGTTCTGCCTTCAAGATTACCGGCGCACGCACGCTCAACAAGATGGCCAATAGTCTGATAGGCAAGGCGCGCATAGGACTGGAATATGCGATGTTCCAGACCGGGCCGATGTCGATGGCACCTTCGCAACTGGGTGCATTTACCCGCTCGGATGCCAGCCAGGCGACACCTAACCTGCAATACCACGTACAGCCTTTGTCGCTGGAAAAATTTGGCGACCCTTTGCATGATTTCCCGGCGTTCACGGCCAGCGTCTGTAACCTGCGCCCTACTTCACGCGGCCATGTGCGGATTGCCAGCAATGATGCTGCTGCCGCACCAAAAATCGTGCCCAATTATCTGACGACCACGGAAGACCGCAAGATCGCAGCGGTCTCGCTGACGCTGACGCGCAAGATAGTTGCTGCACCTGCTTTGCAGAAATACAGACCCGAAGAAATGAAGCCGGGTGTGGAATTCCAGACTGAAGAAGAATTGACCAGGGCAGCAGGGGATATCGGTACAACGATTTTCCACCCGGTTGGCACTTGCAAAATGGGACGGGGGGACGATCCTGCGGCAGTAGTCGACAGCAACTTGCGTGTAATAGGCATAAAAGGCCTGCGTGTGGCTGATGCTTCTATTATGCCGACTATAACCTCAGGTAATACCAACTCACCTACTGTGATGATTGCAGAGAAGGCAGCCACGAGTATATTGGCAAGCTGAGCGGACGGAAATTGAATCAAAAAGAGGAAGTAATTTTTCTGCGTGGAATTACTTACAGTAGTTATACCGTATTGTTTAGAAATCCATTTGCTGGGTACTATAAAAAGCTAATATAAAAAACTTCCAAAAAATAAAGGAAGTGTTGTCGCGTTGGACGTAGTGGGATTAGATACCATAAGCCAGACAATAAGGAGAAGAGATGACCGACGTCATCCTGGAGACTAAGCGCTTGACCAAAGAGTTCAAGGGCTTCACAGCTGTAAGCGAGGTAAATTTGCAGGTGCAACGTGGGCATATCCATGCCCTGATCGGCCCTAACGGTGCTGGCAAGACCACCTGTTTCAATTTGCTGACCAAATTTCTTGTCCCGACTTCGGGGCAAATTCTGTTCAATGGCAGCGATATCACCTCGGCCAAACCAGCCCAGATTGCGCGTCAGGGCATCATACGTTCTTTCCAGATCTCGGCGGTTTTCCCGCACCTGACTGTCATGGAAAATGTGCGCATAGGTTTGCAAAGAAAACTGGGCACATCCTTTCATTTCTGGAAAAGCGAGCAATCGCTTAACCAGCTCAATGCCCGCGCCATGGAATTGCTGGCCGAAGTTGACCTGACTTCATTTGCCGACACGGTGACGGTTGATTTACCCTATGGCCGCAAGCGCGCCCTGGAAATCGCTACGACACTGGCCATGGAACCTGAAATGATGCTGCTCGATGAGCCCACGCAAGGCATGGGTCATGAAGATGTGCATCGCGTGACCGAGTTGATCAAGAAGGTATCGGCTGGCCGTACCATCCTCATGGTGGAACACAATATGAGTGTGGTGTCAGGCATTTGCGACAAGATTTCGGTCTTGCAACGCGGTGCCATGCTGGCCGAGGGCACTTATCAGGAAGTGTCCACCAATCCCAAAGTCATGGAAGCGTATATGGGCAGTACCAGTGGTGAGCTGGAAGGGGCGCATGCATGAGTAACAATATGAGTCCCGCATTGGAAATTACCGGCCTGCAAGCCTGGTATGGTGAATCGCACATCCTGCATGATGTGAATCTGAAAGTGAACCAGGGTGAAGTGGTGACCATACTGGGCCGCAATGGTGCCGGGCGTACTACCACCATGCGCGCCATCATGGGCCTGACAGGTGCACGCAAAGGGTCAATCAAAATCAATGGACAGGAAGCCATCCACCTGCCGACCTATAAAGTGGCTCATCTGGGCGTAGGTTATTGCCCGGAAGAGCGGGGGATATTTTCATCCTTGTCCACAGAAGAAAACCTGATGCTGCCGCCCTCAGTCTCCAAGGACAACCAGGGCATGTCGGTGGCCGAGATTTACGAGATGTTCCCGAATCTGGCTGAGCGCAAGAACAGCCAGGGAACGCGTCTGTCTGGCGGTGAACAACAGATGCTCGCTGTAGCGCGTATCTTGCGCACCGGCGCCCGCCTCTTGTTGCTTGATGAAATTTCCGAAGGCCTGGCACCGGTCATCGTCCAGGCTTTGGCACGCATGATCACGATGCTGAAATCCAAGGGTTATACCATCGTCATGGTGGAACAGAATTTCCGCTTTGCTGCTCCGCTGGCGGACAGGTTTTATGTCATGGAGCATGGGCAGATTGTTGAGAGCTTTGCGTCTGCACAATTGCAAGAAAAAATGCCGGTCTTGAATGAGTTGTTGGGTGTTTAGGATGTACATCTGTAAGGTAACTGCCTCGCTGTCTTGGTGAAGCAGGTTTAAATAAAAATATGATTGGAGAAGACGCATGAAAGCAACATTCACGAAATTAAAAGTAGCAAGTCTCGCTGTTTCCGCTGCACTGGCTGGTTTTGCGCTGAATGCAAATGCGCAAGTATCTGGTGATACGGTCAAGATCGGTTTCATCACCGATATTTCTGGCCTGTATTCTGATATCGATGGCCAGGGTGGCGCAGAAGCCATCAAGATGGCGATTGCCGATTTTGGCGGCACGGTTCTGGGCAAGAAAATTGAACTGGTCACAGCCGATCATCAAAACAAGGCCGATATCGCAGCCAGCCGCGCACGTGAATGGTTTGACCGCGATGGCGTCGATATGCTGATCGGTGGTACCAATTCAGGTACAGCCTTGTCCATGTCCAAAGTGTCTGCTGAAAAGAAACGCATCTTCATCTCTATCGGTGCTGGTACTGCCCGCCTGACCAATGAAGAATGCACAGCAAACACAATTCACTATGCTTACGACACCGTGGCCCTGGCAAAAGGCACGGGTTCTGCCGTTGTCAAACAAGGTGGCAAAAGCTGGTATTTCCTGACGGCTGATTATGCCTTTGGTGCCTCGCTGGAAGGTGATACCGCCAATGTGGTCAAAGCCAATGGCGGCACAGTCGCAGGTTCAGTCAAACATCCTTTGTCAGCATCTGACTTTTCTTCTTTCCTGTTGCAGGCACAAGCTTCCAAGGCACAAATCCTGGGTCTGGCAAATGCTGGCGGCGACACCATCAATGCGATTAAAGCGGCCAACGAATTTGGCGTCACCAAGACCATGAAACTGGCAGGCCTGCTGATGTTTATCAATGACATCCATTCCCTGGGTCTGAATGCCACTAACGGCATGTACCTGACCGACAGTTGGTACTGGAACCAGAATGAAGAAGCGCGCAAATGGTCACGCCGCTATTTCGAAAAGATGAAGAAAATGCCTTCCAGCCTGCAAGCCGCTGATTACTCTGCGACCCTGACTTACCTGAATGCCGTCAAGGCCGCAGGTACGGATGATACGGCCAAGGTCATGGAAAAACTGAAGGCTGCCAAGGTTAATGACATGTACGCCAAAAACGGTTATATCCGTGGCGACGGCAGCATGATCCATGACATGTACCTCATGCAGGTGAAGACCAGCGCCGAATCTAAAGAGCCTTGGGATTATTACAAAGTGGCGCAGACTATTCCGGGTGAGCAGGCATTTACCACCAAATCCGAATCCAAGTGCTCCCTCTGGAAATAAAATCCAATTTCCGGGCGCATAGCGGCGTTGCAAAGCCTCGCGATACTAAAGTATTGCTGTGTTTTGCGCCTTGCTCTGCATCCCGGTAATTGAATTTCAAGTTTGCCGTTGATTTACGTGAAGCATCGTTTAAAAACGATGCTTCGACTTTGTAAAAAGTAGAAACTGTCTTATCGGGAGACACAGAGGGTTTGATGAGAAGTTGATCAATGAGAGTTTGGTTTTCTCCTGATTTTCTCTGTGACTCTGTGTCTCTGTGTTGAGAGGTCTTCACCTTTCCATCCATTTTTTATTTAGCGTGCCATGGAAATATTTGGTATTCCGCTGCAAGCGATGCTGAGTCAGCTTTTGCTGGGCTTGGTCAACGGCTCGTTTTACGCGATGCTGTCTCTGGGGCTGGCTGTGATTTTTGGCTTGCTCAATGTAATTAATTTTGCTCATGGCGCCCTGTATATGATGGGGGCCTTCCTTGCATGGATGGGCATGAATTATTTTGGTATCAATTACTGGGTCATGCTGATTGCTGCGCCTTTGCTGGTGGGGCTGTTTGGCATCATCATAGAAAAGACCATGCTGCGCTGGTTGTACAAGCTTGATCATCTGTATGGCTTGCTGCTGACCTTTGGTATCACCCTGATGCTGGAAGGTGTGTTTCGCTCGGTGTACGGTGTGTCTGGTCAGCCATATCAGGTACCGGAAGCGCTGATGGGGGCGACCAATCTTGGCTTCATGATCCTGCCTAATTACCGTGCCTGGGTAGTGTTAGCTTCACTGGTGGTGTGCTTTGCGACCTGGTTCGTCATCGAAAAAACCAAGCTGGGTGCCTACTTGCGTGCCGGTACTGAAAACCCCAAACTGGTCGAAGCCTTTGGTGTCAATGTACCGCTGATGGTGACGCTGACTTATGGCTTCGGTGTGGCACTGGCGGCCTTTGCTGGTGTGCTGGCAGCACCCGTCATACAGGTGTCGCCGCTGATGGGTTCCAACCTGATTATCACGGTATTTGCGGTGGTGGTGATTGGTGGCATGGGCTCTATCCTGGGTTCGATTTTGACAGGTCTGGGCCTGGGCATTATCGAGGGTCTGACACGGGTGTTTTATCCTGAGTTGTCGGCCACTGTCGTGTTCATCGTCATGGCCATCGTCCTGATGATCCGCCCTGCCGGTTTGTTCGGTAAAGAAAAATGAACGGAGCCACCATGAATAAGAAAATCAGTTACGGCATTGCTTTTGCCCTGTTACTGGCGGCACCGTTTATAGTCTATCCGGTGTTCCTGATGAAGCTCTTGTGCTTCGCCCTGTTTGCCTGTGCTTTTAATTTGCTGATTGGTTTCACTGGCTTGCTGTCCTTTGGTCACGCTGCCTTCTTTGGTGCTGCTGGTTATATCGCTGGCTGGGCCTTGCGCGATGCCGGCTTGCCGACCGAGCTGGGTATCTTGCTTGGAGTAGGGGCTGCAGCCCTGATAGGCCTGTTGATGGGCGCACTGGCGATACGCCGCCAGGGTATTTACTTCACTATGATCACGCTAGCGCTGGCGCAGATGTTGTACTTCGTTTTCCTGCAAGCCAAGTTCACTGGTGGTGAAGATGGTCTGCAAGGTGTGCCACGTGGAAAGCTGCTGGGCATGGTGGATCTGAGTTCTGACCTGACGCTGTATTACTTTGTACTCGTGATCGCCATTGCCGGCTTTGCCATCGTCATGCGTACCGTGCATTCACCGTTCGGCCAGGTCTTGAAAGCCGTCAAGGAAAACGAACCGCGTGCCATTTCGCTGGGTTATGACGTAGACCGCTACAAACTCATGGCCTTCGTGCTGTCGGCAGCACTGGCAGGCCTGGCAGGTGCCACCAAAACCCTGGTACTCGGTTTTGAGACGCTGACGGACGTACACTGGTCCATGTCTGGCCTGGTAGTATTGATGACGCTGGTGGGTGGTCTGGGCACGCTGGTGGGCCCGATAGTGGGTGCCATTATCATCATCGCACTGGAAAACAAACTCGGTGATCTTGGTAACATGCTGGCAAACGTCACGACGATAGAATGGTTCCGCACCATAGGTGACTCAGTCACCATCGTTACTGGCCTGATTTTCATCGTCTGCGTACTGGCTTTCAGGCGTGGTATTGTGGGTGAATTGATGGCCTATGTTGAACGCAATGGCAAGGCCAAGGCCGGTTGAATGCTTTGAATTGCCAGTAGCAAAAAAGCCCCGTGAAGAAAATTCCCGGGGCTTTTTCTTTTCTTGAAGACTTAGTTGGCGACGTGCTTGTTATCTGCCAGCCTTTCCAACACTTGTCGTGCACTTGTTTTGATTATCGTAGTTTCGCTGGCATTGTTGACGAGGCTGGTCAGCAGCTGTTTCACGGTTTCAGCATTCGTGCCCGACTGCGCAATGGCAAAGATGGCTGCCTGGCGTACTTCTGGTATTTGATCATTCAGGGCAGTAGAAAAGTAATTGAGGCTGCTGTCGTTTTTATCCCATTGCGCGAGCTGTGAAATGCTGCGGCTTCTGACTGTGGCATCTGGATTTTCAGTCAGGCTTTGTAGTTGCCTGATCACGGCTGCAGTTGTTTTGGTATCGGCGCTGTCCAGCATATTGTTAGCGGGCTTGGGTGGCCCGTCAATTCCTGCTGGTGCAGGTGCTTTCAGTGCTGCCAATGCCTGCAGGGCGACGGCCGGTACTTGTTGATTATTCAGCGATAGCAGTATGAGTTCACGCTCTTCCTGCAGATTGATATTCAGGTTGCCCAGCATGGATAAAGCTGCTTTGCGTTGTCCGGCATCCAGGCTGCTGGCAAGCCGTCTTGATAAAGCCAATGTTTCTGCGCTGGGTATGCTGGCGAGCAGGTTGATGATGAGCTCCCTGCTGGCGGCGTATGTCTCACTGTCATACAGCGCCACCAGTTTTTTCAGGTAGTGCGGATTTTCTTGCGCGAGTTTTCGTAACTGATCCTGGGCATCTTCTTTTCCTTCAAGCTGGTCGGCAGGTGACAGGGCGCGTGCCCACAGCAAGTCAAATGGATCTGCTTTTTCTACGGGCATTGAGGCGCTGTTTGTATTTCCCCATAGCCTGGTGAACTGACCCAGAGTATGTGCTGCTTGGGTCGCAAGCTGTGCTTTGTCACTACCCCCATGCTTGGCGACTACTGGTGCTGGGCTGGCGGTGTCTGAAGGCAGCGTCATCCAGTTCATTGATATCAGGCTGGCCAGGGCAAGCAGGCTCAGCAAGAGCAGGATTTTTTTCATGGTTTGAAGCTGTCCTAATTTGGAAAAAGCCCTTGCAATAGCATTGTGCATGGATGATATGGACAACACCGTTTTATTGTACATGGGGACTTTTTCCATTTTGGTTATTGTGCCGGAGTTGCTTATTGAAATGCCAGGCTGGCCTGGGTATTGGTGGTGTAGTCCTTCAAACCGAAATGCCCCAGCCAGAAATCATAGGTCGCATTCTGCCCGTCGATATTGCTGGTATGCGAGCCATAGACAAAGCAACTGCCAAAACATACGACTTCATCGATATAGCTTTTGATGGAATACATTTTGCTGCCATAGCGTTTGTTCTTGACTGACAGGATCAGGGGGCTGTCGATAGCCAGGCCATTGCTGCCGCAAGTCGGCGTCACGACATTGAAAGGGTAGACGCCGCATGATCCCAGGCCGTGCTGGGCACCGGCGATGCCGATGAAGGAATTGACTGATGTTGCATACGCCAGTTCATTGATGGCCTTCATCGCCAGGGTCACACCCATGGAATGGCCGATGACATCTATCCTGCCAGTGCAAGATGCTGCCTTGGCAGCCTGCAAGGATGCTTTCACCGGATTGGTATTGGCGGCGCCGTGGTCATTGACGGCAGGATTGGTTTTCGATCCCCAGTTGGGGCGATATAGCTGGGCATCGACATAACCCTGGTTTTTCAGGGTGGTGACGGTGGCATTCCAGTCTGACGGTGAACCTGCGTTGCCGTGTACCAGTACCACATTGTCGAGGCAAGCTGCGTTGCTGGCGCAGGCGATAAAACCGAAGCCCATTGTGATGAGCACCCGGGTGAGTGTGTGGTGTTGCATGGTGATGTCTCCTGTTGTGTTTTTATGTAGTCCCGCGCTTTGGTGCGCAGGAAAAAACAGGGTAGGAGCATGTCGCTATGACCACCACTATCTATTCAGATAGTGGCAAGGATGTGCTGGCGTCAGTTTTTATGCGAGGCTAACAGCAAGCCCAGCTCATAGGCTTTGGCGACAGCGTGTACGCGGCTGCGTACATCCAGTTTGGCGAAGATCTGGTCGATGTGATATTTGACGTTGACTTCGGTGAGTTCAAGGATGGTGGCTATTTCCCAGTTGGTTTTGCCTTCGTGCATCCAGTGCAGGATTTCTCTTTGCCGCTCACTGAGGGTTTTATTATTGATACCGGGTCTGACGGGAAATTCTTCTACCTTAGTTAGGGCGTGTGCAAGTGCCAGGTGCAGATGAGGTGTCAACAAGGCCAGCAGATAAGCGTGCTGATGACTGACTTCAAAAGGCAGATTTGTGAAGATGAAATAGCTGGAAAAATGCCCGCTCAGGTCCAGCATGCCATGGGCAACGGTGTTATGCATTTTCTGCTTCTTGAATGAGGCCAGCCATTCTGCGGGGACTGCATGATCATCACGCCCCGTCTGGAAGAAAACCGGTTCCTGTGTTTCCCGCCATTTTTGCATCAAGGGACTATTTGCCCGGCCTTTGCTGTCGAGCAGGGATTGATAATAGTGGTAGCTCTCTGCCGGGCAATTGAACTGCAATAATTTATGTACATAGTTGCCCCGCGGGCTGACCCCACCTACGCCGCAGACCATCATTTCATGCGGCAAGACTTCGCGCAATATGCCTTGTGCGATCAGACTGAAGTCATCTGCATTGCGGGTTTCTGCACAAGCCATGATGATGGGCAGTATGGATGTCCTGGAGAGTTGCTCTGCAAAGTTCACCATGTCTGGATTCGTCCTTCAGGCTACTTTAAATTTGCGTGATGGGTGGGAGATGCTACGGATGCTGGCGCTGATATAGGGTGGATGGCGCATGGATGCTTACCCATGCGCCACCTTCATACTTACAAGGCTGCTGCGTAGATCGCCCTGGCATCTTCCTTCGTCACTTCACGTGGATTATTTCCAAGCAGGCGCGTTTGCAGCATGGCGTCGCTGGCGAGTTGATCGAGATCTTGCGCAGTGACACCAACCTGGCTCAGGCGGGTTTCTATGCCTACTCGGGTTGCCAGGTCTTCCATGGCCTTGATCATGGCGTGGCAACGCTGCTCTGCCGTTCCTGTGGCTGCTGGTGCGATGATGGCGGCCAGCTCAGCGTACAGTTCAGCTGCATGGCTGGCATTGAAGCGCAGTACATGGGGCAAGACCAGGGAATTCGACAAACCATGTGGCACATGGAAGATGCCACCTACCGGGTAGGCCAGCGCATGCACTGCCGCGCAGGGCGCATTGGCAAAAGACTGCCCGGCCAGCATGGCACCGAGCAGCATGGACTGCCTTGCCGCCAGGTTGTTGCCATTGGTACAGGCTTCGTCAATATTGTTCCAGAGTAATTTTAAAGCCTGTACCGCCAGCATGTCGGACAGCGGGTTCTTTTTATGTTTTGTCGTATAGGCTTCTATCGCATGCACCATGGCATCGATGCCGGTGGCGGCGGTGACCTTGGGTGGCAAGCCTGTTGTCAGGTGTGCATCAAGGATGGCGATGTCGGCATATAGCTGTGGCGCGACCACGCCCATCTTGGTGGTGGCACCGGTGGTGACTATAGAGATAGGGGTAACTTCAGAACCAGTACCAGCCGTGGTCGGGATTTGTATCAACGGCAGGCGCTTGCCTTTGACATTACCTATGCCATACATGGTGGACAGGCTTTGATCGCTGCCAGCCAGGATGGCGATGAGTTTGGCCACGTCCATGGAGCTGCCGCCACCCAGACCGACGACCAGTTCCACTTGCAGGCTACGGGCATTCTCGACTGCCTGCAAAACGATAGCTTCTGGTGGGTCGGCAATCACGTCGGAGAAAATACTGACTTTGAGTTGTTCCGTTTCCAGGCTGTCTATCACTGGCTGTACCAGGCCAGTACGCAGGAAACCGGCATCGGTCACCAGCAGTACATGGCTAATCGCTGGAAATTCCTGGCGTATGATTTTACCCAGGCGCGTTGCTGCACCGGTTTGGCTGATCAGGCTGGGGACGGTTCTGAATTCAAAGTCGTTCATATTTACATTTTCCGATTGTGGCTAGATGTTTAAAAGTAGTGAAGCAAGATGTGATTCCAATCTGTTAGTGCGTTTCTGTTCTGATTTAATACCTGGTCTTCATCGTACTATATACGGGAAGCAGTTGCTTGCATCTTGCTTGTTCCTCACTTGTGTCCTTTGTTTGTATCTTTAATTTACGATGATTTCTGGTTACCTATGGATATAGTTTTGCTTGGTTTTGCGGCTTTCTTTGCCGGATTTGTTGATTCCATCGTTGGCGGCGGTGGGCTGGTTCAGGTGCCAGCCTTGTTTTCTTTCTTGCCGGGAACGGCTCCTGCAACGCTCTTGGGTACCAACAAGATGGCTGGCATCTGGGGTACGACAGTGGCGGCTGCTCGCTATATGAAGACAGTGAGTTTGCGCTGGAGCATGGTGGTACCAGCCGCCATGATGGCTTTTGCGTTTTCTTTCGCCGGAGCTTTTCTGGTAACGCACATCCCGCCTACCTATTTGCGTAAGGCATTACCTTTTATTTTGTTGGCCGTAGCTGTCTATACCTTCAAGAAAAAAGAGTTCGGGGCTGACAATAAGCCTGTGTTTGTGGGTAGCAAGGAGACTTATATGGCTATGCTGGTGGGAGCAGGCATAGGGTTTTACGATGGCTTCTTTGGGCCAGGTACGGGCAGTTTCTTCATGTTTTTGTTCGTTCGTATCTTCGGCTATGACTTCCTCCGAGCCTCTGCGGCTGCCAAAGTATTAAATGTCGCATGCAATACCGCAGCGCTCATCTGGTTTGGTTATAGTGGTCACGTACTCTGGATGCTGGGTTTGACGATGGCAGTATGTGGTGTTGGTGGCTCAATTTTAGGTAGTCATTTGGCAATAAAACACGGCACTTCATTCGTTCGCAAGATGTTTCTTGGCGTGGTGGTGGCGCTGATATGCAAGACAACTTACGATGGTTTTCTCAAATAGCTGTGTTTCACGTGAAACAGTCGGAAGGTAAAAAAAACGGGGCTTCGGCCCCTTTTTTTATGTCTTGATACTCATGTTTCACGTGAAACATAGATCTAAATAAAAAGAGAATCTTTAGCTCGTCAAAGTTTGCACTGCAAAACAAACTATAATCGAGCCTCATCTCCTAGATTCTCAGAAATCCACCATGTTTTATCCTAAAGAATTCGATGTCATCGTCGTCGGCGGCGGTCACGCCGGTACTGAAGCTGCACTCGCTGCTGCCCGTATGGGGCAGTCCACACTGTTGTTGACCCATAATATCGAGACCCTGGGTCAGATGTCCTGCAACCCATCCATAGGTGGGATAGGTAAGGGGCATCTGGTTAAAGAGGTCGATGCCATGGGGGGTGCCATGGCGATAGCCACTGATGAGGCAGGCATACAATTCCGTATCCTGAATTCATCCAAAGGCCCGGCGGTGCGCGCCACTCGTGCCCAGGCTGACCGGATTTTGTACAAGCAAGCGATACGTAGTCGCCTGGAAAATCAGCCAAATTTGTGGTTGTTCCAGCAGGCTGTTGATGATTTGCTGGTCGAAGGAAGTCGCGTTGTCGGTGCCGTGACCCAGGTTGGCATCCGTTTCCGCGCCCGTGCAGTCGTGCTGACAGCAGGTACTTTCCTTGATGGGAAGATACACGTGGGCTTGAATAACTACTCCGCAGGCCGAGCCGGTGACCCACCAGCGATCTCTTTGTCTGCTCGTTTGAAAGAGCTGGCGCTACCACAAGGCCGTTTGAAGACTGGTACGCCGCCACGCATAGACGGTCGCAGCATCGATTTTTCGCTCATGCAAGAGCAGCCAGGTGATCTTGATCCTGTGCCGGTGTTCTCGTACATGGGTAATGCCAGCATGCATCCAAGGCAGTTGCCATGCTGGATCACGCACACTAATGAAAAAACCCATGACATTATCCGTGCTGGTCTGGATCGCAGCCCCATGTACACGGGTGTTATTGAAGGGGTAGGTCCACGCTATTGTCCATCGATAGAAGACAAAATACATCGCTTCGCCAGCAAGGAATCGCACCAGATTTTCCTGGAGCCTGAAGGCCTGACGACCAATGAGTTTTACCCTAATGGTATCTCTACCAGCCTGCCTTTTGATGTGCAGCTGGATCTCGTACGTTCCATGCGCGGTATGGAAAGCGCTTACATCCTGCGCCCTGGCTATGCGATTGAATATGATTATTTTGATCCGCGTGGTTTGAAATCATCGCTGGAAACCCGCCAGATTGAAGGTCTGTTCTTTGCCGGGCAGATCAATGGCACGACCGGTTACGAAGAAGCAGCAGCCCAGGGCATGTTGGCTGGCCTGAATGCTGCCCTGAAAACTCAGGGTAAAGAAGCCTGGGTGCCACGTCGTGATGAAGCTTATCTGGGTGTGCTGGTAGATGATCTGATTACCAAGGGTGTGCAAGAACCCTACCGCATGTTTACCAGCCGTGCTGAATTCCGCCTGAGTTTGCGTGAAGATAATGCCGATATGCGCCTGACTGAGATAGGCCGCCAACTGGGTTGTGTCAGCGATGCCCAATGGCAGCAGTTTGAAGAAAAGCGTGAAAGTGTTTCGCGTGAAATGGAAAGACTGCGCTCTACCTGGGTCAATCCGCGCATCCTGGCCGACGTCGAAGCCGAGCGCGTTGTTGGCAAGGCTTTGGAGCGTGAGTATTCCCTGGCTGATTTACTGCGTCGCCCGCAAGTGACTTATGACAGTCTGATGAGTTTGCAAGGTGTGGAAGGGCAGGAGCTGGCCGGGCCAGGTGTGCTCGATCCACATGTGCGCGAGCAGGTTGAGATACAGGTCAAATATGCCGGTTACATAGACAGGCAGGCCAAAGAGGTTGAGCGCCATGCGCATTTTGAAAACCTCAAAATGCCGGCCAATTTTGATTACATGGAAGTGAACGGGCTTTCCATCGAAGTCCGGCAAAAGCTGAATAAGCACCAGCCTGAGAGCCTGGGTCAATGTGGTCGTATTTCCGGCGTGACGCCTGCGGCAATTTCCTTGCTATTAGTCCATTTGAAGAAGCGCGGTTTTAAAGAGTTCATGGCAAATGCAGATGTTGTCGTCGAGGGCCAGGCTGAGTGATTCACGTGGAACATCAAACTACGCCCGTGTCTTGCAAGTGCTTTGGCATCTGCACGTATTCAGGCGATGAAAAAAAAACGAAAACAAAAATTGAAATGAAAAACAAGAAATTAATCGAGGACCAGGCCGTATGATTCACGTGGAACAAGCACAGTTACGATCGATGTTACAGAGCGGTGTTGAGGAGTTATCGCTGGATCTAAATAATGATCAAATTGATAATATGATTGCATATTTGACATTGTTGTCAAAATGGAACTCTGTTTACAACCTAACGGCTATCCGTGACCCCAAAGAAATGGTCAAACAACATTTGCTGGATTCGCTTTCTGCAGCGCCGGCATTCAAGGATGCAAAAAATATACTGGATGTGGGAGCAGGTGGCGGTTTGCCCGGTATGATGCTGGCCATCACTTATCCACAGGCAAAAGTGTCCATGATAGATACGGTCAGTAAAAAGACCGCCTTTCTGACCCAGGCAAAGACTGAGCTGGGTTTGAGGAATGTTACTGTCCATACCGGCAGGGTAGAAGCCTTGCAGGTCAAAGAGCCATTTGACGTCATCACTTCACGCGCATTTTCTGAGCTGGCTAATTTTGTCAATTGGTCTGGTCATCTGCTGGCAGATGGCGGCCAGTTCATTGCAATGAAGGGCGTACAACCTAAGCAGGAAATAGACAGCCTTCCTGCTGGCTGGCATGTGGATAAGTTGCAAGCTTTGACGGTGCCTGGTTTGCAGGCAGAACGTCACCTCGTCTTTATCAAGAAAACCCAGGCCTGATCTCACGGAAACCTCTATGGCAAAAATCTTTTGTGTAGCAAACCAAAAAGGTGGCGTGGGTAAAACCACCACTACCGTCAATCTCGCCGCAGGCCTGGCGAAACTCGATCAACGCGTCTTACTGGTTGATCTCGATCCCCAGGGTAATGCCACCATGGGCGCAGGTATCAACAAGGCCAAGCTGACTGCTTCCATCTATGAAGTCTTGCTGGGTATGTCGGATGTGACAACGGCCAAACTGCGTTCTGAATCTGGCCGCTTTGATGTTCTCCCCGCTAACCGAGAGCTGGCAGGTGCTGAAGTAGAAATGGTCTCGCTGGATAACCGCGACAAGCGCCTGCGTGAAGCCCTGGCCAAGGTCGATGCTGACTATGACTTCATCCTCATCGATTGTCCGCCAGCCTTGTCGCTGCTGACCCTGAATGGCCTATGCGCCGCTCATGGAGTGATTATCCCCATGCAGTGTGAATACTATGCGCTTGAGGGTTTGTCCGATCTGGCCAATACCATCAAGAAAGTCTCTGCCAATCTCAACCCAGACTTGAAGATAGTCGGCCTGCTGCGTGTGATGTTTGACCCACGGATGACACTGTCGCAACAAGTCTCCGACCAGCTGGAACAGCATTTCGGCGACAAGGTCTTCAAGACCCTGATCCCGCGCAATGTGCGTCTGGCAGAAGCACCATCTTACGGCATCCCCGGCGTGGTGTTTGATCCTGCATCCAAAGGGGCGCAAGCCTATATTGCCTTTGGTGCAGAGATGGTGGAAAGAATTAAACAACTGGAAAAATAAGTATGTCGATCAAAAAACAAAAAGGTCTGGGCCGTGGCCTGGACGCCTTGCTCGGCGGTGCCGCCGACTTTGCCGAAGCCGTGCCTACAGTCACTGGTGCCCCTACCAGCCTCAACGTGGCACAAATGCAGGCTGGCAAGTACCAACCCCGTACCCGCATGGACGAAGGCGCACTGGCCGAGCTGGCTGCCTCCATCAAGGCTCAGGGTTTGATGCAACCTATCCTGGTTCGCCCTATAGGACAAAACAATGGCGTGACCCGTTACGAAATCATTGCCGGTGAACGCCGCTTCCGCGCTTCGCAAATGGCAGGCATGGATGAAGTACCGGTACTGGTCAAGGATGTGGATGACCAGGCCGCCGCCGCCATGGCCCTCATCGAGAACATGCAGCGTGAAGACTTGAATCCCCTGGAAGAAGCCCAGGGTATACACAGGTTGATCACCGACTTTGCTTTCACCCACGAGCAGGCAGCCAATGCAGTAGGGCGCTCCCGCAGCGCTGTATCGAACCTGTTGCGTCTGCTGAACTTGGCCAAACCCGTGCAAACGATGCTGATGGCTGGTGACATCGACATGGGTCATGCCCGTTCCCTACTGGTCACAGATGCTGCCACACAGATACAACTGGCTAACCAGATCGTTGCCAAACGCATGTCTGTCCGTGAAGCGGAAAAACTGGTAGCCAAGACCACGGCTGAGATGAGTGCCAATGGCAAGCCGCGTGACAAGGCAGAAAAATCCCGCGACATCACCCGTCTTGAAGAAGAATTATCCGACTTGCTGGCAACCCAGGTTGCCCTGAAACTGGGCAGCAAGGGCAGGGGACAAATGCTGATAGACTTTGCCGATCTGGATAGCCTGGACGGCATCATCCTGAAAATTCGCGGACAGTAAAAAGACTTGATCCATGCAGATACTGACTTTACCCGGCCTTTATAGCTCTGGTCCCGGCCACTGGCAAACACGCTGGGAAGCCGAATTACCGAATGTAAAAAGAGTAGAGCAACAAGACTGGGATAATCCAGTCAAGGATGTGTGGGTCGCCACTTTATCAGCTGCTGTCAATGCAGTGCCTGACGAAGTGGTGCTGGTTGCGCATAGCATGGGTTGTGCGCTGACGGCCTGGTGGCTGGCGTCAGATATGCCCGGCGTTGTGGATAAAAGCAAAGTCAGGGCGGCATTCCTGGTGGCTCCACCAAATGTGGGCAGGGAAAATTTCCCCGCACCCACATTTAATCCCATGCCGCAGATCCGGTTTCCGTTTCCGGTTGTCGTGGTAGCATCCAGCGACGACCCCTGGTGCGACCTGTCAATTGCACAAGCCTGGGCAAAAAGCTGGGGGGCGGTGCTGCACCTGATCGGTGCGAAAGGCCATATCAATGGCGATTCCGGACTGGGTAGCTGGAAGCAAGGCCAGGACTGGCTCAACACATTAATCACAAAAACGGCAAAGCCAGTACAATAATAAAAAAGCACCAAAATGTTGCATTTTGGTGCTATGCACCAAACGTTTGACGATATACATCAAACGTTTGACGTTATTACGCACAACCACGTATAATTCCGTGGTTTTGATAGGCGAGGATTTGCGCTGCCCGGTTATATCGTGGCAAGACAAACAAATTCAATGCCTGACCGTAAAAATAGGCTTTACGCAAAATTATCCGGCAACGTATAGCGCTGCTATACATTACAAGCCGCAATGTCCCAGAGGCAATTTTGCGTAAGTCCTAAATAGTGAGGGAAGCATGGCACGTATCGTACTGCTGCAAATGCTGGCAGCCGTGGTCGTGACCGTGCTGGCCGGTATCATAGGTGGTTTTCCCCTCGCACTTTCTGCCCTGGTAGGTGGATTGTGTTGTGCGATTCCAAATGCTTTTTTTGCGTTGCGCTTGAGTATCAGCGCCCGGAAGCCTGGAGGAGCCAACCCGGTGAGTTTTTTCATCGGTGAATTTATCAAGATTGCATTGACAATTGCGCTGATGGCTGCAGTTGTCTTCTGGTACCGCGATGTCAACTGGCCGGCTTTTCTGATCGCCTTCATCGTAGTGCTGAAAAGTTATTTTATTTTACTATTTAGACAACGACCATGAGCGCAACCGAGCACGCCCCAACCGCGTCAGAATATATTGTTCATCACCTTGGACATTTTTCGACCAAACATCAAGACAAGATCGTTGATTTTTCCATCTTCAATATGGATACCATTTTTTGGTCCATTTTTGCAGGTGTACTTGGCAGCCTGATTTTGTTCCTGGCTGCACGTAAAGCCACTTCTGGAGTTCCAGGCCGCTTCCAGGCAGCTGTAGAAATCCTGGTAGAAATGGTGGAAGAACAATCCAAGGGCATTGTCCACGGTGACCGTAGCTTTATCGCTCCGTTGGCCTTGACTGTATTTGTCTGGGTTGCCCTGATGAACTCACTGGATTTCCTGCCAGTGGATCTGTTTTCCGGTTTGTTTGCATTGTTGGGTGTTGAGCATATATTCACCCACCATCGCGTAGTGCCGACTGCTGATTTGAATGGCACCCTGGGCATATCTCTGGGCGTGCTGGCACTGATGCTGTATTACAGTATCAAGATCAAAGGTCTGGGTGGCTTCCTGCATGAATTGGTTTCTGCGCCTTTCGGTATCAAGATGGCACCGTTCAATCTGATCTTGCAATTGATTGAATTTGCTGCAAAAACTGTATCCCTGGGTATGCGACTGTTCGGTAACATGTTTGCGGGTGAATTGTTGTTCCTGTTGATCGCTTTGCTGGGTTCGATGGCAACAGTATTTGGCGTGTTTGGTCATTTGGTTGCAGGTTCCATTTGGGCAATCTTCCACATTTTGATCGTATTCTTGCAAGCCTTCATTTTCATGATGCTGACACTGGTATATATCGGCCAGGCGCACGAGTCTCACTAAGTTTTGCGAAGTTTTTGTAGTAGTAACAGTTTTGGTTTTTGGTTTTTTGGTTTTAGCTTTTTATTATTTTTAACTTTTAAGGAAATGTCATGACTGATTTATCTTTTGTTGCTTTGGCTTGCGGTTTGATCATCGGCTTGGGCGCTATCGGTGCTTGTATCGGTATCGCTATCATGGGTGGTAAATACCTGGAAGCATCTGCTCGTCAACCAGAATTGATGAACACATTGCAAACTAAGATGTTCTTGCTGGCTGGTCTGATCGATGCTGCGTTCCTGATCGGTGTTGGTATCGCTATGCTGTTTGCATTCGCTAACCCATTTAAATAATCAGTTCTTCCTTCTACTGCCGGGAGCATTTGCTTCCGGCTTGATCCATTTAGATAAGGAATTACCGTGAACTTAAACGCAACATTGTTCGTTCAGTTTGGGGTTTTCTTCATCTTGGCAATGTTCACAATGAAATTTGTGTGGCCGCCACTGATGAACGCGCTCGACGAGCGTGCGAAGAAAATCGCAGACGGACTGGCTGCCTCCGATAAAGCGCAAAAAACATTGCAAGACGGTGCCAAAGCGGCTCTAGACGCATTGAATGCTGCTCGTGAAGAAGGCCAAAAACAGATCCTCAACGCAGAACAACGCGCTGCCAAGATTGTTGACGAAGCCAAAAACACAGCCGCTGCTGAAGCTGCACGCATTCTTGCTGCTGCAAACGCCGATGCTGAAAATCAAGTGACCAAAGCACGCGAAGAATTGCGCGACCAGGTTGCCACGCTGGCAGTCAAAGGTGCAGAACAAATTCTGAAACGTGAAGTCAACGCATCTGCTCACGCTGATCTGTTGAACCAACTGAAAACCGAGCTGTAATCATGGCCGAAATCGCAACGATCGCTCGTCCTTACGCAGAAGCGCTGTTTCGTGTTGCCCAAACCGGTAACCTGTCCGCCTGGTCGGAACTGGTTACCGAAATGGCACAGGTAGGTGCGCATCCCGATGTACAAGCTCTTGCACACAACCCCAAAGTCTCGGCTGATCAAAAAGCTGAGATTTTCTTGTCTGCGATCAAATCTCCAGTGACTGCTGAAGCGAAAAACTTCATCAACACACTTGCTGACTATGACCGCCTGACTCTGTTGCCGGAAATCGCTTTCCAGTTTCATGCTCTGAAAAACGCCTTCGAAGGCGCAGCAGATGCAGAAGTGACTAGCGCATTTGAATTGTCGGCAGCTCAGTTGAGCGAACTGGCAGTGACATTGGAAAAGAAATTTGGCCGCAAGTTGCACCCTACAGTCAAAGTGGATTCCTCTTTGATCGGTGGTGTACGCATCGTGGTTGGTGATCAGGTGCTCGACACGTCGGTTCGCGCGAAGCTGCAGAAAATGCACGTCGCCCTGACCGCGTAAGAACGTAATAAATATTAGGAGTTAGTATGCAACTCAACCCATCTGAAATCAGCGAGCTGATCAAGAGCCGGATTCAAGGCCTTGGTGACACAGCTGAGATTCGCAATCAAGGTACGGTTATCTCCGTTACCGACGGTATCTGCCGCATTCACGGTCTGTCTGACGCGATGCAAGGCGAGATGCTGGAATTCCCAGGCAACACATTTGGTCTGGCGCTGAACCTGGAACGTGATTCCGTTGGTGCCGTTATCCTGGGTGACTACGAACACATCTCCGAAGGCGATACAGTTAAATGTACCGGCCGTATTCTGGAAGTGCCTATCGGTCCTGAACTGCGTGGTCGTGTAGTTAACGCGCTGGGTCAGCCTATCGACGGCAAAGGTCCTATCAATGCAAAACTGTCCGCGCCGATCGAAAAAATCGCGCCAGGCGTTATTGCACGTCAATCCGTTTCTGAACCTATGCAAACTGGCCTGAAGTCTATCGACTCCATGGTACCGGTTGGTCGTGGTCAGCGCGAATTGATCATTGGCGATCGTCAAACTGGTAAAACAGCTGTTGCGATCGATGCCGTGATCAATCAAAAAGGTCAAAACGTTACCTGTATCTATGTAGCGATTGGTCAAAAAGCTTCTTCCGTTAAAAACGTTGTGCGCGCTCTCGAAGCCCACGGCGCCATGGAATACACCATCGTTGTTGCTGCAACTGCTGCTGAATCTGCAGCGATGCAATACGTATCCGCTTACTCCGGTTGCGCGATGGGTGAATACTTCCGTGACCGCGGTCAAGATGCACTGATCATTTATGATGATCTGTCCAAACAAGCTGTTGCTTACCGTCAGGTATCCCTGTTGCTGCGCCGCCCACCAGGCCGTGAAGCTTACCCAGGTGACGTATTCTATTTGCACAGCCGTTTGCTGGAACGCGCAGCGCGCGTTAACCCAGACTACGTTGAAGCTTTCACCAAAGGTGAAGTTAAAGGTAAAACAGGTTCTTTGACAGCATTGCCTATCATTGAAACTCAGGCTGGTGACGTTTCCGCTTTCGTTCCTACCAACGTAATTTCGATTACTGACGGTCAGATCTTCCTGGAAACATCCTTGTTCAATGCAGGTATCCGTCCAGCGATTAACGCTGGTATCTCGGTTTCCCGCGTTGGTGGTGCTGCGCAGACTAAAGTTATCAAAAACTTGTCCGGCGGTATCCGTAATGACTTGGCACAGTACCGTGAATTGGCAGCGTTTGCCCAGTTCGCTTCTGACCTCGATGAAGTAACACGCAAGCAGCTCGATCGTGGTGCCCGCGTCACTGAATTGTTGAAGCAAGCTCAATATGCTCCACTGTCTATCTCCCTGATGGCCGTTACTCTGTTCTCCGTGAACAAAGGCTTCCTGGATGATGTACCGGTCAAGCAAGTGCTGGCATTCGAAGCAGGCGTACATGGCTACATGAAAACGAACCATGCAGCATTGCTGCAGAAAATCGAAGAAACCAAGCAACTGGACAAAGATGGTGAAGCTGCCATGGCTGCCGCAATTGCTGATTTCAAAAAAACCGGTTCCTATTAATTTACTGTAGCTAGAAGGAGTCAATACTCATGGCTGCAGGCAAAGAGATACGTGGCAAGATCAAAAGCGTAGAAAATACGAAGAAGATCACTAAAGCGATGGAAATGGTCGCCGCATCCAAAATGCGCAAGGCGCAAGACCGGATGCGTGCGGCTCGTCCGTACAGTGAAAAAATTCGTACGATCACTGCTAACTTGTCACAGGCCAACCCAGAGTACACGCATCCTTTTATGGTGCAACAAGATCTGTCCAAGAAAGTTGGCGTGATTGTTGTAACGACAGATAAAGGTTTGTGTGGCGGTCTCAACACGAACGTGTTGCGTCTGGTCACCAGCAAAATGCGTGAACTCGAAGGTAAGGGTTCAAAGATAGAAGCGGTCGCAATTGGTAATAAAGGTCTCGGCTTCCTGAATCGCGTAGGTGCGCAAGTGGTTTCCCATGTTACACAATTGGGCGACACTCCTCACCTCGACAAACTGATAGGTCCAGTCAAAGTTTTGCTGGATGCGTATCAGGAAGGCAAGCTGGACGCGGTTTACCTGAGTTATACAAAGTTTATCAACACCATGAAGCAAGAGCCGGTGATGGAGCAGTTGCTGCCCCTGACAGCGGACAAACTGGCGACAGAGAAGAATGCCCATACCTGGGATTATCTGTATGAGCCAGATGCTGCGACGGTGATTGATGAATTGTTGATACGTTATGTAGAAGCACTGATTTTCCAGGCCGTAGCGGAAAACATGGCATCTGAACAATCGGCCCGTATGGTGGCGATGAAATCAGCAACTGATAACGCAGGTAACGTGATTGGCGAACTGAAACTGGTTTATAACAAAACCCGTCAAGCCGCCATTACCAAAGAGCTCTCCGAGATCGTCGCCGGCGCGGCAGCGGTCTAAACTGAATTTAAATATTAAGAAGGAACGAACATGGCTAATGGCAAAATCGTTCAGTGTATCGGCGCTGTTGTGGACGTTGAATTTCCACGCGACGCGATGCCTAAGATTTATGACGCCTTGAAAATGGAAGGCTCCGAACTGACATTGGAAGTTCAGCAGCAATTGGGTGACGGTATCGTCCGTACTATTGCGCTGGGTACTTCTGATGGTCTGCGTCGCGGCATGACTATTACCAACACAGGCAAACCTATCATGGTTCCAACCGGCAAAGCAACGCTGGGTCGTATCATGGACGTACTGGGTAATCCTATCGATGAATGCGGTCCTGTCAGCCACGAGCAGACAGCATCCATCCACCGTAAAGCGCCTGCTTACGACGAACTGTCCCCATCCCAGGAATTGCTGGAAACCGGTATCAAAGTTATTGATCTGGTTTGCCCATTTGCTAAAGGTGGTAAGGTCGGTCTGTTCGGTGGCGCGGGTGTGGGCAAGACCGTTAACATGATGGAACTGATTAACAACATCGCCAAGGCACACAGCGGTTTGTCCGTGTTTGCCGGTGTGGGTGAGCGTACTCGTGAGGGTAATGACTTCTACCACGAAATGGCTGACGCAAAAGTGGTTGATCTGGAAAATCCAGAAAACTCCAAAGTTGCGATGGTATATGGTCAGATGAATGAACCACCAGGTAACCGTCTGCGCGTTGCTCTGACTGGTCTGACTATCGCTGAAGGTTTCCGTGACGAAGGCAAAGACGTTTTGTTCTTCGTGGATAACATCTACCGTTACACACTGGCCGGTACTGAAGTATCTGCTTTGCTGGGTCGTATGCCTTCCGCCGTGGGTTATCAACCTACGCTGGCTGAAGAAATGGGCCGTCTGCAAGAGCGTATTACATCCACAAAAACTGGTTCGATCACATCGATCCAGGCCGTGTATGTTCCAGCGGATGATTTGACCGATCCATCTCCTGCAACGACGTTTGCTCACTTGGATTCCACCGTTGTTTTGTCCCGTGACATCGCTTCCCTGGGTATCTACCCAGCGGTTGATCCACTGGATTCAACATCCCGTCAGCTGGACCCACAAGTGGTTGGTGTAGAGCACTATGAAACAGCCCGCGCTGTTCAAGGTACTTTGCAGCGCTACAAAGAATTGCGTGACATTATCGCGATTCTGGGTATGGATGAATTGGCTCCTGAAGACAAACTGTTGGTCGCACGTGCACGTAAGATGCAGCGTTTCCTGTCTCAGCCTTTCCACGTTGCTGAAGTGTTTACCGGTGCTCCAGGTAAATACGTTTCCTTGAAAGAAACGATCCGTGGTTTCAAAATGATCGCTTCCGGCGAGCTCGATCACCTGCCAGAACAAGCGTTCTACATGGTAGGTACTATCGACGAAGCAATCGAAAAAGCGAAAAAACTGGCTGCTGCTTAATAATAATTAAGCGCACTGGCGGTGCGGCTGAACTGGTCGCACCATAGCTTTTTTGAGCGAATAATAAGGGTCCAACATGGCACACACTATTCACGTTGACGTGGTTTCCGCAGAAGAGCTGATCTTCTCTGGTGAAGCCGAATTCGTCGCGTTGCCGGGTGAGGCTGGTGAATTGGGTATCTATCCGAAACATACACCACTGATTACCCGCATCAAGCCGGGCGCGGTGCGCATCAAGATTCCGGGCAAAGCCGAAGACGAATTCGTATTCGTTGCCGGTGGCCTGCTTGAAGTGCAACCAGATGCAGTGACAGTTTTGGCTGATACAGCGATTCGCGGTCACGACCTGGACGAAGCCAAAGCCAGCGAAGCCAAGAAACTGGCTGAACAAGCTTTGGTTAATCGTGATTCCAAAATTGACTATGCGCAAGCACAGGCAGAATTGGCTTCCGCGATCGCCCAATTGGCAGCGATACAAAGATTGCGTCAAAAGCGTTAATTTCGCTGCGAAAATTTTTCGCGACGAAAGCAGTACAATGGAAAGGCAGCTCAGGCTGCCTTTTTGTTTTTCCAAAATCCGATACTGGAACTGCCCATGCCTATGGAACTAGCCCTGATTGCTGAGATACTGAGCAAAAGCAAAACCATTGCCGTCGTTGGTCTGTCATCAAAGACTTCAAGACCCAGCCATGGTGTGGCCGCTTACATGCAGGCGCATGGCTATCGCATCATCCCGGTCAATCCGCGCGAAGCAGGGAATATCATACTGGGCGAATACTGTTATCCAGACCTGATCACCGCAGCGGCTGAGCATCGTATTGATATCGTCGATTGCTTCCGCAATGCGGCTGATATTCCACCCATCGTGGTAGAAGCCATACAAATAGCCGCACCTTATCTGTGGATGCAATCAGGCATCGTCAATGCTGAAGCTGCCGCCAGGGCAGAGGCAGCAGGTATCAAAGTCGTCATGGACAAATGCATCAAGATCGAACATCTTTACCATCGATGATACCGCTGACTATGGTGGCAGCGGATTCTTCCGCTTAAGTAGCATTAAGCAGTATTCAGGCTCGATTCAGTCATGTACTCAAGCATGAATGATCATTCATAAAAAGCCCGGTGCGGCTCCACGTAGATCAATTTTATCGACTTGAGCAGTTTGTAAATGATAGCTGCCAGCAATACATAGAAATAACCTACAAGCAGGCTATATAAACCGCCGATCATAAACAGATTGAACAGGTCAGCGATATCGATGCGCTTGTCGTTGATCATCATAATGACCGCAGCACTAACACCAAAAGCCAGCGCCATGACGAACGGAGCAAAATGGCAGTAGAAAACAAACTTGTCGTCGTCCAGGCGAATAAAAGCAAAGCCGAACATCAGCAGCACCAACAAATACGGTATGCCACCAATAAACAGAGAGCCAACCAGAAAGCGCGATAGGTCGCGCAGCACCCCAAATTGTGCGCATGCGAGGCTGAGCAAACTCAGCACTATGGGCAATAACAATGCGGCCAAGTAATAGGTTTTCTTCCGTATCATGTGCAATGAGTTTGCAATGTATGTCACACAAAAAGTGTATTACTGCTGAATGCATTTGTATTGTTGTTAGGGTATGCAGCACTTTTCATACTATCATCAAAACATTATCTCTGATTCTGAGATACTTCCTTTGTAAGCTAACAATATTGATTGGGGACTTGAATGACAGTTGCGGACTTGTTTCGGGTAGGTAAAGGTTTTCAGGTCAATGATGCGGATGCCAATAAAAAACTGCTGGGATTGGCAGCCACTGATAAGAATGCAGACAAGGCTGCCGACAAGCTGACGACACTAAAGCTGGCCGAAGAAATTTCTACCCTGCAAAATGTCTTGTATGCAGGCCATGAACGCAAGCTGCTGATCATCCTGCAAGGCATGGATACCTCCGGCAAAGATGGTACGGTCAAAGGTGTGTTCGGACAAATCAATCCCCTCGGTGCGCGCACGGTGGCGTTCAAGGCCCCTAGTACCGATGAAAAGAATCACGACTATCTGTGGCGCATCCATAAAGAAGTGCCGGGCAAGGGTGAGGTCACCATCTTCAACCGCAGCCACTATGAAGATGTGTTGATCACTCGCGTACATGAGTGGATAGACCAGGCCGAATGCAAACGCCGCTATGCACAAATCCGTGATTTTGAGCGCATGCTGGCCGAGACTGGCACGGTGATCCTGAAATTCTTCCTGCATATTTCCAAGGCAGAGCAAAAAGCCAGACTGGAAGAGCGTCTGGCCGATCCTGACAAGCACTGGAAATTCGATCCCCAGGACCTGGAAGAGCGCAAGTACTGGGATGCTTATCAAGAAGCGTATGAAGATGCATTGCTGGCAACTGACGCTGATCACGCGCCTTGGTATGCCGTGCCATCAGATTCGAAGACCCAGCGCAATCTGGTGATCGCCAGCATAGTGCAAGAAAAAATGCTGGACCTGAAACTCAAATATCCTCCAGGAAACTCTGAATTCAGCAAGCTCAAGGTGGAATGAAGTTCAATTTTTTACCTGAGCTGGTCGCAGCACCGCTGTATCCATTGCTGTCCTGGCAGGGGCGGCGTGCCCGCACGGGGACGCCACGCTTGCCTGAAGCCAGTGACCAGGCATATGGGAGGTTGACTCACAGCAATCAACCTGTGGATAACTTGCGGGTCTTGGGTATAGGTGAATCACCGGTTGCTGGCGTTGGCGTGGCAAATTACAAAGAAGCCATTACTGCTCAACTGGCTTTGGCCCTGGCAAATAAATTGGATGTCACGGTGGAATGGCATGCCCTGGGGCAAAACGGCGCACGTTTAGCCTGGGCCAGAACAGCCCTGCCTGATTTACGTTCTATGGCAGCCTGGGATGTGATCCTGGTCGCTTTTGGTGTGAACGATACAACCAGCTTTTGTTCGGTCAATAGCTACCGGGCAGAATTGCATTGCTTGCTGGATGAATTGCAGACAATGATGGAACCAACAAGTATCGTCATTCTGGCTGGGGTTCCACCCATGCAGGTATTTCCTGCCTTGCCTTCTCCTTTGCGCCAGGTTTTAGGCATGAAGGCGCGGGTTCTGGATCAAATAAATAGCGAAATGGCAGCATCCCGGCAGCAAGTTTTGCATTTGCCGTTTGCCGCAAATCTTCAAGATGTGCGCCAGATGGCCGAAGATGGCTACCATCCGTCAGCACTTGGCGTCAGTATTTGGGCCGAAGAATTAGCGAAAACATTTCTGCAAAATCGTCAAGAAAAATAATCGAGATCTGCTACTTATGCACAATTTAGCTTGCATGCTATTTATGCACAAAAATCGATAATTATTAGAAATCAGTAATCACTATCAATAGAATCAATGACTTACGTAATAATCCTGTTAACCGAATTTAAAACTAATCAGTAAACTGGCATTCTGTCATTTCTATCCACAAAGTTATCCACAGTTTATTACCGGAAATTTTGCTGAAAATTGCACCACTTGTTGCAGATCAGATGCCGAGACTGCGCGCATAGGCGATAATGTCGCTTATACAGCAATAGCCTGCGTAGTTTGACCATGTCAGTAGATAAGCAGATGCGCGCAGCGTCACCGAAAGCCCTTATGTCCATGAATTTTGCCCCGCTCAAAAATGATACCTTCCTGAGAGCACTGTTGCGCCAGGAAACTGATTACACACCGCTATGGCTGATGCGCCAGGCTGGTCGTTATTTGCCAGAATACCGTGCCACCCGCAAAGGTGCCGGCTCTTTCCTCAGCCTGGCCAAGAATCCCGGTTTCGCCACTGAAGTGACTTTGCAACCAATCGACCGTTATGGGCTGGATGCTGCCATCCTGTTCTCAGATATTTTGACTGTACCAGATGCGATGGGCCTGGGCCTGTACTTTGAAGAAGGCGAAGGCCCCAAGTTTGAGCGCCCGTTGAAAGATGAAAAAGATGTCATGGCACTCAAAGTGCCAGAAGCAGGCAGCCTGCAATATGTATTTGATGCCGTAACGCAAATTCGCACTGCACTGGATGGCCGTGTGCCGTTGATCGGTTTCTCCGGTAGCCCATGGACACTGGCCTGTTATATGGTAGAGGGCCAGGGTTCGCGCGACTTCCATACCGTCAAGGGCATGATGTACAAGCGCCCTGACCTGATGCACCACATCCTGCGCACCAATGCCGACGCTGTAGCTACTTACCTCAATGCGCAAATCGATGCCGGTGCTCAGGCCGTGATGATATTTGATAGCTGGGGTGGGGCGCTGGCAGATGGCGCTTATCAACAGTTCTCGCTGTCTTATATGCGCGATATCGTCAGTCAGCTGCAAAAAGAAAAAGATGGCAAGCGTATTCCTGCCATCGTCTTTACCAAAGGTGGTGGCTTGTGGCTGGAACAGTTGGCCGACATCGGTGCCGATGCCCTGGGACTGGATTGGACCGTGAACCTGGGCCAGGCGCGCGCCAAAGTTGGCAACAAGGTCGCCTTGCAGGGTAATCTGGATCCGGCGGTATTGTTTGCTGAGCCAGAGCAAATCCGCCAGCAAGTGATTGCCGCGCTGGATAGTTATGGCAAGCCTGCGGCTGGCCACGGCCATGTATTTAACCTGGGCCACGGCATTTCGCAATTTACACCAGTTGAGTCAGTTAGCGTGCTGGTCGAAGCGGTGCATGAATACAGCCGCAAGCAACGTCACTCTGCATAAAGGGGCATTTTTATTGCCATTTTGTTGAAGCCAGCGATCTCTTCAGCCAGCATTGCTGTTTAGCTCACTGGCAAAGTCTGTATATTTAGCCACTGGCAAAACAACAATTGCTGGAAATGCTTGTCATTGCGTTATGTTGCTCTGCAAAACATAGCACTGGCGTGCTTTTCCAGCCAGAAGGCTGTGGAAAACCAATGGATTAGCGGCAGAAAAATTTTGCATTTCTATGCACACTTTCTGTTACTTATGCACAAAATCGGGGCGACAAAAAATATTTTCAAAATTATTTTTTTGTTCCCCAGCATTTTTTACAAGTTATTGATTTTAAACGATTAAATTCTAGGCTCTGAGATAGGGCATTTTGTGGAAACCCACGTAAACGCTAGCGAAAACCGATGTCAATAGACCTTTCTCCACAAAGTTATCCACAGAAACTGTGGATATGTAAAAAAGCCTTATGAAATCAATAGTTAGCGGTGTTTTTTGTGGTTTGCGCTAGATTGTGAAACAAGTTTATCTGCGCGTTGCCCTTGATACCCCTCTTGACAGAACCTTCGATTATCGGTGGACAGCACAAGAAGAGGGCGGGATGGCTGTCAACTTGCCCCAGATTGGGCAACTGGTGGCCCTGCCTTTTGGTCGCCAGGAAGTCGTCGGCCTGATCATGGATGTGGTCACCGAGACGGATGTTCCGGTTGACAAGCTGCGTGACGTCATTGCCGTGCGGCACGAGTTGCCCTCCATGAACAGGGAATGGCTGGCGCTCTGCCAGTTTGCCGCCGAATATTACCAGCGCCCCTTGGGCGAGGTGGCGATACCGGCCTTGCCCAAAAACCTGAAGGCCATCAAGACAGTATCCCTGCAGCGTGCCATCAAGAAGCTGGCCAAATTGCCTGAGCAGGCTGATGTTAGCCCGCTGGGCGAGCCGCAATTAAATCCCGAGCAACAAGCTGCTGTGGACGCAGTTGCCAATGCTGAGGGCTACGCCCCGCATCTCCTATTCGGAGTGACAGGCAGCGGCAAGACAGAAGTGTATTTGCAGACCGCCGCCAAAGTGCTGGCAAAAACCCCGGATGCCCAGATCCTGATCCTGGTGCCAGAGATTAACCTGACACCACAGCTTGAATCCCATATCCGCGCCCGTTTCCCCGGCCTGATGCTGTCCACTCTGCATAGCGGTATGGCTGAAGGTGAGCGCTTGCTACACTGGCTGGCCGCACACACCGGTCGTGCCCGCATCGTGCTCGGCACTCGCCTGGCGATGCTGGCATCCTTGCCCAGGCTGAAACTGCTGATTATTGATGAAGAGCATGACCCTTCCTACAAACAACAGGAAGGCCTGCGTTATTCTGCCCGTGACCTCGCCGTGTGGCGGGCGCGTCAGCTCTCCATCCCTATTTTGCTGGGTTCTGCCACACCTTCGCTGGAAAGCTGGCAGGGCGCGCAGACTGGTCGCTACCGACTGCTGGAATTGCGCGAGCGTGCAGTCCAGCATGCCGTCTTGCCTATCATACGCATCATTAACCTGGAAAGAGAAAAGCCCAGCGAAGGCCTGACCCAAAGACTGATAGGTGCGATCAAGCTACGTCTTGAAAAGGGTGAGCAATCACTTCTTTTCTTGAACCGGCGTGGTTATGCACCTGTGCTGGCTTGTGATGCCTGCGGCTGGATCAGTAATTGCACCCGCTGTACTGCCCATCTGGTCTTGCATAAAGGCGACCATAGACTGCGCTGCCATCATTGCGGTCTTGAACAGCGCATACCGCGTTCATGCCCGACTTGCGGCAATATTGACTTGCAGCCACTGGGCCGTGGCACCCAGCGCATGGAAGAAAGCCTGGCCCTGCTTTTCCCGGAGGCCAGGGTATTCCGTATCGATGCCGACTCTACGCGCCTCAAGGGCAGTGCCGCTGCCGCCTTTGAGCGCGTGCATGCAGGTGAAGTCGATATCCTGATAGGCACACAAATGGTGGCCAAGGGCCATGACTTCAAGCGCCTGACCCTGGTGGCGGCCTTGAATCCCGATGCTGCCCTGTTCTCGCAAGACTACCGCGCCAGCGAGCGCCTGTTCGCCCAGCTCATGCAGGTGGCGGGACGGGCAGGGCGGGCCGCGCAAAAAGAAGGCGGTAACGCCTCCGAGGTGCTGGTACAAACCCGCTACCCTGACCATCCGCTCTACCATGCGCTGATGGCCCACAATTACCCGGACTTTGCCAAAGACTTGCTGGACGAACGTCAGCAAGCGCATATGCCTCCCTTTATGTACCAGGCTTTATTGCGGGCGGAAGCCAAGGAGCTGGAAACTGCCATCAGCTTTTTGAAAGAAGCAGCGATCTGCACCGAACATCAGGGCATCATGATCAATGACCCCATCCCCATGACCATGACACGGGTCGCCAATGTGGACAGGGCACAGTTGCTGGTCGAGTCAGTCTCGCGCCCTGCATTGCAAGCCTTCGTCAAAGCCTGGATTGCTGATCTGCGCGCCATGAAAAGCCGGGTCAGGTGGTCGGTGGAAATTGATCCTGTGGATATCTAAGTACTTATCCACATGCGCCTGAGATTGGTGATCAGTTAAAATTGCTGTTCAAACCTGCCAATGAACACAAAGATTGCCCATGCCACTCAGCCGCTACCTGACCACTTTTCCTGAAATATCCCCAGATTGTTATATACACCCCAGCGCCCAGCTCATCGGTGACGTGCAACTGGGGCCGGACAGTTCGGTCTGGTGCAATGCCGTCTTGCGTGGCGATGTCAATCACATACGCATAGGCCATAGCAGCAATTTTCAGGACCTGGCCATGGGCCATGTCTCGCACAAGAATGCCAGCAAGCCTGCCGGTTCGCCTCTCATAATCGGTGACTATGTGACGATCGCCCATTCCGTTATCCTGCATGGCTGCAGCATAGCCGATGAATGCCTGATAGGCATGGGCAGCATTGTCATGGACGATGTAGTTATCCACAAGCATGTCATGCTTGGTGCTGGCAGCCTGGTGCCACCTGGCAAGGTACTGGAAAGCGGCTATCTCTATGTCGGACGCCCGGCAGTCAAAGTACGCGCTCTTACGGCAGAAGAAATCAGCTATTTCAAATACTCTGCCGAGCACTATGTGCGCATCAAGAATAATTATCTGGCCAGCACTGCAGGTGGATAGTGAATTTGCGAGCTGCTTATGAGTCAGAATCCGGCAAAACCATTTTTTGAGAGGTTTAGACCCACCTACCTTAGAAAGGCAAGACAGCATGAACGCAGCACAGGATGACGAGTACTGGATCACCACAGACAAGGACAAGATAGACATCAATGTCGTCCATCAATTTTTGAGTGCTGAGAGTGGCTGGGCCACCGGTATTTCACGCGCCGTGGTCGAAGAATCCCTGCGCAACTCCCTCTGTTTCAGCGTCTACCAGCAAGAGCGTATGGTGGGGTTTTGCCGGGTTATCACCGATATGGCGACCTTTGGTAACCTGGTTGATGTCTTTGTCGTGACTGACATGCGCGGCAAGGGTATCTCCAGATTACTCATGGAAGAAGTCATGGCACATCCAGTCATCAAAAAGTTGCGTCGCTTCACGCTATCTACCACTACCGCTGCTGGCCTGTATGAAAAATTTGGTTTTACCCCTCTTGGCAAGCCAGAGTCTTTCATGGAAGTGTACAGGCCCAGGATTTACCTGGAATAAGCATTTTGCGCGTTGTCATGAAGCCGGTTTGTAAATTAGCTCACCAACATTGCTGGCATCAAAATACATCATCATCTGACGCTGCCCGACTTTTTTGATGTCGCTTATTTTCTTGACGATCTGATCTGAGCGCGTCGCCTTGTCATGATAGTGGGCTTCAATTTCATAGCGACCTTCAGGCAGGGCCAGGAAAAGCCAGGGACCATCCAGAGTGGTGGTCAGTAACACGGCCTTGGTTTTTTCATCGCGCACGATGACTTTGATATCTGCCAGATAAGCGCCTGACTTACTCGCGGCAGTACGCAGCCATAAGGTGTATTGCCCCGCTTGCTGTTGTAATTCCTCCCTTTCTGTACTGCCTACGCCTCCTGATACGCAGGCGATGTCCTTGTTCGAGCAATTGCTGCCCGCTGCCAGCACTGGCATGCCCAGGCTAAGGGATAGTGATAAGGGTAATAATATGGCTAATTTGATATGTTTCATGACATAGTCCTCCAGCGTAAAGTGTTCAGCATAGTGTTTGTCACTGTAGAGTGTTTGAGATGAGTCAAAGTTGCAACATCTTGCATACCAGCATGCTGTTTATGCTTGTCTGTCAGTAGCAAACTGCGGCATATTGAAAGCGTAGACTTATCCACACGCGCAAAACATTCAGCTTCGACCAGACTTCCTTCTATCCAACATGCTTTCATTTCCACTAAAACTGACGGTAGCCATATGGGTGGCAGTTGCCATTGTTGCGCCAGCTCAGGCGCTGGAGTCGGCCCTCAGCCTGAAAGATATCTATACCAGGACCGTTGAACAGCAAGTTCAGCCACCGCCAGAGGACTTGCAAAATTATATAGACCAGTTGGTCGTGACCTTGAACAGTAACAACATCAGTAAGTTGCCTACACAATATATTTTGCTGGTTGATCGCAATCCCAAGGTTCAGATCTCCATCCTTTTCTGGCTCGACCAGGAAGGGCAGTATCAATTTATTGGTGCGTCTCCAGTGTCAACAGGGCGTTCTCTTGGCTTTGAACATTTTGAGACACCCGTTGGTGTCTATGCCCATAGCTTGGCCAACCTGGATTACCGCGCCGAAGGCAGTAAAAACAGCAAGGGTGTCCGCGGATATGGCATCAAGGGGAGGCGTGTCTTCGATTTTGGCTGGCAAAAAGCCAAGAAAGGCTGGGGCGATAAAATCATCGCCGACATGCGTCTGCAAATGCATGCCACTGACCCCGGCTTACTCGAATCGCGCCTAGGTACTGTGCAATCCAAGGGGTGTGTACGCATACCTGGCACCTTGAATTTCTTGCTGGACCGCTATTCCGTACTGGATGCCGATTATTTGCAAGCGGTGTCAGAAGGTAAAAAATTCTGGGTACTCGATAAAAACCGTGAAGATAATCCCTGGGCCGGGCGTTACATGGTTGTTGTCGACAGTGGCAAAGAGCAAAAGCCTGAATGGGCAGCCTATACTCCACCTGCATCGGCTGTACCTGCGTCACGTAAAGTGGTGAAAGCTTCCTGAATTTTGGCAAAAGCGATAGCCAACCCAGAAATCGACTAAGATATCTCTGTCAGAAAATCTTTAGATCTCATTTCACTCGCAATGATGAAATGGGTGCTCATCACCTCAGGGAAATCCCATGTCCATAGAAACCTGGTTGTTGTATGTCGTTGCCGTTATGGTATTAACCATTACTCCTGGCCCTGCAGTGCTGATGTGTATCACCAACAGCATTAATTTTGGCGCCCGCATGACTCTGTTCCCGGCACTGGGCAATATCACCTCCCTGATTGCTATCATGACTTGTTCGGCGATCGGTATCGGTGCCATCCTGGCGACGTCGGCGCTGGTGTTTACCGTCATCAAATATCTGGGTGTGGCTTATCTCTTGTATCTGGGTATCAGCAGCCTACGAGCTAAGAGTAGTGATTTCGTTTTGCCCACGGAAACCGAGATGCGGGGCACCCGCCTGCGCCTGTATGTCAAAGGCATGCTGGTTGGTATCAGCAATCCCAAGGCCTTGTTGTTCTTTACCGCCTTTTTCCCGCAATTCATCAATCCTGCTGCCGCCAAGTTGCCGCAATTTCTGGTTTTGTGCACAACCTTTGTATTTTTTGAATTCAGTGTACTGATGCTGTACGCCGTTTTTGCAGAACGTATGGGTCCATGGCTGCGCTCCAGGGGCAAGGCGAAGATGTTCAATCAGTTTTCTGGTGGCGTATTTGTAGCCGCAGCGGGTTTGCTGGCAACCGTAAAAAAGGCCAACGACTAAGGAGAGGATCATGTCACATAGCGAAGCATATAGTGAAAGCGGTTTCTGGGACAAACTCAAGAAATATGCCCAGGTCGCAGGCAGTGAAGTCATAGAAAAAGTCCTCTGTCTGTATTACGCAGCACAAAGGCCTGAAACCCCGGCCTGGGCCAAGACTGTCATTTTCGGTGCATTGGGGTATTTCATTTTTCCTCTGGATGCAGTGCCGGATGTTTTGCCTGCGGTTGGCTATGGTGATGATCTTGGGGTGATTGCCGGGGCGCTGGTGACCGTCAGTCTGTATATTACAGATGAAGTGAAGCAGAGTGCGCGAGACAGGATGAAGGCATGGTTTGGGCCGAAATCCGGCTAAAACTTATCCACTTTTTACTGCCAGTTTCTCAGATCAGTTTCTGCTCAGAAAACACAAAAAAAAAACCGACAAAAAAAGATCCGGCGGATGCAAATTTATGTATGATTTGCAACTCATTTAATCCGCCGGGCTTGCGTATGTACACCTCCACTTTCACTTTCAAGAAGAAGCAATACGACGACGCTTTCTATGCGCTCGATGAGCAGATCGTCGCTCTGGCCAAATCCATACCAGGCTATCTGGGTGAAGAGAGCTGGGAGAATGCGACGACCGGGCAGGTTTCCAATGTGTATTACTGGGATAGCCTGGAAGCCTTGCAGTCGCTGATCAATAATCCCATACACCAGCAAGCCAAGGCGGCGCAGGCAAAATGGCTGGATGGGTATCAGGTGATTGTGGCAGAAGTCTTGCGCACTTATGGTGATGGCAATTTACCGCATCCTTGCTTGACCGTAGCGCCGCATGCCGCAAATTAAAACCGCAATGAAGATACAACTGAGAGAAGTAGACATCCATAATTTTGATGAGGTAATCAATTTACCCTTGTTGCCTCATCAGGAAAATTATCTGGCCAGTAATGCTTATTCCCTGGCGCAGTCCAAATATGATACTTACTACAGGCCACGTGCCATTTATGCAGATGATCAACTGACGGGTTTTCTGATGTACAAGACCATGGATGATGAAAATCGCCCCAGGGAATATGCCATACATCGCTTTATGATCGATCATCGACAACAGGGCAGGGGCATAGGGCGGCAAGCCTTGCACTTGGCTTTACAGGAAATACGCCAGGACCTGCAGGCAGAACGCATTACCATTTGCTATTTCCCGGAAAACCCGGTCGCCAAAGATTTCTATGCCAGTTTTGGATTTGTAGAAACAGGTGTGGATGAAGAGGGTGAGATGAATGCAGAGATCGTCTTGAGCGCAGCACTGGAAGAATGAACTTGCCGCTGCGCAAATCCGCTTGTCTGATCTTCGATTGCGATGGCACGCTGGTGGATAGCGAAGGCTTGTGCAATCTGGGTTTACAAAAAGAATTGCAGTGCTATGGCGTGCAAGCGGATCTTGCTGATCTGACGCAGCGTTTTCGTGGCCGCAAGCTGGCAGATATCTGTAGTGCCTTGTCGCAGCAGCATGGCTTGCATCTGGATGAGGATTTTATCCATAGTTACCGGCGCGCAGTGGATTTGCTGTTCGACGAATCCTTGCAGGCTTTTCCTGGTGTCATCGAAGTTTTGCAACAACTGGATTTGCCCATGTGCGTTGCATCTGCCGGGCCGCCGCACAAAATACGGAAAGCACTGAGCCTGACCGGGCTGAGCCGATTTTTTGGCGAGCGTATCTACAGCTCATACGACATTTCTTCCTGGAAGCCCGCGCCTGATCTGTTTTTACATGCCGCCAGTCATATGGGTTTTGCACCCGCAGATTGCATCGTGATTGAAGACAGTGAAGTCGGCATACAGGCAGCAATTGCAGCAGGCATGCAAGCCTGCTGGTTTGGGGCGGCGGCACAAGTGGCTACTTATCCACAAGTACCACGATTTTCTTCCATGCATGAGTTACCATCTTTATTGCCGCGTTAACAATCCTTCCCATGAAAGTAGCTGCTGATGAAAACCAGCCTCCACATACTCCTGATCACTGCCTTATTGGGCACAGCGCCCATGGTCTATGCAGGCAAACAGGATGAGCAGGCATTGATGGCAGGGGGGCAGGGTTTCTATGGTTGGGCGCTGAAGAATGGCAAGCAGGTTACGGCCTTGCAGCCCGCTATCAAGGACATCCCTGGTACCAAGAAATTTCAGCTCGATACCAAAAATCTTCAGGCTTTCAGCGGCAGGTTTATGGCTAGTGGTTATTTTGCGCCAGACTTTCCGGCAGCGCTGGAGCGTTATTATGGTAAGTACCAGCAACAGTTCCAGGCTTATACCGATACAGAGTTTGCCCAGATGGCCCAGGATGGCCGTGGGACCCCTGATGGACACGGAAGACATGGACATCTTCTTTTGTGCCCAGGAATATGAGTACAAGGCTTCTTTCATCAAGAAAATCAAGGCCAAGTCCATCAAGCTCGAAGGCGACACAGCCCGTGTTATCGTGGTCTCGCCTTATCAATGGGAAACTGAGTTCAAATTCGTCAAAGTGGGGCAGCGCTGGCTGATTAATGGCTACTGTGTGTTTCAGTAAGGCTACAGTCTGGCCCATGCTATATTAGCTACTTCCGCATTTCTTGAAATCCAGCTATGAGTGGTCCAACTACAGTCGTGATCACGGGCGATGGCCTTGTAATCCTGTTGTCTGCGGCGGCCATACGTGCTGCTCTGGCGGTGGCCGAGGCTCATCACTACGCCGACGCCTTGCGCGCGCATCAGGATGCTGAGCAAACTGACTTGCAAGAACGCCTGCAGGCAGCAGCAGCCCTGGGCAAACAAGCCCTGCAAGAGCAATTGCAAATCGCTGAGCAGGAATATGCCCAGTTGATTGCACTGGCTGAAAAGATAGGCTGCAGCGCACAAATCGCAGCCAGCCAGCCTGTGTCGCCAGCCGGGACGGATGAACAGGAAATCATAGAATATCTACGTAGCTTGCAGGCGCTGGTGCGTGAGTTAAGGCCAGTGTTGTTGCAAGAATCAGCCAGACGTGCAGATGCGCTCTCTGATGAAGGTGATGCCAACCTGGACGCAGCCAGTGCCGCAGCCTTGCCGCAAGACCGGCTGGCGCGCCTGTTGAAACGCATAGCCCACCTGGAGCAATTGCCCGAGCATATCGCGCAACTGGCGAGGGAACTGGAAAAGTCCCTGCCAGGTGCCCGCGCCGACATGCTGGCGAGCGAATTGCGTCTGCAAATCCAGGCCCTGCTCGAAGCGGAGAAAAAACGCCAGGTAGAACAAGCCCAGGCCCTGATACTGGAGCAGACTTTGAAAGACCTGGGTTACCAGGTCGAAGAAGTTTCACATACCTTGTTTGTCGAAGGCGGCGTGGTGCATTTCCGTCGTGCCAGTTGGGACAAGTATATGGTGCGCATGCGCATGGATGCCAAAACCGGACAAGCCAATTTCAATGTCATCCGCTCTGTCAAGCAAGGTGAAAATGAGCGCAGCGTGCTTGATCATCTGGCAGAAGACCGCTGGTGCAGTGAATTTCCTACCTTGATGGCAGCGCTGGAAGCGCGAGGCATACACATGCAAGTGACGCGGCTATTGCAGGCTGGTGAATTGCCGGTGCAACTGGTCGTGGAGGACAAGCTGCCGCAATTTGCTGAAGAAGATCAAATTGAAAGTCTTAGCCAATTAATGTCGAAAAAATTGCCATGAATGTACCCGAAACCCGCTGGCTGCAAGACTTGCAGCGCTTGCTGCCGATACGATCGCATTATGTGATTTCTGGTGCCATACGTGACAGTTTTTTACTGCCTCTGGCACCTCTGGATGCATCGTCAGGTGGTGCTACCCTGGTGCCATTCAATCGCGCCCTGTGGGAATCGTTGAAGCGTCTGGATTACCGGCTCTTGCTGATCTATGACCCGGTAGATGGCTTGCGTGTCTATCCTGACGACAGCGGCCAGCGCGAACTGGCTACCCGCTTGTTCGATGTGAAACTGGCCGATGGTTGCCAGCAAATCAGCCTCGAAAGCCTGAGCAATCTGATGAAAAAACTCAGCGCAGAAAGAGAAATGCGCTGCGCCCTGGTGCTGGATTTTGCATCGCGCATTACCCGCAAGGCAGAACAACTGGGCGAGGCCGAGCATCGATTTTTTGTCGCAGCAGAAAAAATCTCACTCACGGCCAGTGCCATCGTCCCGCGTGAGGCAGGGGGGCCACCGCAATACAACCCCATACTATGGCTGGTCAATCGTGCCCAGGATTTACCATCCTGGTTCACACTGGATAGTGAAAGAGTGGCCAGCCTGGTCATCAGCAAACCTGACTTTGAAATGCGCCAGGCGGCGGCTTTGCAACTGGCCCCTTTGTTCAATGGCTATGCGGACGCAGCCGCTACCGTGCGTACCCAGTTCGTCAAAAGTTTTACCGAAGGGACAGAGGGTATGTCGCTATCAGCTCTGTCCGACATCACTGAGCTGGCAGACCGGCAAAAGCTGGGTATTGCAGATATAGAAGATGCAGTGCGCTGCTATAAAGTAGGCGCGCTGGACAACCCCTGGCGCAAGGATTACCTGCGCAAGAAAATACGTGATGGACAAAGTTTTATCGAAGACCGCGTCAAGGGGCAGCATCCGGCGGTAGTCAAAACCCTGGATATACTCAAGCGTTCCGTCATGAGCTTGACGGGTGCGCAGGCGCGTTCTGGCGGCAGCCGTCCGCGTGGTGTCCTATTTTTTGCCGGCCCTACCGGTGTCGGTAAAACCGAATTGGCCAAGACCCTGACACAATTGGTGTTTGGGGATGAACGCGCCTATCTGCGCTTTGACATGAGTGAATTTGCTGAAGAACATACCAGCGCCCGCCTGCTCGGTGCGCCACCTGGTTATGTGGGTTTTGATGCTGGTGGTGAACTCACCAACGCCGTCAGGCAAAAACCCTTTTCTGTCGTGCTGTTCGATGAAATCGAAAAGGCCCATCCACGCATACTCGATAAATTCTTGCAGATACTGGAAGACGGCCGCCTCACCGATGGCCGTGGTGACACGGCGTATTTCTCGGAAACCATTTTGATCTTTACTTCTAACCTGGGTATCTATGTGGAGGATAACCAGGGTAACCGCAGCCAGAATGTAAAGCCCGGTGACAGTTATGAAACCGTGGAATTCAAGGTGCGCGAGGCCATAGGCAATTACTTCAAGTTCAAATTGTCGCGGCCAGAGTTATTGAACCGCATTGGTGACAATATCGTGGTCTTTGATTTTATTTCTGCTGAAGTCGCCGCAAAAATCTTTGATGGCATGCTGCGCAATGTGGCGCGTCGATTGCAGGAAGAACTCAATTTACAACTGGCTATGCCAGCGACGGTGCGTGATGAATTGCTGGCACGCTGCATACGTGATCTCAGCAATGGTGGTCGTGGTGTTGGTAACCAGCTGGAATCGAATTTCATCAATCCCTTGTCGCGCGCCTTGTTCGAACAGGAGCTGGAAGGCAAGCAGCGCGTCACTGTGATAGCCATTACCGAAGCCGATAAAGTCATCAGCCTGAGCCTGCAATTAGCATGAAGATAGCCATCAATAAAGCGCATTTTCCGGTCACCGTACTGGGGCCGGGGCGGCGCATAGGCATATGGGTACAGGGTTGCAACATAGGCTGCAAGGGCTGTGTCTCGCAAGATACCTGGGCCAGAGATAGTAGCAAGGAAATGACAGTTGCAGGTTTGCTGAGTTGGTGCCGCGAAGTCAGTGCCGGGCAATTTGAAGGCATCACTATTTCTGGTGGCGAACCCTTCGAGCAAACCAAGGCTCTGCATGCCTTGCTGGATGGTTTGCAACACTGGCGCAGCAGTGCAGGGATGGATTTTGACATACTCTGCTATAGCGGATATCCACTGGCGACCCTGCAAAAAAAACATGCAGACTTACTGCAAAAAATCGATGCCCTGATCCCCGAACCTTTCATCGCCAGCAAGCCGCTGACCCAGGCCTGGCGTGGCTCAGCCAATCAACCGCTGGTGCTCTTGTCAGACCGCGCCAGGGCGCGTATGCAGGCTTATGTTGATGCCCCCATAGACGAACAGGACAAACGCATACAGACCATGATAGACGGCCAGCGTGTCTGGTATGTAGGCATACCAGGTCGCGGTGACATGCAGGCACTGGAACAATTATGTGCCAGCCGCGGTTTGACCTTTGATAGTGTCAGCTGGAGGCCCTGAGTGAGTCAGACCTACATACGCCGCTGCCCCGCATGTGAAACCGAAAACGCGCCTGAAGTCATGCGCTGTGTTTGCGGCACCTTGTTGTCAGGTGTGGACTTGATGGAAAAACGGCAGCAGCCTGAACCGCAAGTTGAGATAAAGCCGGTCGCGACTGAAGCAAGCGTATTAATTTGCAGTTATGAAGATTGCGAACAAAGTAATCCGCTAGACAGCGAACTATGCTTGTATTGCAACCGCCCGCTGATCAAGGAGCCTGCAGCATCAACTCCAGATAGCGGCCAGATCCATAGCCTGCTATCACTGCCCCAAGCCCTGCGTGATCGCTACAAGATATTGCATCATTTGCCTACCGTGGGGGCAGAGGCTGAGCTATTGCTGGTGGAAGAAAATGTAAGCTCCATGCAGCGTGTCGCCAAGATTTACCGTCACGGCATACATGGTAAATCTGAAGTCAGGGAAAGACTGCAAACAGTGCCAGCCGAGCACCGCGTCACCGTGCTGGAAGCGGGCGTGTCAGATGGCCATGCCTATGAGCTTATGGAGTATTGTGAGCTTGGTTCCTTGAGAAAAAACATGCTGGGTAAGCGGCCAGATGCCGCCATGCTGGAAAGCATAGTACGTGAGCTGGCAGCCGCCATCGTCAGCGTGCATAAAGCCGGACTTATCCATCGTGACCTCAAGCCAGAAAATATCCTGGTGCGCACGCTGCAACCGCTGGATTTGATATTGACTGATTTTGGCATCTCTTCAGTGCTGGATGCCACGCAAAGGCTGACCGGCACGGCGCGTACCTTGCCGTATGCATCACCAGAAAGCCTGTCGGGCGTCATCGATGCCAAGGCAGATTACTGGGCGCTGGGCATGATCATGCTGGAGCTGGCTTTGGGCCAGCATCCATTTGCTGGTTTATCAGAAGCCGTGATCTTGCACCACCTGACCACGCGCGAGCTGGAACTCAATACGGTGACAGACGCCTACCTGCGCAAGCTGTTGCGCGGCCTGCTCTTGCGTGACCCCAAAAAACGCTGGGCTGATGAACAGATCATGCGTTGGCTGGCGCGTGATGCCAGTTTGCCAGACGCGGTGGAAACCATGGCCATGGGCGGTTTTCGCGAGCCCTATCACATAGGCCATGACCTTTGCCACACACGCGAACAACTGGCAGTCGCCCTGGCACGCAACTGGGATGATGGCGTCAGGGATATCTCGAATGCGCAATTGCTGGCCTGGTTCCGCGATGTGCAAAAGGACCAGAATGCAGTGCGCGTCTTGCTGGATATGCGCCAGGATAAAAAGCTCTCAGTCGATGTACAGCTATTGCGCCTGATCTTGCATCTGGCCCCTGGTATACCGCCAGTCTGGCGTGGCGAAACCATAGAGTTGCCCGCCATACTCAGCTATGCCAATCGCTCACTGAAAGGCGACGAACTTGCCACTAGCTGGCTGAACCAGTTGTATAACTACGGTGTGCTGGAAGCTTATGCCGACGCTGGCAACAAGGAGGTCGCCAGCATAGTGCAAAAATGGCAGCATTGCTGCAAGCAAATTCAGCAGGCCTGGCAAGAGGCTTTTGGCCTGGTGAAAGATTATGCCAGCAAGCATTTGCCGGGTGAGTATGCCAATATCGACAAGCTCGTTTATGGCATTGAGGCAGATGATAGGGTACCCCTGCATAAATTGCATGCGCGCGTCCTGGCGCTGGCCTATGATGAACGCTGGCCCGAGCGCCTGCGCAAACGCCTGGTCATCGCCTATGCTGGCTTGAAAGCTTATTGCCCCTGGCTATCTGCACTCGGTGAGATAGAACAAATGCCTGTGGCCTCGCTGCTGGTGCTGGAAGCCCTGTTGCCCGAAGCGCAAAAAGCCGTTGAACGCCAACAAAAAGCCGAGGCCTGGCAACGCACTGCTGACCAGGATGCGGCTGCGGCCATGAAGCAGGAAGTTGTACGCAGCATCAAAGCCCTACGCGTAGCTGCGACCGACAGCCTCTTGTCCACCGTCGCCGCAGATGATCTGTACAGAGCATTGGATGACTACCATGATTTGCTGGAAAAGCTGCGCGCTTCGGCCAGCACCGAAATAGCCTGGCAGGACGCCAAAAAAGCAGCATTGAGAGTAGAGCACACCGTCGGAAAAATCTCGCTGCTGCTGAATAAGCTGGCTGCCCGGCGTATCGAAAACCAGGGCTGGGTAGGGCGCGAAGTGCAGATTTTTGTTGCCGTCGTCTTGCTGGGTGTGCCAGTGTTTTTACCTGCGGTGAATTTTTACTGGATACCTGGCTTGATTGCGGCAGTCGCTGTCTGGCGCTTCCTGCCTAATTTTCTGACTATGCGCAAAATCCGCGAGCTGGGTACGCAATTGTGAATTTTGCAAATATCTGATATTTCCCGTAAACATCTGAGATAGTTGTTTGCATCAAAAGACAGGAGTCATACAGATGTCGCCGATTTTTACGAAAATGAATTTGAAAGAGCAAAAACGGCTACTGATAGTCAATGCGCCTGCATCTTTCCAGCCTGTCATTGATGAACTGGTTGCTGAAGCAGATGTGGAGATTTTTCAGGATATCAAGAAATGCAAACGCTGCGAATTTGCCCTGGCGTTTGTCAGCAAGCAAGATGAGCTGGACAAGATCAGTGCTGCCCTGCTGACTAAAATCGAGGGAGATGCCTTGTTGTGGTTTGCATATCCGAAAGGTACGTCTAAGAAGTATAAGTGCGAGTTCAATCGGGATACTGGCTGGGATGTGATCAAGGCGGCGGGGTTTGATACGGTGAGGATGGTGGCGATTGATGAGGATTGGTCGGGGTTGAGGTTTAGACATAGTGATTTTATTAAGAATTCTTCTAAGAAATCTGCTGATTAGTTTTCGGCTTGAGGTGCAAGAATGAGGGGGCTGAGATACTTACCTGGCTAGTCAGCCTTTAAAATTTTTATAATCTTAGTAACGTCATTCCAGCGTGCTTTTAGCTGGAATCCAGCGGCGTTCGACGCATACTGTTAGGTATATGAATTTCAGATTCGTCGTGTTTTGGACATCTGTTTTTGAAGTACGTTTACACGTAATTTAGGATTGCCGGCCGGTGGTAGACCGGCGGCTACATACCTTTTTGCTTCGCCAAAAAGGTATGCCAAAAAGGCGACCCAGGCGTCGTCGCCCCCTAAAGGGGATTCCCGTTTGTGCAGTACAAAAAATGGGAAGTCCCGAAACTCGCTGCGCTCAAACAGCGGTCCTTCTTTTTCCATTTTCTGTAATGCACAAACGGCGTCGACACATGGGAACGGCAGAAATTCAAAAGCAACCGCAACGTCAATACGACCTGCTACGTATATTTTGCGTGTATTTCTTAGTCAGACCGATATACAAAAACCGTGATATCCCCCATTTACACCCCGGTCTGCGTTTTCCCCTGTACTGTCTATACTGAATACTGACAAGGCTTTCCAGCCTGTCAGGGTGATGGTTTGGTGTTTTATATTTTTGTGCGCAGATAAGCTACATCATTTTATGCATATAGATGTCAGCGCCACGGATGCTAACCTCGCCCCATAAGAATTTCATACCGGAGCATTCATGTCTGACCCTATTCGTTTCTATTACCAAGGCCAAATTCAGCAAGTCAGCAATGCTGCGCCTACGCGCACGCTATTGCAGCATCTGCGCGAAGACATGCATTGCACAGGCACCAAGGAAGGTTGTGCCGAGGGCGATTGTGGTGCCTGTACAGTAGTCATTGGTGAAATGAAACATGGTCAGCTGGAATTGCAGTCGGTTAATTCCTGCATACAATTCCTGCCCACCCTTGATGGCAAGGCGGTGTTTACGGTAGAAGACTTGCAACAAAAAAATGGTGAGCTGCATCCCGTGCAACAGGCGCTGGTGGAATGTCATGGTTCGCAATGTGGTTTCTGTACGCCGGGCTTTGCCATGTCGCTGTGGAGCCTGTACCTCAAAAAAGAAGGCAGTACTGTCCCGCCATGTCGCAAGGAGATAGACGAAACCCTGTCCGGCAATCTCTGCCGTTGCACAGGCTACCGCCCCATCATCGATGCCGCAAAGCGCATGGGTGAATTGCCAGCGGCTGAGTTTGACCGTGCGGCAGTCATCAGTGGCTTGCAAGGTTTGCAGCGTGGCGAGATGTTCAGCTATACGGCAGATGGCCAGACTTTCTTTGCACCGCGCACTTTGCAGCAACTGGCTGAAGTGCGTGAAGCCAACCCCAATGCCACCATACTGGCAGGTTCCACCGATGTCGGCCTGTGGGTGACCAAGCAAATGCGCGATCTGGGCAATATCATTTATGTGCGTGAAGTCGATGCGTTAAAACACATCAAGACCGTGGATGGCATGCTGGAGATAGGTGCTGCCGTGTCGCTCAATGATGCCTATGGCGCAGTCTGTCAGCATTATCCTGATGAACTGACCGAGATGTGGCAGCGTTTTGCTTCACAACCTATACGTAATACTGGCACGCTGGGCGGCAGTGTCGCCAATGGTTCGCCGATTGGTGATTCTGCACCGTGGATGATCGCCCTGGGCGCAGAGATAGTCTTGCACAGCGTGCGCGGCCAGCGCGTTCTGTTGCTGGAGAGTTTTTACCTCGACTATATGAAGAAGGATATGCAGCCTGGCGAATTTGTTGCCGCCGTGCGCATACCTTTGCCCAAAGCCGGGCAGCAATTCCGCACCTATAAACTCGCCAAGCGCTATGATCAGGATATCTCTGCCGTCTGCGCCGCTTTTGCGATCAGCCTCGATGGTGATAATGGTGACATCGTGCGTGATGCACATATCGCCTTTGGCGGTATGGCCGCTACCTCACGCCGCGCACCACTGGCCGAAGCAGCCTTGAACGGCCAGCCTTGGAATGAAGCAACGTTAAAAAATGCCATGGCCTTGCTGGCACAGGATTACACACCACTGACTGATATGCGTGCCAGCAATACTTACCGCATGCAGACAGCACAAAATCTCTTGCGCCGTTTCTGGCTGGAGACGCGCACTGATGCACCACTGAAACTGCAGGCCATCAATGTCTTTGCCACTGTTACCGCTGAATAAGGCTCGGGAGAAAACATGAATACCCAAACTGAAGCTTTCCTGACAGACAAAAACCTTGCCAAAGATGGTGCAGACTGGGCGGAGGTAGGCAAATCACATCCGCATGAATCAGCAGTCTTGCATGTGCTGGGCGAGGCGCGTTATACCGACGATATCCCTGAAGTGCAGGGCACTCTGCACGCGGCACTTGGGCTGTCGTCCAAGGCACATGCGAATATCCTGTCCATGAATTTTGATGCAGTCAAAAGTGCGCGTGGCGTGGTGGCGGTATATACCGCCAAGGATATCCCCGGCACCAATGACTGCGGCCCCATCATCCATGATGACCCCATCCTGTCAGAGGGCCTGGTTGAATATGTAGGCCAGCCCATCTTCATCGTCGTTGCAGACACGCATGACAATGCGCGCCGCGCCGTGCGCAAGGCTGAGATTACCTATGAAGAATTGCCTGCGATACTGACGCCGCAAGAAGCAAAAAAAGCCCAGTCCTTCGTCCTGCCACCCATGCGCTTGCAACGTGGCGATGCGCAGGCCGCGTTCGAACGCTCACCACGCCGCGTCAAAGGGGAATTGTATGTGGGCGGCCAGGAACAGTTCTACCTCGAAGGCCAGATTTCTTACGCCATACCCAAAGAAGACCGCGGCATGCTGGTGCTGTGTTCTACCCAGCACCCTAGCGAAATGCAGCATGTGGTTGCGCATGCACTCGGTGTACACAGCCACAACATCGTGGTTGAATGTCGCCGTATGGGTGGTGGTTTTGGTGGCAAGGAATCGCAATCTGCCTTATGGGCGGCGGCAGCAGCGATTTCTGCGGCCCAGCTGAAACGCCCAGTGAAACTGCGTGCGGACCGTGACGACGACATGATGGTGACTGGCAAGCGCCATTGCTTTTACTATGATTATGAAGTCGGTTATGACGACGAAGGCCGCATCATTGCCGCCAGGGTGGAGATGGTCTCGCGTGCCGGTTATTCTGCCGATTTGTCAGCGCCAGTAGCAACCCGTGCCGTCTGCCATTTCGATAATACCTACTACCTTGGTGACGTCGATATCCGCGCCATGTGCGGCAAGACCAATACCCAGTCGAATACCGCCTTCCGTGGTTTTGGTGGCCCACAAGGGGCGATTGCGATTGAATACATCATCGATAATATTGCCCGCGACCTGAACAAGGATGCGCTCGACATACGCAAGATCAATTTCTATGGCCGCAATGACGAAGAGGGTCGCAATATCACCCAGTATGGCCAGAAGGTAGTCGATAACGTCATCCATGAACTGGTGGCAGAATTGGAAACCAGCAGCGAATACCAGCAACGCCGTGCCGATATCAAGGCCTTCAACTTCAGCAGCCCCGTCCTTAAAAAGGGTCTGGCACTGACGCCGGTTAAATTTGGCATCGCCTTCAACGTCACCCATCTGAACCAGGCTGGTGCTCTGGTACACATCTATACTGATGGCTCGGTACTGGTCAATCACGGCGGTTGTGAAATGGGGCAGGGCGTGAATACCAAGGTGTGCCAGGTAGTGGCGCATGAGCTGGGCCTGAACCTGGACAAGGTGCGCGCTACCGCCACCGATACCAGCAAGGTTGCCAATACCTCGGCTACTGCCGCTTCGACTGGTGCTGACCTGAACGGCAAGGCCGCGCAAAATGCCGCGCATACACTGCGCCAGCGCCTGGCTGAATTTGCCGTGAAAACTTATGGTGGCGAACTGGCAGACATCCGCTTTGCGGCGGGCCAGGTCAGTGTCAATGGCCTGGATATCCCGTTTGAAGCCCTGGTGCAAAAAGCCTACCTGGCACGGGTGCAATTATGGTCTGACGGTTTTTATGCGACACCGGGTTTGCACTGGGACCCCAAGACCATGAGCGGCAATCCCTTCTCTTACTATGCCTATGGTGCCTCGGTATCCGAAGTCATCGTCGATACCCTGACTGGTGAATGGAAACTCTTGCGCGCTGATGCCCTCTACGATGCCGGTAATTCTCTGAACCCCGCCATCGATATTGGTCAGGTAGAAGGTGCTTTCATACAGGGCATGGGCTGGCTGACGACAGAAGAATTATGGTGGAACAAAAGCGGCAAGCTGATGACGCATGCACCTTCGACTTACAAGATCCCAGCGATTTCTGATTGTCCTGAAGACTTCCGCGTCAGCCTGTTCAAGAACCGCAATGTGCAAGACAGCATACACAGGTCCAAGGCCGTTGGTGAGCCGCCTCTGTTGTTGCCGTTTTCTGTTTTCTTTGCAATACGTGACGCGATTGCCAGCGTGGCCGACTACCGCTATAACCCGCCACTGAATGCACCGGCAACCAGTGAAGCGATCTTGTCAGCCATCAATGGCGTAGAAGCAATGGCAGCATCATCCAGTCAGGAAAAGTGAGCCGCATATGAAGCTTTGGTTAAACGCTATCGCCAGTCAGTCCATACCCAAGATATTGGTGACGGTTGCTACTGTCTTGGGTTCTGGTCCGCGTGAGCCGGGTGCCAAGATGCTGGTCACGGCAGATGAATTATTCGACACCATAGGTGGCGGCCACTTGGAAATGAAGGCGACAGAAATCGCCCGCAGCATGCTGGCCATGCCGGAATCCCAGCTTGCCGCCCAGCGCCGCTTTGAACGCTTCCCGCTAGGCCCCAGCCTGGGTCAATGCTGTGGTGGTGTTGTGCATCTGGCGTTTGAACGTGTGCAGGCTGACAGCCTGGCTTATCTGAATTGCCTGAACCAGCGCTGGCGTCTGGGGCAAGATAGCTGGCGTCTGCTGGCTCTCGATAGCAACACAGCACCAACCCTGTGCGATGCCAATGGCACGCACCTGACAGGTCCAGCCTGGCCAGCGGGTTTGCCAGTACAAATCGATACCAACACCCCATGCCAGGTTTTGACCGATACAGCAGACCAGCGCTGGCTGCTCGATTCCTGCCTCGCCTATCGTGCCCACCTGATGCTGTTTGGAGCAGGCCATGTCGGTGCCGCCATAGCTCGTGCCATGGCTGAGCTGCCTTGCCGTATCACCTGGGTGGATGAACGCGAAGATATGTTCCCACCCAGGCTGGCAGCCAATGTCACGGTAGAAGCGACGGATACACCAGAAGCCCTGATTGCTAAAGCCGCTCCGGGCACGTCTTTCCTGGTGCTCACGCATAGCCACGCACTGGATCAAAAACTGTCTGAACATATCCTGCGTCTGCCGGATGTAGGCTGGTTTGGCCTCATCGGTTCGCAAACCAAGCGCGTACAGTTTGAGCGCCGCCTGCGTGAACGCGGCATACCGGCTACCCGTCTGAATGACATGGTGTGCCCCATAGGCTTGCCCGGCATACACGGCAAGCAACCGGCAGTGATTGCCGCCTCGGTCGTTGCCCAGCTTTTGCAAGTCTGGGAAGAACATGAAATCCATCAGCAAAAGGAACTCAGCCGCGTGCTTGCGCGTATAGGTGCTGATGTTTCTGCATCTAATAGAGAAAAACGAGCGCTAGATGAGTGTCACTCGCTGGCTAAGCGTTAAACTCTCGCTGTTAGCGCTTAGCACCCACCAGATCAATGCGAATGTGATGCCAGACCGGCAGACTTGATGAACAAGTCGTGGTCTGGTTTGATTGCGCCTGCAAGACAGAATTCAGAAAGACCACGATGAGCAATATTTCAAGTAAAAACACGCTGCAAGCTTACCGCGCCAGTGTGCTGCATTTCCAGCAAGACCCGGCCTTTCATGCGCAGGCTTATGCCTGGCATGAGGATGGCCTGTTGATCGTTGATGGTGGCAAGATCGTCGCCGCAGGCGAATATGCCCAATTGCATACCAGCCTGCCTGAGGGTACTGAGGTCATCGATTACCGCGGCAAACTCATCGTGCCGGGTTTTATCGATACCCACATCCATTACCCCCAGACTGACATGATCGCCTCGCCAGCGCCCGGTTTGCTGCCCTGGCTGGAGACTTATACCTTCCCGACTGAACGTCAGTTTGCAGACATCAATCACAGTGCCCAAGTCGCGCATTTTTTCATTGATGAATTGCTGCGCTCAGGCACCACGACAGCCATGGTGTATTGCACTGTCCATCCAGAATCCGTCGAAGCTTTCTTTACCGAGAGTGAAGCACGCAATCTGCGTATGGTGGCAGGCAAGGTCTTGATGGACAGGAATTGTCCTGAATTCCTGCGCGACACTGCCGAGGGCGGCATACGCGACAGCGAAACCCTGATCAAGAAATGGCATAAACGTGGCCGCCAGTTGTATGCAATCACCCCACGCTTTGCACCTACCTCCAGCGACGCACAAATGCAACTGGCAGGCGAACTGGCGCAGGCTTATCCCGATACCTTCCTGCAGACCCACGTCGCAGAAAATACCGACGAAGTAGCCTGGGTCAAGTCCCTGTACCCAAAAGCACGCAGCTATCTCGATGTGTATGACCAGTACGGCATGCTGCGCCCGCGTGCCATGTACGGCCATTGCATATGGCTTGATGACGCTGACCGTGCGCGCATGGCAGAAACGCAGTCGGCAGTGGCGATGTGCCCGACTTCCAATCTCTTTCTCGGTAGCGGCCTGTTCAATTTTGAACGTGCCGATGCCCAGCAAGTCAGCCTGTCACTGGCCACCGATGTCGGTGGTGGCACTTCATTCTCCATGCTGCGCACCATGAATGAAGCCTACAAAATGGCACGCCTCGGTGGTACTTACCTGCCTGCGCTACGCATGTTTTACCTGGCAACCCTGGGTGGCGCACGCAGTATGCAGCTTGAAGGCACGATAGGCAATTTCGTTAAGGATGCAGAAGCTGATTTCATCGTGCTTGACCCGCAAGCCACGCCTTTGCTGGCGCGCCGTACCGGACATACAGAGAGCCTTGATGAATTGCTGTTTGCCCTGGCCTTGCTGGGGGATGACCGCACAGTGGCTGCCACTTATGCTGCAGGCAAACTGGTACATCAGCGACAAGCCGTGCATAAGTGATTTATGATGGTGGGTATTGTTCATTAACTGTTCAACACCTTTTCGAGGAAAAACCATGCCCACCATCAATGTACAAATGTTTGAAGGCCGCACGCTCGAGCAAAAACGTGCCTTCGTCAAAGCCGTCACCGAAGCCAGTGCCCAAACCTTGGGTTGCTCCCTCGATGCTGTGGATATCATCATCCAGGAAATCAAGCGCGAAGACTGGGCTTCTGGCGGGACTTTGTGGTCGGATAAAAAGTAAGCCTATTCCACTTTCAATTTGCCCTTGATAATCGCCTGACTGGCTTCGCGGAGTTTTTGCAGCACAGGCCGCTGGCGCAGGATATCGCAATCAGAATATGCAGCATCAGTGCTGATACCGGTCAGTGATACTGCTCCTTCTTTCAAGCCATAATCTATTCTGGTTGCAGTTGATCCGGCCAAAATAGCCGCGACCGCCAGACTGATGGCCGTATCTCCATGCACCTGCATATTGTCGATAACTCGGCCCGCAGTCCTGGGGCACTGGTTGACATAGCTGCCTATGGCCCGCGCCTTGCTGTTGCCGGCAAGCGCTTTGAACACCCCATTATTGCTGCTGCCAGCGGCGGCATAAATCATATCCACACCATCCGCCAGCATGCTCTTGGCCAACGCTTCAGCACGCGCTGCGTCATTGAAGGGCTGGCTACCTTCAATCCAGACGATATGGCTGAGGTCCGCATCCGGCCTGACTGACCTGGCACCGGCGATGAAGGCATCAACAGGTTTTTGCTTCAGCGGCGTCTTCACTGCACCTATGACACCTAATTTTCCGCTTGCTGACACCAGCGCAGCTTCCATACCCGCCAGGTAACTGGCCTCGCTTTCGCGAAAGCTGATGCACAGCAGATTCGGTGGTGGATTGGCAATGCATTGTTCCAGTATCACGAAACGCACGTGGGGCGCAGTGCGCGGCACGGTATCCAGCAATTCCCTGAATTCATAGCCTATCATGACAATGATATTCGCCCCCAGCCTGATGGCATTTTCCAGCTGCTTTTGCCTGCCCGCACGGTCAGCCTGGCTTGCCAGGGTAGTGGCTTGCATCTGGTACATCTGCGCCGCCTGCTTGATGCCATCGCTGCCTTGTTGCAGATAGGGGTCGTCGTTATCGGGGACAGGGCGTATGTAGAAAATCTTTTGTGGTCCTGTGGCGTGGGCTGGGCTGTTCGTCATGTTGATCAAGAGACTCATGATCAGTAGCGCGGCCCTGATGATATTGTTGTTGTGGATGTGGGTTTGCATGGTCGTCCTCCAGGTATTTTTACTGCTGACTTCGGGGTCAGCATGAGGTTTTATCTTGGAGGAAAAAGATGGGCGATGAGGGTGTTATGCGCAATAATGAATATGGTTTTTGGGGGATAGGTGAGAATAGGGCTTGTGTTAGCTGGCAAAAACCAGAATTGAACACGTCCTTGGAAATCGAAGTTGCAGAAAAATATTTGCAGCGATTTCAGTTTCGATCTAATTCTCTTTGACGAAAATAATATCCATGAATGCATGCAAAAATTGGCGAAAAGGATAGTCTGATGAGCACAAATGAAAAGGATGGGGTGGTCTCCATTTGGGTTGGATTTGAACATCAGCAAAGTGACATCGATTTGCTTAAAGACCTTTGTGGAGTGGATTTCTATGATCTTGATTTTCAGGAATGTATCCCGGCCCTGAATGGTAAAACAGATGCAATCGAAAACTTAGTTGACCAACTTTCATATAATGAATCTTTTGGTCGAAAAGTTTGTTCTGCGGCTCGGGACATGGGCATTGATCAAGTAGCCTGGATAGTGATGCAATTGAATTTCTTCTTTGATCTGAACAACGCAAAAAAGAATATATCTGACAAGATCGGGTTTTTAGGCGTGTTTGACTACGAAGAAGATAATTAGTGCAGGCGAAAATCATGTGTATGCCCATGCTCGCATGGGAAGACGCATAGCTAATCGCCCCTGTGGACTAATTATCTTTAAGAAGACGAGGAATAGTAATTGTGTATTTAAATCCGACTATGTTACCAACTTCAGCAAAACTAGTTTATGAATTATCTTTGGAACTTGCGCATGATTTTGAACAAGTATCTTTAGCTCAGACACTCACGCTGGACGAATCAAGGCCACTTATGGGATTAAGAGGAACATACGGTCTTTTTGGAAGTGAGAAATGGTGGAGGAATATTGCCAATGGCCTTATGCCGACAAAAGTTATATCTGGTGTTATTGAAAGGGTTTACTCTTCTGGACAAGATGCAGACAATGAAATAAACACGATGGATGTTATTTCAAAAGAGGGGGAACACTTGATGGAAGGGATATATCTTAATTTTGAAAAGGATCTATCACTATTTAAAGTCGGTGCCGAAGTTTATATTTTTTATGCGTTAGATCCCCTGAAAAAACAAACTTCAGGTGGTGCAGTCCAATTTTCCGAGATCGTTGTAGAAGTGGCTATTTCGTGAATTTCTATCGATTCGAGGAAACAGGAGATAGTTTTAGCCATTCCTCGCTCACAATCTTGTGAGCGATTACAAAAAAGCGAAGTTAAAGATTTTCTATGAATACTTTTAAATTTGTGACTGACACCGCGACCATGTGCGTTTTTGACTTGGCGTGTTTGAAACATCGTCTTGAAGACGATGCGGATTGGTGGAGTATTCCAAGTGCTGAAATTCAGGAAGTGAATAACGGTAACGTGGCTTTCTTAAATTTAGACAGTGATGGGAAATACTCTGTTTCTATCGTCGATGCTATAGCCGAGCCAGATGTGAGCGTCAACTTGAAGTTCAATTCTGGAAGAGTGTTTTTTGGAGCTGCCGAAGAAGTGAGCAGTGATGGATTAGAGCCTGAAGCCTTGAGAGGCGGGATGTTTCTTGAGTTTCCGGTTGGGTTCTACGCTTTGCATATCAAGAAGACTGGGTCTTCAATATCCCTTGTGATAGAGACTTCTGACATCAGTACAAACTCATTTTGTAGAGTCGTGCGAATTTGAAATACTATTCATTTAAAGACAGGTAGTTTCCTTTATGCGGGTTGCTATAAAAAAGTGTGAGAAAGAACAGTGAAAAAACTAAAGGACCAGATACTAGGTGACCTAAGTTATGAATATGGTTGGACTCGACCATATGGTTGTATTTTCTTGGGTAAAAAGGTAAGCGTAAACCTTGCTATATCTTGTGATGAGGGTGATGAAATTGAATCTAGTCAGCGAGAAGCCTTTCAGCGGTTTGACGAAAAAGCAGACTCATTTCTTGCGCAAGCTGAGGTGGCTATATTTGAATACTACCAAAGTAATTGTCAGGAATATAGAGATAGGTTTGGCATTGAATTTGCTGATGAGATGGCTCCAATTATTCACAGTCAATCACAACTAGGTACTATCGTTTTACCAATTGAAATTATTATCAAGCAATCATTTGGCGCAAATGAAAGAATAGTTGGCTTGCTTTATGATTGTTCATGGGAGCCGTCGCTAGGACTGGCAGTAAAGTTTGTTGACGAATGTTTGGAAGAAGTAGGAGTACAGGACATAGTTCTTTAATGTTGTCTATGTGGGCCAATAAGTTTTTCGGGCGTAATTTCCAGGCTAGTTATGTCGGTTTATAGTTGTGCGATTATTTCACGGATGAAGGTTTGGAAATCTGGCGCAACGATGCTTACTTCTAAGTCCAGGGGGTTGACTTCAACTATACACCAGGCTTCGTCGGTCTTGAAGCCAGCATTGAAGCCTTGAAAATCGTCACCAAAAAAAAGAATATTTTCAACTTGTTGACGGTCATCACCGTAGATAAAATCTGGATCAATCAAACCCGAATACAAACTATATTGACTATCTCCAATAGTCCCGGCACCGATTGAAGTCAGGAAGTCTACATAGTCGGATGGCAATTTTTCATGAACCTGTTGACTCTCCTGAATTCTCATTGGGTCGACAGGCTTCAACTTTCCTAACAATGCGCCCGTGCTTAGCAAGTGCGATAAATCAGAATATTGACTCATTTTACTTTCACTTATCAAATGGTTTGCGCAGCAGGGTAACGACGGTTCAAGTCTAGCGCTTCACATGGTCAAGTTTGTGGGCGATTACGTGTGGCTCGAATTGAATGCTCTAGACTTCAAAACGGACATTCTAAATTAGCGACAGTGGCCAGGTCCAGCATTGATGCATCTTCTACTTTGTTGGCGAATACTTACCGCTAATCTTTACTATACGGGCTTTTTGTTGACTTGCTAAACCAAGCTGAAGGCTCTTTGACTTATAGTAAAACTATTGACGTCATTCCAGCGTGCTTTTAGCTGGAATCCACAGCGCTTTGGAACACCATGTGGTGATTTACTCTTCGCGCTTTTCACTACCTACATACGTGACTTAAGATTGCAGGCCGGTGGTAGACCGGCAGCTACATCCCTTTTTGCTTCGCCAAAAAGGGATGCCAAAAAGGCGACCCAGGCGTCGCCGCCCCTGCGGGGTTCCCGTTTATGCAGTACAAAAAATGGGAAGATCCGAAACTCGCTTCGCTCAGACAGCGGCTCTTCTTATTCCATTTTCTGCACCGCACAAACGGCGTCGACACATGGGAACTACCAAAAGTCAAAAACAACAGCAACAGCAACAGCAACAGCAACAGCAACAGCAACAGCAACAGCAACAGCAACAGCAACAGCAACAGCAACAGCAACAGCAACAGCAAC